>CABVBV010000006.1 GCA_902496595.1 uncultured Eubacteriales bacterium | reverse complement strand
CCTTACACGATTTCCAATCGTGCGCGCTCGACCAACTACGCGACATCTCCACGCGTTGCCCGAACTGACTTTATCCAGTTGACGCCCATATATATTAAATGATAATTCCAATAAAGTCAAGTAAAAAAACTTGAAATTACAGCGACCTGAGTATGAGCTCCTTCAGTATCCCCGCGTGGCGCTCCTCGTCCGAGGCGTTCTTCAGATAAAGCCCGCGGAGAGCCGGGACGCTCTCGGCTTCCGCCGCCGCCCGATAGGCGTTTGCTGCCTGTAACTCGTCGCAATAGGCCGAGCGCAGGGCGCAGAGCCCTCCCCTCGGCAGGGGGCAGGAGCCGGGAGGCGGATATACCTCACCGGTCATGAGGAAGTGCTCCCCCTGGAGCTGTTTCAGGTGGCAGCGCTCTTCGGCGGCAAGCTGCCGCAGTCTCTGCGAATACACGGGAAACTTCCTCGACGCCGCCTCGTAATACGCCGAGGCGCAGGCCTCGTCCGTTATAAACCCTCTCAGCTGATCCAGCCCGGGCTCTGCCGCCTCCGCCTTGCCGCAGACCCGGTTCCATACCTCGTCAAAGCCGTCGAAAGCCGAATTATAGCTCCCATCCATGTGCCATACCTCCACTGTATTCCTGATACATATTATGCCGTGCTTGAAAAGCCGTGACGGATGTGAGATAATCGAGAAAAAAGAGGCGGGCGGAGGTAAGCGCATGGCAAGGTTTTTCATGGCCGGGAGCAATATAGCAGGCGGCCGGGCGATAATCAGGGGCCAGGATGCAGAGCATATCAGGGTGCTGAGGATGCGGCCCGGCGAAGACGTGGTGATCTGCGACGGGAGGGGAACGGACTACCGCTGCCGGCTCGTCAGCTCAGGCCCGGAGGAGGCCGAGGCTGAGGTGCTGGAGGTCGTGCCGTGCAAGGGCGAGCCCGATGTGGAGCTCACCGTCTATGCGGGTCTGCCGAAGGGCGAACGCGCCGACTTCCTCATACAGAAATCCGTTGAAGCCGGGGCCTCAAAGATCGTCTTCTTCAACAGCGAGCGCTGCGTGGCGAGGCCGGACGGGCGGAGCATGGAAAAGAAACTGGAGCGCTTCTCGCGGATCGCCGAAGCCGCCGCTCAGCAGTCCGGGCGGGGCAGGATACCCGAAGTCGCTTACGAGCACAACTACGTGGAGATGCTGAATATGGCGATAAAGGCCGAGCTGAAGCTCTTCATGTACGAGACCGGGGATGACCGGCTTCCCATGAAGGAGGCGATCGAAGCGGCCGGGAGCTTCAAGACCGGCTCTGTCGTGACCGGCCCGGAGGGCGGCTTCACGGAGGCGGAGGCCAAGATGGCCAGGGTCTGCGGCATGACGCTCTGCTCCATGGGAGAGCGCATCCTCCGCTGCGAAACGGCGCCCGTGATCGCCGTCAGCGCCATAATGTACGCCACGGGGAATATGTGAATGCGATCCCGATTCGTCGGCGTTTCCACCTCAAGCGCAGCCAGACAGGCCGCCGCCGGGCATTCCGTCTCGCGCAGACACAGCTCACTGTGTAGCTGTGCGTCGCGAGCTCGGCGGTTTTGAAGCGGCGGCGGATCCCCTGCGCCAATGATGTTACCACGGTCTCATGCGTATAATGCTTCCCCAAAAAACTTGAAGGTAGCGTCAGTCAATAGTTCGATCCGATAATGACCCCATCATAAATTTCTCGAGCCGAATGCTGTTTTTAACGGCATTCGGCTTGTTTTTTGCCTATTTCTTAATCCGGCCTTAACGCGCTTTCGAGAACCCTTATCATTTTATAGTATCCCGCATGGTACGATACGAACGCCCATGTAGGACACAGACCGGTATTGCAGGAGAAGATGCATATGGAGAAAACGCAGCAAACCATACCGGAGCCCGTCGGAAAACTGAAGATCTTTTTCGGCTATGCGGCGGGCGTCGGCAAGACCTACGCCATGCTGGAGGCGGCCCATCAGGCCCGGAAAGAGGGCGTGGACGTCGTGGTAGGCTATGTGGAGCCCCACGCCAGGCCGGATACACTGGCGCTCCTCGAGGGGCTGGAGGTTTTGCCCTGCAAAGAGATCGACTATCGCGGGATAGGGCTGAAGGAGCTCGACCTTGACCGTGCGCTGCAGAGAAAGCCGCAGCTCATCCTGGTGGACGAACTTGCCCACAACAACGCCCGGGGCAGCCGGCACACGAAGCGGTATCAGGATGTGGAGGAGCTGCTCAAGGCCGGCATCAGCGTCTATACCACGGTCAATGTGCAGCATCTGGAGTCGCTCAACGACCTGGTGTCCTCCATAACGGGCATCGCGGTCAATGAGCGGATACCGGATCACATTTTTGACCGGGCCGATCAGGTCGAACTGGTGGATATAGAGCCCGACGAGCTGGTAAAGCGCCTGCAGGCGGGAAAAGTGTACCGGGAGCGCCAGGCGGAGCAGGCGCTCCAGAACTTTTTCACCGCAGAGAACCTGGCCGCCCTGCGCGAGATCGCCATGCGGCGCACCGCAGATCAGCTGAACCGGGCGGCTCTGCACGAGGGCAAGGAAAAGAGCGCCAGGGCCGGGGAGCATATCCTGATCTGCCTCTCCTCCGCTCCATCCAATGCGAAGGTGATCCGTACCGCCGCACGTATGGCCGAGGCCTTCCACAGCGGCTTTACCGCGCTGTTCGTGCAGACGCCGGAGACGAAGGAGCTCTCCGGCGAAAACCTGAAGCGCCTGCGTGACAACCTGCATCTTGCGGAACAGCTGGGCGCGCAGATCTCCACGGTGTACGGCACAGACCCCGCCGTGCAGATAGCGGAATATGCCCGCGTCAGCGGGGTCACAAAGATCGTCATGGGCCGCCTGAACCACAGGCAGAACCCTATAACGGGCAAAAAGAGCCTGGCAGACCGCCTTATCGAGCTGACTGACCTGGACATATACATCATCCCTGACCACCAGCCGCTGTACAAAAAGCCGCTCGGGAGGCTCCGCGCCCCTAAAGCCCGCTTCACATGGAAGGACACGGGTATTATGCTGGCCTCTTTGCTGCTCTCGTCGCTCGCGGGCTTCGGCTTTTATCACGCGGGGTTCAGCGAGTCGAACATCATCACGGTCTATATTTTGGGGGTGCTCATCACAGCGGTCTGCACGGACGGGCACCTCTATGGAGCCGCAGGCTCCCTTTTGAGCGTCGCCGCCTTCAATTTCCTCTTTACGGAGCCCCGATATACCTTTCAGGCGAACGACCCGAGCTATCCCGTCACCTTCCTCATCATGCTTTTCTCCAGCGTCATTGCCAGCTCTCTGGCCAGCCGCGTGAAAGCGCAGGCCCGTCTGGCGGCGCAGAAGAGCTATTACACGGAGCTGCTGCTGGGCAGCAGCCAGAAGCTGCAGAAGGGGCGGACGGAATGGGACTGCCTGCGCCTGACAGCGGAGCAGCTCAACAGGCTCTTCGACCGTCCCGTCCTATACGCCCTGAGCGGGACGGGAAGGGAGCTGGAGTTCCGGGTGGAGCCGCCCGACGAACGGGGCGTCCTGGCCGGGCTGGGCTCGGAAGAGCTCGGCGTGGCCAAGTGGGTGCAGAAAAACAACAAGCACGCGGGCGCGACCACGAGCACGCTGCCGGACTCAGACTGGCTCTTCCTTTCCGTCAGGGGGACGCAGGGCGCCATGGGCGTCGTGGGCATACCCATCGCGGGCTACCCCATACCGGACGCCTTTGAAAAGAACCTCATGATCGCCATGTTGAGCCAGTGCGGCCTCAGCCAGGAGCGCATCAGGCTGCAGGAGGAGCGGAACGGGGCGGAGCGGAAAAGATGCTAGCGCAGGGCGCCGCCCGAGGGGAAATCTAAATCTCCTGTTAATGTTCCCTTATCTTTCTTAATCCCCACTTTTTACGGACGGCAGTATGCTATGAGCGCAAAACAGATACAGTATGTTTTGCCTGCCGGGAAACGCCGCATGCGGCCCGGCATCATTATATCGACGAAAGGAAGCCCTGTTGTATGATGGATTGCTTTATGGCAGTGACCCTGCTGGCCGGTTTCGGCCTTGTATGGCTGCTGACGAACTGGTGCCAGCGGCAAGTCGAATCTCAGGAATGATGGGACAGGAGTTGAACGGCATGATTTTACTCGGGATCATTGTTTTGCTGCTGGGCGGCTATCTGGTATACGCCCTGGCGCATCCGGAGCGTTTTTGACGCCGGAGGAAATATAGGAGGAGTTTCATATGTTGCAGCTGGTACTGACATTGATCGTCTATCTGATCCTTGTCATCCCGGTGGGGCGGTATCTCTATCATATCGCCGCAGGAAAGCGCACCTTTGCCGACCCGGTCTTTGACCGGGTGGACGGCGTGATATACAAATTGGGCGGGGTAGATCCCCGCAAGGGCATGAACTGGAAACAGTACGCCCTGGCCCTCATAGGCACCAACGCGGTGATGATAGCCATCGGCTACGTCATCCTGCGCATCCAGAGCATCCCGCTCTTCAATCCGAACGGCATCGAGGGCATGGAGCCCACGCTGGCCTTCAACACCATCATCAGCTTCATGACCAACACCAACCTTCAGCACTACTCCGGCGAGAGCGGCCTGAGCTATCTCTCCCAGATGCTGGTCATCATCTTCATGATGTTCGTTTCGGCGGCCAGCGGCTACGCCGCCTGCGTGGCCTTCATCCGCGGCCTCGCCGGGAAGACGAAGGACGACGTGGGCAACTTCTTTGCCGACCTCGTACGCATCACCACCCGTGTGCTGCTGCCCTTTTCCCTGGTGGGCGGGCTGCTGCTGGTGTGGCAGGGCGTGCCGCAGAATTTCTCGGGCAACGTGGTGGTTAAGACCCTCGAGGGCACGTTTCAGGTGCTGGCCATGGGCCCCGTGGCGGCGCTCGAGATAATAAAGCACCTGGGCACCAACGGCGGCGGTTTCTTCGGGGCCAATTCCGCCACGCCCATGGAGAACCCCACCATCCTGTCCAACCTGATCGAGCTGTATTCCATGATGCTGCTGCCCGGTGCCTGCGTCATCACCTTCGGCAAAATGATGGGGGACAGCCGCCGCGGGCATCAGAAAGCCCCGGAGGGCGCGCTGCCGGCACATCGCGAGGGGCTCACCACCCGGCTGTTCGGCAGGGAGGGCCGGAGCATCTTCCTCGCCATGGGCCTCCTGTTCCTGGCGGGCCTGGGCCTGTGCTACTGGGCAGAGCTGCAGGGCAACCCGGCCCTGGCCGCGCTCGGCCTCGACCAGTCCGCAGGCAGCATGGAGGGTAAGGAGGTACGCTTCGGCATCGCCCAGTCCGCCATGTTCACCACAGTGACCACGTCTTTCACCACGGGCACGGTCAACAATATGCACGACACATTGACACCTCTGGGCGGCATGGTGCCGCTGCTGCACATGATGCTCAACTGCGTCTTCGGCGGCAAGGGCGTGGGCCTCATGAATATGATACTGTACGCCATCCTGGCGGTGTTCATCTGCGGCCTGATGGTGGGGCGCACCCCCGAGTATCTCGGCAAGAAGATAGAGGGGCGCGAGATGAAGCTCACCGCGCTGGCCATCATCATACACCCCCTGCTCATCCTGGCCTTCTCCGCCCTGGCGGTGGCGACGGACGCGGGCAGGGCCGGCATCACGAACCCCGGCTTCCACGGCCTGAGCCAGGTGCTGTATGAATACGCCTCCTCCGCCGCCAACAACGGCTCCGGTTTCGAGGGCCTGGCGGACAACAGCCCCTTCTGGAACATCACCACCGGCGTCGTCATGTTCCTGGGACGCTATCTGCCCATCGTTATCCAGCTGGCCATTGCGGGCTCGCTGATGAAGAAGGACTATGTAAACGAGTCTGCCGGCACGCTGCAGACCGGCACTGTGAGCTTTGCCGTCATCCTTGTGTTCGTGGTGTATATCTTTGCCGCGCTTACATTCTTCCCGGCGCTGGCTCTGGGCCCCGTTGCAGAGCACCTGAGCCTCTGGGGCTAAGGAGGATTTTCGTACTATGAGTAAGAAAAAGAACAAAAAGCTGCTGACACCGGAGATCCTGAAGCAGGCCCTCATCGGCTCCGTAAAAAAGCTGGATCCCCGATATATGCTCAAGAATCCGGTCATGTTCGTGGTTGAGACCGGTTTCCTGATCACGCTGCTGCTGACGATCGTGCCGGGGCTGTTCGGCGAGGGCGACACCGGCCTGCGTACTTACAACCTGATAGTGTCCATCATCCTGCTGGTGACGGTGCTGTTCGCGAACTTTGCGGAGTCCGTGGCGGAGGGCCGGGGCAAGGCCCAGGCCGCCAGCCTGAAAAAGACCCAGAAGGACACCGACGCCCGCCTGCTGGGCGAGGACGGCAGCGAGACCATCGTCGCCTCCAGCGAGCTTAAAAAGGGCGACGTCGTCCTGGTGGAGGCCGGCGAGATCATCCCCGGCGACGGCGAGGTCATCGAGGGCATCGCGTCTGTGGACGAATCGGCCATCACCGGCGAGTCCGCGCCCGTGGTACGCGAGAGCGGCGGCGACTTCTGCTCCGTGACCGGCGGCACCACCGTGGTGTCCGACTGGCTGAAGATACGCATCACCTCCGAGCCCGGCAACAGCTTCCTGGACAGGATGATAGCCCTCGTGGAGGGCGCCTCCCGGAAAAAGACGCCCAACGAGATAGCCCTGAGCACCCTGCTGGTCTCCCTGACCATCATTTTCCTCATCGTCATCGTCACCCTGTACCCCATCGGCGTTTACAGCGGCGTACAGCTGCCGGTGTCCACCCTGATAGCCCTCATGGTCTGCCTGATACCGACGACCATCGGCGGCCTGCTCTCGGCGATAGGCATAGCCGGCATGGACCGCGTCACCCGCTTCAATGTCATCGCAATGTCCGGCAAGGCGGTGGAGGCCTGCGGCGATGTGGACACCATGATACTGGACAAGACCGGCACCATCACCTTCGGCAACCGCCTGGCCGCCGATTTCTTCCCCGTTGAGGGCGCAAGCCGCAGCGAGCTCATCCGCTGCGCGGCGCTGACCAGCCTGCACGACGAGACCCCCGAGGGCAAATCCACCCTCGAGCTGGCGCGACGCCTGGGCGACGACAGCGTGGAGGCGCCCGGCGCCTCCTATATGGAGTTTACCGCCCAGACCCGCATGAGCGGCGTCGACCTCCCCGACGGCACAAAGCTGCGCAAGGGCGCCTCGGACGCCATCGAGCAGTACGTCCTCTCCCAGGGCGGGACGGTGCCCGCCGACCTGCACATCCATGTGGAGAAGGTCTCCTCGCTGGGCGGCACGCCCCTCGTGGTGTGCCGGGACGCACAGGTGCTGGGTGTCATTTACCTGAAGGACACCGTGAAGCCCGGCATGGTGGAGCGCTTCGAGCGCCTGCGGGCCATCGGCATCAAGACCATCATGTGCACGGGCGACAATCCCCTGACCGCAGCCACCATCGCAAAGGAGGCCGGCGTGGACGGCTTTATCGCCGAGTGCAAGCCTGAGGACAAGATAAGCGTCATAAAAAAGGAGCAGGCGGAGGGCAAGATCGTCGCCATGACCGGCGACGGCACGAACGACGCCCCGGCGCTCGCCCAGGCGAACGTGGGCCTTGCCATGAACTCCGGCACCACTGCGGCCAAGGAGGCCGCCAACATGGTCGACCTGGACTCCGACCCCACCAAGATACTCGAGGTGGTGGAGATAGGCAAGCAGCTGCTCATAACCCGCGGCTCCCTCACCACCTTCTCCATCGCAAACGACATAGCCAAGTATTTTGCCATCATCCCCGCCATGTTCATGGCCGCCATCCCTCAGCTGGGCGTTTTGAACATCATGCACCTCGGCACGCAGAACAGCGCCATCCTGTCGGCTCTCATCTTCAACGCGATCATCATCCCCTGCCTCATCCCTCTGGCCATGAAGGGCGTCAGGTACCGCCCCATGTCCTCCGGGAAGATGCTGGCCCGGAATATGCTGATCTACGGCCTTGGCGGCGTCGTCACTCCCTTCATCGGGATAAAGATCATTGATATGCTGATCGTTCCAATCCTGACGGCAATGGGCATCTGAGGAGGGCCTTTAGTATGAATGAAACAACGAAAAAGAACGCATTTTCTCGCGGCCTGCGTCAGTCCGTGGTGGTGACGCTTATCCTGCTGCTGCTCTGCGGCCTTGTATTCCCTGTGCTGCTCAGCGGTATTTCCGCGGTGATCTTCCCCAGCCAGGCCAAGGGCAGCCTGGTCTACGCAGACGGCGAGGCCGTGGGTGCGGCAAATATCGGGCAGGATTTCACCGCGCCCTATTTCATGAAATGCCGCCCTTCGGCTTACAACTACAACACCTATTACGAGGATGAAGAGGGGAACCGTTACTACAACGACGGCAGCGAGTTTGCCGGCGTGAGCTCCGGCTCCAACAACTACGCGGCCTCCAACCCTGCGCTGGCCGAACGGGTCGAGGCAGACATTGAGGCCTTCCTGGAGGCCAACCCGGACGTGAAGCGCGAGGACATCCCCGCCGACCTGGTGACGGCTTCCGGCTCCGGCCTTGACCCGCACATCACGCCCGAGTCCGCCCGCATCCAGATCCCCGCCCTGGCGGACGCTTCCGGCCTGAGCGAGGAGGAGCTGGAGCAGATGGTGGAGGACAACACGGAGGGCAAGCTGCTGGGCATTTTCGGCGAAGAGACCGTCAACGTCCTCGGCGTGAACCTGGACATCGCCATGGCGATGGGCCTGGTGGGCGACGTGTCCAAATAGGCGCCGCGCCCATATGCGATTC
Organism: uncultured Eubacteriales bacterium; assembly: GCA_902496595.1. Taxonomy (GTDB): domain Bacteria; phylum Bacillota; class Clostridia; order Oscillospirales; family Oscillospiraceae; genus Scatomorpha. The sequence continues at coordinate 33,410 of CABVBV010000006.1, read as the reverse complement.
GGCCTCCGGCCCGTCTGTACGATGCAGGCGGGCCGGAGGTTTTTATCTTTTCTTAATCCCACACGCCCTATCTTTTCCCCGGTTTTAGCTGCGCCGCGCTATCATGTTGCCGTAAGGAGGGGACAGATATGTTTGCGCTGATGAAGCGTGTCTCTCGTATTGAAAACCGTATCGACGCCTCAATTGAAAAGTTTGTTTTCCGCCACAGGGTCCTGGGCTTTTTGCTCATCTTTATCGGGACGCCTCTGGCCACGCTGGCGGCGGTCTGCGCAGGCACGGCTCTCATCACCCTGCCGCTTGCCCTGATCTTCGGCTGGGTATGAGACGGTCTGCAGGCCCCTTGCACGCGCCTTAATGCCGCCTTAATATGCGCTCAAATACGTTAACACCCCCTTTAGACGAGATATGGATAATGGAGAGTGTAAAGACCGAGTAAAGGCGCATTAAGAGGTGGAGGCTGATGTGGCAGCTCTTGCATAAGAACAACAAGTCCCCTTTCCGGGTCATCATACTGGGCTTTCTTCTGGTCATCCTGATGGGAAGCCTCGTTCTTATGCTTCCGGTGTCTACTCGGGAAGGGATCGGCACCCCGTTTTTGCAGGCCCTGTTCACTTCCACGTCCGCCGTCTGCGTGACCGGCCTGGTGATCCACGACACGGCGTCTTACTGGTCGGGCTTCGGCCAGCTCGTCATCATCCTGCTCATACAGATAGGGGGGCTCGGGGTCGTCACGGTGGCGGGAGCCTTTGCGATACTCTCGGGGCGGAAGATCGGGCTGATGCAGCGGAACACCATACAGGAGGCCATCGCGGCCCCGAATGTGGGCGGCATCGTCCGCCTGACCGAGTTCATTTTGAAGACGGCCCTGGCAGTCGAGCTGCTGGGAGCGGCGCTGCTTTTCCCCGTATTTTACAAGGAGTTCGGGCTCATACGGGGCGCCTGGTATGCCCTCTTCCACTCCATATCCGCTTTTTGCAACGCCGGCTTCGACCTGATGGGCGTAAAAGCCCCATTTTCCTCTTTGACGTCCTATGCGTCCGAGCCCGTAGTTTCCCTTGTTATCGCCTTCTTGATCGTGGTCGGCGGCATCGGCTTCCTGACCTGGGACGATATCCGCACGAATCGGCTGCACCTGCGCAAGTACCGGATGCAGAGCAAGGTGATACTGGCTGTGACCGGCGTCCTGATCCTGCTTCCGACGGCCTGTTTTTTCTTTTTCGAGTTTGCCGACGCGCCCTTGGGAGAGCGGCTCCTGTTGTCCCTTTTCCAGGCCGTCACGCCCAGGACTGCCGGCTTCAACACAGCAGACCTCACGGCCATGAGCGAGACCGGGCAGTCGATGATCACGCTCCTGATGCTGATAGGCGGTTCCCCGGGCTCCACGGCAGGCGGCATGAAGACCACCACACTGGCAGTCCTGCTGGCGAGCGCCGTCGCGGTTTTCCGCCGCAGGGAAGACCCGCACTTTTTCAACCGCCGCGTGCCGAACGAGACGGTGGCCCAGGCCGCGGCCATAATGCTGATGTACCTGAGCCTGTTTTTGACAGGCGGGCTCATCATCAGCAAGCTGGAAGGCTTGCCCGTCCTCACCTGCCTCTTTGAGACGGCCTCAGCCATAGGCACGGTGGGCCTTTCGCTGGGGATCACCCCTCAGCTGGGCCGGGTATCCCAGCTTATCCTGATCGCACTGATGTTCTTCGGCAGGGCCGGCGGGCTCACGCTCATATATGCGGCACTCTCCAACACGCAGGGCAGCGCCGCCCGGCTGCCTCAGGAGCGCATCACGGTAGGGTGAAAAAACAAATTCGGAGGGCTTATGAAAACTATTCTATTGATCGGCTTGGGCCGTTTCGGCCGCCATACTGCAATGAAACTGAACGAGCTGAACCATCAGGTCTTAGCAATAGACAAGGATGAAGAACGGGTCAACGCGGTGCTCCCCTTCGTCACCAACGCCCAGATAGGGGACAGCACCAGCGAAGAGTTCCTCTCAGCCATCGGCGTGCGGAATTTCGACGTGTGCATCGTCGCGATAGGGGACGATTTTCAAAGCTCCCTGGAGACCGCCTCGCTGCTGAAGGAGCTGGGCGCGAAGAAAGTGGTGGCAAGGGCTGCGCGTGACGTACAGGCCAAGTTCCTGCTCCGCAACGGCGCAGACGAGGTAGTGTACCCGGAAAAACAGATGGCGGTCTGGACTGCGATACGCTATAGTTCAGACCACATTTACGACTACATCGCCCTGGGCGACGACCACGCCATCTTTGAGATCGCAGTGCCGGACAGCTGGGTGGGAAAGACCATCGGGCAATTGGATGTGCGCAAGCGCTATCATATCAACATCATGGCGATCAAGCAGAGCGGGAGATTCGCCATGACAGTCATCACCCCGGATACCTGCCTGCCGGAAAACAGTACGATACTTGTCCTGGGCACACAGCGCGATATACAAAAGTGCTTCCATATATGAGCTCCGCCGACTCCGAAGTGCAAGGGGGAGGGATAATGATGAAAGTGGAAGATGCAGTGCTGCTGGGCGTCTTTGCCGCCATTGCGGTATTCGGCTATTTTGTCATGGTGAGGCTGGACTCTTTTCTCGACAAGGCGCACGATGCGGGCCATGCCCGGGGAAAGAGCCGCCGCCTTAACATTGCGACATCCTGTCCCAATGCCGTCCCTGCGATCAGAAATGCCGCAAAAGATACTTTAGAGCGATTTCCAGACATACAGTGCAGTATTTCGCTGGGGCAGGAACGCGAAGTCCTTCGCGCCGTCGGTGCCGGGGACGCAGATGTGGCGATAGTCTCCGCCGAGGCGGAGAGCAGAGGCCTGTCTGAGAGCGAGCCGCTCGCCCTGGCTGCCCAGTCCTTCTTCATGGATGACGGGGCGGTGGAGATAAAAGCGGTGGAAGAAGGCCCCCGGTGCCAAAAGGCGCTGTGGAGAGCCGGCGGCGAACACGCCCTGGCTCTGCAATTTATCAGGCAACTCTACAGGCAGCAGCCGTAAAAGTGTGTTATAATAGCTCTGACGGAAAGGAGGGGTGATAATGGATGCCTTTACGCAGCCCAGGCAGCCAGCCGGAAAGAGGCAGGGAAAGCTCACCATTTTTGCCGGTTATTTTTCCGGTGCAGGCAAGACTTATTCCATGCTGGAAGCCGCCGAAAGGGCGAGGCGGGCGGGGCTGGACACAGCCATAGGCCTTATTTCCTGCGAGCAGTGGCCCCAAACCGGAGCGCTGGCCGAAAAGTTTGAGGCCCTGCCCTGCAAAGCGGTGAGGCGGGACGGGCGAACAGAGCATGAACTGGATCTGGAGGCCTGCCTGAAGAGGGCGCCGGAGCTCGTTTTGGTCGATGACCTGTCCCATTTGAACATGGACGGTTCCCGCCACATGAAGCGCTATCAGGACATAGAGGAGCTGCTGAAAGCCGGCGTGGATGTCTATACGACGTTGGATGTGCAGCACATCGAAAGCATTCAGGACACCGTCTTTTCCATAATGGGAGCCTCCGAATCTGAGCGCATCCCGGATCGCGTGTTCGACCAGGCGGCTCAGGTTGAGTTCATAGATATCGAGCCGGAGCGGCTGCAGCAGCGCCTGCTTGAGCAAAAGAAGGGAGAGCTGCTTTCCGGCTGCACCCTGTCGCAATTGAGCGCGCTGCGGGAGATCGGCCTGCGCCGCTGTGCAGACAGGGCGGCTTCATATACACAGGGCCCCCAGAGCAGGATGGAATACCGCGCCCGTGAGCACATCCTGGTGTGCCTTTCTTCCGCGCCTTCAAATGAGAAGATCATACGCACGGCGGCGCGAATGGCGAGCGCCTTCCGCTGCGGGTTTACCGCCTTGTATGTCGAAACAAAAGGCTCGCAGTGGATGTCCCAGCCGGATAAGGAGCGCCTGCAGGCGAACATACGTCTGGCGCAGCAGTTGGGGGCGTCCGTTGAGACCGTTTACGGCGACGATGTGGCATATCAGATCGCCGAGTTCTCGCGCCTGTCCGGGGTCACGAAGATCGTGCTGGGTCGCAGCGGCATACCTCACCACTCGCTGTTCCGGAAGCCGTCTTTGACCGAGCGGCTCATCGAGCTCACGCCGGAGCTTGACATTCACATCATCCCCGACAACGGCTCGAACGGGAAGTTCGCCGCCAGGCACAGGGAGATCATGCGCCTGCCCACCCTGTCGGTGCTCGACCTGCTCAAGAGCGCCCTGCTCCTTGTCCTTGCAACGCTCATAGGTCTGCTGTTCTACAGGCTGGGCTTCACGGAGGCCAATATCATCACGCTCTACATTTTGGGCGTCATGCTGGTCTCCATCTCCACAAAGAGTTCGGTATGCAGCTTCATCGCCTCCATCGTCGGCGTGCTCACCTTCAACTTCTTCTTTACGGAGCCCAGGTTTTCTCTGCACGCCTATGACAGCGGATACCCGGTCACTTTTCTCGTGATGTTCCTAGCCTCCCTGCTCACGGGCTCGCTGGCGTCCAAACTGAAGTCCCACGCCAAGCGCTCCGCCCAGGTGGCGTGGCGCACAAAGCTGCTTCTTGAGACGAACCAGGATCTCCAAAAGGCCCGGACGCAGGAGGAGATAGTCTCTGTGACGGCAAAGCAGCTGCTGAAGATCTTCCAGCGTGATATCGTAGCCTACCGCATAGAGGGCGAAAAAGCCGTCATGCCGGAGCTCTTCCTTGCGGAGGGCTCGTCGTCCCCGGAGCGCTACACCTCCGAGAAGGAGCGCGAGGTGGCTCAGTGGGTTATAAAAAACAACAAGCGCGCCGGGGCCGGCACCGAAAACTTTTCAGATTCCTGCTGCACCTATCTGTCGGTGCGGACGGGCAAACAGATCTATGGGGTCGTTGGCATTGCCGCCTCGGACAAGCCTCTGGATTCGTTTGAGACCAGCATCCTGCTCTCCGTTCTGGGCGAATCCGCCCTTGCGCTTGAAAACCAGAAGAATCTGGAGGAAAAGGAAGCCGCCGCAGTTTTGGCCAAGAACGAACAGCTCCGCGCAAACCTGCTCAGGTCGATCTCCCACGACCTGCGCACTCCGCTCACCTCCATTTCGGGGAACGCCAGCAACCTGCTCTCCAACGGGAGCCTGTTTGACGCAAAGACCAAGGAGCAGATGTACACCGACATCTATGACGACGCCATGTGGCTAATAAACCTGGTGGAAAATCTCCTGTCCGTCAGCCGCCTGGAAGAAGGGCGGATGAACCTGCATATGTCTACGGAGCTTATCGACGAGGTGGTCGCGGAGGCCCTGCGCCATATAAACCGCAAGAGCGCGGAGTACCGCTTGAACGTGCAGAGCAGCGAGGAATACCTCCTGGCGCGGATAGACGCCAAGCTCATCGTCCAGGTCGTCATCAACATCGTAGATAACGCCATCAAGTATACGCCGCCCGGCTCTGAGATCGATATCGGGTGGAAACGAGAGGGCGACTACATTTATATTTCCATTGCAGACAACGGCCCGGGGATATCCGACCAGGCCAAGCCGCATATATTCGATATGTTTTACAGCGCATCCGATCAGATCGCGGACAGCCGCCGCAGCATGGGACTGGGCCTCGCGCTGTGCAAATCCATAGTCAATGCGCACGGAGGGGAGATCTCGGTAGCCGACAATCCTCCGCATGGAACCATCTTCACATTTTCTGTACCGGCCGGGGAGGTTGAACTGCATGAATAAACCTTTGATCCTGGTGGTCGAGGACGATACTCCCGTCCGCAACCTGATCACCACAACGCTCAGAGCCCATGATTACCGCTTTTTGACCGCGGCAAACGGGGAGTCGGCCGTCCTGGAGGCCTCCTCACACAACCCTGAGATCATCTTGCTGGATCTGGGGCTTCCTGACATGGACGGCGTGGAGGTCATCCACAAGGTTCGCTCCTGGTCAAATATGCCCATTATCGTCATCAGTGCCCGGAGCGAAGACACGGACAAGATCGACGCTCTGGATGCCGGCGCCGACGACTATCTGACCAAGCCCTTTTCCGTGGAAGAGCTGCTGGCGAGGCTGCGGGTGACGCAGCGGCGCCTGGCCGCGCTGCAGCTGGGCTCAGTGAACGCGGATGCGGTTTTTACAAACGGCAAGCTGAAAGTGGATTACGCGGCCGGCTGCGCCTTCCTGGACGGGCAGGAGCTCCATCTGACCCCCAGTGAATACAAGCTGCTGTGCCTGCTGTGCAAAAACGTGGGTAAGGTGCTGACCCACACCTTCATCACCCAGCAGATATGGGGCAGGAGCTGGGACAACGATGTCGCCTCACTGCGCGTTTTCATGGCAACCCTGCGCAAGAAGCTGGAGAAGGAGCCGGGCTCACCGCAATACATCCAGACCCATATCGGCGTCGGATATCGCATGATGCGGGTGGAGCCGTGAGAACGGTCTACCGACCACGCTTACGCTAAGGATAATACCTCTGAACCTTTCAGCGCTCTGAGCAGTTGATCGCGAGCCACGAGGCGGGCACAGCGGAAGATGGTGCCCGAGGTCAGGCTATATGGGCCTCCTTCCGCCCTCAGATCTAAAGAAAAACCCGGTTGAAGGAATCGCGTCCAATATAACAGCCGGCAGTGCGTTGTCGTCCGCACTGCCGGCTCAGTTTATCGAAAGTGTTTGTTCTTAGTTACGCGGCTCAGTCCAGGAAACCCTCCCTGACTTTGAGGCCGAGGTGCTCCGCCTGGGCCTTCAGCTGCTCGTCCGTGATGGTCTGGAGGATCTCGCGCCCTGAGAGCTTCATATAGACCTCAGCGGCCTTCTCCGCCGTCTCGATAAGCCCGAAGGCTTCGTCCAGGCTCGCTCCGCAGCCGTAGATACCGTGATGCGCCCAGACGACCAGCCTGGCGCTCAAAAACTCCCTCGCCGTCTCCACGCCTATCTCAGTCGTGCCGCAGAGCATCCACGGCAGGACGTTGACCCCGTCCGGGAAGACCATGATACACTCGTTGTTCATCCTCCAGAGCGTTCTTGTGAACTCCCGGGAGTCCAGCCGGTGTACGTAGCTCATGGCGAGCAGATTGGTCGGATGGCTGTGCATGACGACCCGGTTCGTCCCGTCCACGGAGAGCCTGGAGATGTGGCCCATGAGATGGCTGGGAAGTTCGGACGTACACCTGCCCCCGTCCGAAAAGCCCCACAGCAGCTCCGCTCCGGCCCCGTCGCGGCTAATACGTATCACTCCGAGGTCGCGCTCGGGATGGCTCTCAATGTTTTTGAAGTATTTCCCCGTCCCGGTGATCAGCAGATACCTGCCGGCGAGCCCGGAAGCGTCGAAAGCCGTGCCGAAGACGCGCCCAGGTTCGATATTGTCCAGGCCGTCCGTCTCCGCACCGTCCAAAAGCAGGCTGATGTTTCCACCGTTGCGCTCGTGCCAGCCGAGCCTGTACATATTCGTCGCCATGGCGGAGAGCTCCTCCACCGCTGCGTAAAACGGCATTTTCATCTTTCCATGACCTCTCTCCCGTCCCTGAACCGGCCTTGCCGCAGGTTCGGACTATAACACGAGACGTTAAGCATGGCCCCAGCCCATACGGGCGGGGCCATGAACTCAGTCCTTATTCTTGAAAAACTCCTCGAAATAGTCCCTGCGCGCCTTTTCCTGGGCTTTGAGCTTTTCCTCGTCCTCCGGTTTTTCCGGCTGCTGAGCCGGGGCCTGGGGCCTTCTAGCTGCAGAAGGCGCCGCCGTTGTCACAGGCTCCCTCTGCTTTGCGGCGGAGGGCTGCTGCTCCGTAAATACCCTGGTCGCGTTCTCCGCCTCCATCCTGCGCTGCCGCTCCAGCCTGGCCCGGCGCAGTTCCCTCATGTGCCGCTTGTGCAGGATCCTGTACCTTACTACCAGGGCGATGTAGCTCAGTAGCGCGAGAACGAGCGCGACTATGACGACCTTCACCCAGGTCATTCCCAAGACCTCTGCCACCTGGTTTTTCATGTATTGCAGTTTGGACAGCTCAACCGCGCTGCCCGCGATCAGCTGTGTCGAACCGTAAATATCCCCGTCAAGGCTGAGGGTTATCTCTCCGAGCACAGTCCCCGCCGCTATCGGCGCCTCGAGAGTCTCTCCGTCCCTCTCGCTGTAAATGACGATGTCCCTCTCGAGGCTCTCGACGTCGAAATCATTCGCCACGAGGGCGGTGATGACGCTGTTCGGCCTGAGCGTGGCCTTGCCGTCGTCCTCCGCCATTGCGACCTCGACCTCGGTGACGAGCTCGGAAGAGCTCAGGATCTCCCTTACGCTGAAGTTCTCAAAGCCCCAGTCATAGAGGGTTCTGCTGTCAATGAAGTTTCCGTAGTCGTAGCCTCCGGAGCTGTTCTGCGTCGCCTGTCCGCCCAGGACGACGGCGATGAGCTTCACCGAGTCCTTCTCGGCGGAGGAGACGAGGCAATAGCCTGCGGCGCTCGTGTGCCCGGTCTTGCCCGTCTTCGCATATTCATAGTAGTTGCCCGAGTAGAGCTGGGTGTTCTGGTTGATGAGCCCGTTCGTGTTTGAAAGCTGCCGCTCGGCGGAGACGTTCGTCGCCGGGACGGTGTAGCTGACGGTGCCGCAGATCTCGGCAAAGCTCTCGTGAGAGAGGGCCTCGCGGTAGATGAGGGCCATATCCCCCGCCGTGGTGTAGTGGTTCTCGTCCGGCAGGCCGTGGGTGTTGGCGAAGTGGGTGCCTGTGCAGCCCAGCTCCTCCGCCCTCGCATTCATCATGTCGACAAAAGCGGAGACTGAACCGCCTATGTATTCGCCAATGACATTGCAGGCCTCGTTCGCAGAGGCGAGCAGGGCGCAGTAGAGCAAGTCCTTCAGAGGCATGGTCTCGCCGGGGACTATGCCCGCCGTGCTCCCGTCATCCACCATGCCCTCGAGACAGCTGTCCGAGGCGGTGACGTTGTCGGTCATCGCGACCTGCCCCTTTTCAATTGCCTCGACAGCGACCAAGACCGTCATGACCTTGGTCAGCGAGGCGGGATAGGCCTTCTCATCTGCGTTCTTCTCAAAAAGCACCCGGCCAGAGTCCTGATCGACCAGCACCGCCGCCGTACTCGTGAGCTCCGGAGCTTCGAGCGCCAGAGCCTGCGGGGCGAGAGCAGAGGCGAGCATGACTATGAGCAAAAATATGGGCAGCAACCTGATTTTTTTCATATCAATCTCCGCAATAATGTGTTATCATAACGTACAGGGGCTTTCAATATTATACAAGTCTCGCCAACGAAAAGCAACAGCAAAAAATCCCGGAGGTGATCGGCCCTGCGCAGGAGATATCTGCCGGCGTCAGTCTGCGCGGCTCTGGCGCTGGTCTTCATGCTCGCGGCATCCGTCGCCGGCGGCGGCAGAGAATACGTCAGCCCGGAGGGCGCCCGGCCGAGGCTAGTGAACGTCAACACCGCGGACGCGGACGAGCTCCAGCTCCTGCCGGGCATAGGAGAGGTGAAAGCCGGGTATATCATCGAATACAGGCAGGAACACGGCCCTTTTTGTGACGTCGAAAGTCTGCTCGAGGTTCCCGGGATAGGCAGAGCCGTGCTGGACGGCTTCAGGGATTACGTCTGTTTTGACACTGTGGAGGACGGCTCATGAAAATACTCGTCGTCGACGACGAAAAGCTGCTCGTGAAGGGCATTAAATTCAACCTCGAAAACGAGGGCTATACTGTGGACGCCTGCTATGACGGAGAGACTGCGGTGCAGCTTGCCGCATCAGGGGATTACGGCCTCATCATCCTGGATCTCATGATGCCGGGGCTGGACGGGCTGGAGGCCTGCCAGCAGATTCGCGGCTTCTCCACCGTGCCGATCATCATGCTGACGGCCCGGAGCGAGGATGCGGACAAGCTGCTCGGTTTTGAGTCGGGCGCGGACGACTATGTGACGAAGCCCTTCAACATCCTCGAGCTCAAGGCGAGGATAAGGGCTCTGCTCAGGCGGGCCTCCATGCCGGCTGCTGGCCCCTCGGCCTCGGTGCTCGAGGGAGGCGGGCTGGAGATCGACACGGAAAAGCGCACTGCGAAAAAAAACGGCAGGCCGGTCGAACTCACAGCCAGGGAGTTCGATCTCATCGAACTCTTTCTGAGGAACCCCGGCAAGGTGTACAGCAGGGACAACCTTCTGGATCTCGTCTGGGGCTACGACTATCAGGGCGATGCGAGAACGGTGGACGTACACATCCGGAGGCTCAGGGAGAAACTCGAGGACAGGCCGGCTTCGCCCAGGCTTATAATCACGAAATGGGGCGTAGGCTACTACTTCGCCGAGTGAGGCTGGACAAATGAGCGGCAAAAACGGCAGGAACGGCAAGAGAAGGAAGATAACAGAGCGCGTACAATTCAAGTTCGTGCTCTCCTTTTTCCTGCTCGTGGCCGGGCTGCTGGTGCTTTTGAACACCTATCCGATAGCCACCTCCAGGGATCTGGTCTTCAAGGAGAAGGAGAGTTCTCTGCTGAGCCAGGCTGCGGTGGTGTCCTCCTCGCTCTCGGGATTGGATCAGTTGGCGTCGGACTCCGTGGCTCAGGTCATGGAGCTGCTGGAGCTCAGCTCGGCCAGCAGGATAATGGTCACGAATGACCGCGGGCAGGTCGTCTATGACAGCGACGTGCCGGTCAACGAGGGCAAATACGCCCTGCTTCGGGAGGTGCAGTATGCCCTCGGCGGGAAGCAGATGTTCGGCTCGAGGTTCGCCTCCGGGGCCTTTTTCTCGGTTGCGGCGCTGCCCGTGCGCAGCGGAGGCGTCACGCTGGGCGCCGTCTGTGTGTACGAGTATGACGAGGCGCAGGCGGAGCTCATACTGTCTATACTCAACCGAATGGTCGGCATCTCCATCACCGCGAGCGCCGCAGCCCTGGCGCTGACGGTCATCTTCTCGAGGGCGTTGACAGGAAGAATAACGCGGCTCGCCGAGGCTATAAGAGTCGTCAGAGGCGGCGACTACGAGCACAGGCTGAAGCCAGAGGGAAACGACGAGCTGACCGAGCTCTGTGAGGAGTTCAACAACATGACCCAGACCCTCGAGACGACGGAGCAGCAGCGGCGCAGATTCGTCTCGGACGCCTCTCACGAGCTCAAGACGCCGCTCGCGGCCATACGCCTGTTGGCGGACAGCATAGAGCAGTCCGAGGGCATGGACGAGGCCACGATGCGCGAGTTTGTCTCGGACATCGGCACTGAGGCGGACAGGCTGCAGCGCACCACGGAGAAGCTGCTCGACCTCTCCCGCCGGGACGACGGGGTCGAGACCCCGAGGTCGCCGGTAAGTCTCGCCGACGTGGCGGACTCCACGGTCAGGCTGCTGGCCCCGCTGGCCGAGAAACTCGGAGTCACCCTTGGCTGCGAGCCGGACGAGAGCTGCGTCATACTGGCTCCGGAGGACGATGTACACCAAATAGTCTTCAACCTCGCGGAGAATGCAGTAAAGTATAACGTCGAGGGCGGCTCCGCAGATATAAGGATGAGAAAAGAGAACGGCCGCGTACTGCTCATAGTGGAAGACAGGGGCATAGGCATACCGGAGAGCGATCTGCCGCACATCTTCTCGAGGTTCTATCGTGTCGACAAGGCCAGGTCGAGAGAGCGCGGAGGCAGCGGCCTGGGCCTGTCCATAGTTCATGACGCAGTTGAAGCGCTCGGCGGCAGCATCAGCGTCGAGGCCCGGGAGGGCGGGGGCACCAGGTTCACCGTGTCCTTCCCCGAACCGGAAAATGGAGGCGGTGAGACATGAGCATGAAAAGGCCGCTGGCGGCAGTCCTGCTGTCGGCTCTGCTCCTCAGCCTCGCAGGCTGCTCAGGAGACACGGCGAAGGTCACGGTATGGAGACGCGGAGAGGACTCGACGGTAACTCAGGAGACGAGGAAACTGCAAAGCGGCACCGAATTGATAGCCGGAGCCGTCGCGGCCTTCAACTCCCGGCCCGAGGAGCCCGGCTTGAGCCGCGCCGCTCCGGACGGCGCCGAGATATTGGGATGGCGGCTCGAGGGTTCTGAGCTCAAATTGGAAGTCAGCCCGGAATGGGCGGAGCTGAGCGGCTTCGACCGCACCCTTGCGAACTGCTGCGCAGCCCTCACCTTCTGCGGGCTCGGCAGCGTGGACAGGGTGAGCTTTTACCTGCTCGGACAGAGGCTGGGGCCGGCGCTGGATAAAGACGATATCCTCTTGACTTCATATACAGAGCAAGAATAACATCGGAGGCGGGATTCATGGCAAATACTATGCGAGTGAAGGAAGCGGTCGCAGAGCGCGGCCTGGACGGGCTGCTGCTCATGGACGACCGGGACATCTATTACGCCACGGGCTTTCTGCCCACGGACAGCGCCGCGCTGGTCACGGGCGACGCCGCATACCTTGTGACGGACTCGAGATATATCGAGGCGGCGCAAAAGCAGGCGGCCGAGGGGGTCGAGGTGATACTCGCCACCAGGGAGAGGCCGCTCATGGGCATACTGGGAGAGCTGGCCTCAAAACTGGGTCTCGAAAAGCTCGGGGCCGAGGAGGAAAAACTCAGCCACGCTCAGTATCTCAGGCTGGAGAAGGCCCTCGGCCTGGAGCTCTTACCGGCTCAGGAGCTGCTCGCAGCGCTGCGCTCCTGCAAGACGAAGGAGGAGCTCGACAGTCTTGTGAAAGCTCAGAGGATAGCGGAGCAGGCGCTGGAAGAGGTGCTGCCCCTGGTGAAGCCCGGAGCGGTGGAGAGGGAGATAGCGGCCGAGCTCACTTACAGGATGCGGCTGCACGGCGCCGAGGGCAACTCTTTCGACCCCATCGTCGTCACCGGAGCCAAGAGCAGTATGCCCCACGGCGTGCCGGGGGACGAGAGGATAAAGGAGGGCGACTTCGTCACCATGGACTTCGGCTGCGTGAAGGACGGCTACTGCTCGGACATGACGAGGACGGTGGCGGTCGGATACGCGACCGAGGAGATGAAGAACGTCTACTACACCGTGCTCGAGGCTCAAAAGGCCGGCATAGCGAAGGCGAGGCCGGGCGTCACGGGCGCGGAGATACACAACGCGGCGGCAAAGGTGATAGCGGACGCGGGCTACGGGGCATATTTCGGCCACGGCTTCGGCCACGGCGTGGGGCTCGATATACACGAGCAGCCCACAGCCTCTCCACTCAATGCGAAACCCATGCCCGAGGGCGCCGTCATATCCGCCGAGCCGGGCATCTACCTGCCTGGCAAATTCGGCGTCCGGATCGAGGACGTCCTGTTCCTGACAGGGGACGGCTGCGTGGATATCACGAAAGCGCAGAAGGAATTGCTGATACTGTAAGCGTTGGTACTTGCCAAAATGCGTTTCTTAGTGTAAAATGTGTTGGTTATATTAATCAATCTGCCACAGGAGGACAGGATTTATGATAACAGCAGGCGATTTCAGAAACGGCGTCACCTTTGAGATGGACGGGCAGGTCATGACCGTCGTCAGCTTCCAGCACGTCAAGCCCGGCAAGGGCGCGGCCTTTGTCCGCACCAAGATGAAGAACGTCATGACCGGCGCCGTCACCGAGACTTCCTTCAACCCCACGGCGAAGTTCGAGGAGGCCACGGTCGAGCGCAAGAGCATGGAGTACAGCTATGCCGACGGCAACCTCTACTACTTCATGGATCCGGAGAGCTATGAGCTCATCCCGATAGACGGCTCTCTCTTGGGCGACAGCTTCAAGTTCGTGAAGGAGAACATGGTCTGCGTGGTCATGAGCTACAAGGGCAACGTGTTCGCGGTCGAGCCGCCCAACTTCGTGGAGCTCGAAGTCACCCAGACCGACCCGGGCTTTGCGGGCAACACCGCCACGAACGCGACGAAGCCGGCGACGCTGGAGACCGGCGCGGAGGTCAAGGTGCCTCTCTTCATCAACGAGGGCGACAAGATCAAGATCGACACGCGCACCGGCGAGTACCTGGAGCGTGCAAAGGGCTGATCCGGGCAACAATTCCCCTTTAAGGAGGAGCATAATATGACAACATCCGAAAAAGTGGCCTACCTGAAGGGTCTGGCCGAGGGCCTTGGTATCGACAAGGAGACCAAGGAAGGCCGCGTGCTCGACGGCATCATGGATATCCTGGAGGATATGGCGCACGACATCGAAGACCTCGAAGAAAACGCCTGGGAGCTCGGCGAAGCCATCGACCAGGTGAGCGACGATCTCTCCGATATTGAGGATATCGTCTACGATATGGACGACGATGATGACGACGACGAGGACGATGACTATTGCGGCAGCTGCTGCTGCGGCGAGGACGACGAGGACGAGGAAGAACCCACCTTCTACGAGGTGACTTGCCCGGCCTGTGAGAACACCATCACCATCGACGAGGACGTGCTGAACCTGGGTTCCATCGAATGCCCGAATTGCGGCGAAACGCTGGAGTTTGAAGGCGTTGAACCTGTGGAAGACGACGAAGAAGACGAAGACAAATAACAAAACGAAGCGGCGGACAAAATGTCCGCCGCTTCGTCTTCTTTCAAGCCTCGCAGAGCGCAGCGCCGCCCTCTTCAAAGCCCTCTTCGGCAAAGAGGGCCGTTATTTTATATTGACCTCCGGCCTGCCCATGGAACCGGGGCCTATGCTGTATTTCTGAAACACGAGAACAGGCGCGCCGCTGCTGTCGAGCCTCAGCTGCGCCTCGTCTATCGCCGCCTCGAGTTCAGACTCGCCCAGCTCCCAGTAGACCTCTCCGTCCTCAGGCTCGGCCATGAGCTCCCTGAGCGCCTCCAGGGCCTTCTCCCTCCAGTTCTCTCCGGCAAGGTCTTCGGCCGTGAGCTCGCGGCCCGTGTCTATGTCGAAGTTGTAGTAGTGGAAAGTCTCATAAGCGGAGGCCAGAGTCTCCGTCTTGATCACGGCGAAGGACAGAACGCTGTCGGAGGCATAGTAGACCTCGTAGTCCACCTCTATGCCGATGGCGTTGTATTCCTCAGGCTTGCCGCCCGTGCCGATGAAGGCCTGGTAGTACTCGCGTGCCCTTTCCTCAGACTGCGCGACCTCCATGTCCACAGTGGCCTCGATCAGCCGGTTCACGCTCTCCGCCCAGCTCGCATTCCCGAGCTCTACGTCTATGGCCGGAACCTCGATGTCCACACTGACAGTCTCGTTCTCATAGTGGTCGCTCCGAACCGTCAATACCCGGCAGACGTCGCCCAGGACGGGCACCTCGTACATGGCCGAGGCGAAGGTCGGGACGGTGTTCAGCATGAGCACAAAAACGGCCAGCGCGGCCGCGACCGGCGACAGCGCCCTGATGGTGCGGCGCCTCGACCGGGCCTTACGCTCTCCCCTTCGGAGCGCGGCTTCGACCACCCCGGGCAGCTCTTCCGGCAGCTCCGTATCATTATATATATCCCGCAGTTCGTCGATCAAGGGCTCACACCTCCCAGTCCTTCAGCTCAACGCGAAGCAGTTCCAGCGCCTTGTACAGCCTCGACTTGGCCGTGCTCAGGTTGCAGCCCGCAGCCTCGGCCACCTCCTGCAGCTTCATGTCCTCGAAGAACCTGAGCACCACTACCGTCTTGAATTTCGGCGGCAGCTTTGATACGGCCTTGTAGACGTCCAGGGCTTCCGTCCTGCTGCCGGTCTCGTCCGGAGCCGGGAAACTCTCATCCACCGGCTCCGTTCCCCGTCTTCGGCGAAGGCTGTCTATGCTCTCGTTTACAAGTATGCGGCAAAACCAGGGCTTTATCCTGCCGTCGTCACGGAGCCCGGGCAGTTTGCGCAGAGCTTTTTCGATCGAGTCCTGCACAATGTCCAAAGCGTCCTCTCGGCATTTCACATAGCTGAACGCGATCCTGTAAAAGCTCGCCTCGTTCTGCCTCACAAAGTCGGCGAACTCCTCGGAGGTCATCTCAGCCCAGAGCCTTTTCCGCCAGCTCGCGCACCGCCGAAACGTCGGTCGCCACGCAGAGAACGACATAGCGGCCGCCGGAGATGATAACGGCGTTCTCCAGCTTCGGCACCTCGGCCGGGATGTAGTCAGAGTAGTTCTCTATCCTGTCCTCGTTCCTGGCTTGCAGCTTCCCTACCAGAGCCGAAGCAGCGTCGGCGTCCTTCGTCTCAAAGACTGCAAGCTCCTCCGCCGTCGCGCCGGTACCTGCCCTGACCCAGCAGCGAGTGTCCGAGTCGATGCCGTAAAGCCCCTGGGCCACGGATTCATCCAGGGCATAGAGCGTCTCTCCAAAAGTCCCTGCGGCGTAGAGCTCCTCTCCAAATTCGTCGATGTTCAGCTCCGGCTCCTTCTCCTGCCCGCAGCCCGCGAGCACGAAGACGAGCGAAACGGCCAGTAATGCGGCTGCCAAGCTCTTTTTCATGTCCTGTTCCTCTTTCCGTCTGTCTTTCTATTCCTGCACCGTGTGCGTTTTCAAATAGTCGAGCCACTTGACGCAGTACTCAGGCACCAGGTGTACGCCGTCCAGCGTCGCCTCGTACGGGAGAAAGCCCTCCTCATCCATGATGCCCTCGGCCACATCCACATAATATACCTCTTTCTCGTTTGCCAGCTCGCGGAGCCTCGCGTTGAGCCTGTCCACATTCGCTATCGTGTAAGTGCTGTCGTTGGAGTCTTTCCACTTGCTCACCGGCAGAATAGACTGTATATAAATGAGCGCGTCGGGGTTTATCTCCCTGATCTTGTCGATTATCTTGCCGTAGTCATTCTTGAATACGTCGTCATAGACCCAGCCGAGCTCGTTCATGCCCAGCATGATGTATACCTTGTTAAACTCACGGCCGGAGAGCTCGCTGAAGGCCAGGTTCTTGTACCCCCCGGATATATCGCAGTAGTCGGTGAAGATGCTGTCCACCGTCAGGCCCACCTCGGTTATGAAAGTCGCCTTCGTGAGCCCGGAATACAGTTTCAGGCCCTCAGTCCTGGAGTTGCCTATGAATACCGCGTCGTCAAAGTAACTGTTGTCAACGGGCTCGCTCTCATGCACCCGCATATCGCAGTCGTCGGGGCTCGGAGAGGGCCTCAAGTCCTGCTTGCTCCCATCCTCCTGATCTCCCCGCTCCGGGCTTTCCACAGGGATGCCGCCGCCGTCCAGAGGCTCGCCGCTTGCGTCCGGCCTGTCGTCATCCGGCTGCGGACGCCGGGTCACGTTTACGTCGGGTGCGTCGTCGGCACCCCTGTGCCCAGTAAAAAAGCCCGAGCTTGTTATGAGCATGAGCACGACCACGGCAAACACCGCCAGCGCCGTTTTGAGTCCTCTCCTGAAACGGAGCTCGCTTCGGCCGCGTCCGGATTTTTTTCTTGTCACAGCTGCTCATCCCCTGTCTGTCTTTCTCTGCATATATTATGACGCGGCGCCCGCCGGAAAAGTTTAAAAGTTATTTTTTAAAATTAAATATTCTGTGATTTTCGCGCTGTGATTTATATGGTATAATCCGAGGTGCAAAAAGGAGGCGAGACCGTGAACGAAAATCTCAAAGCCGCAATTGGAATACTCATACCCTTTCTGGGCACCGCGTTCGGCTCCTTCTTCGTATTCTTTCTGAAAGATGAGATCAAGCCGAGGCTTCAGAAACTGCTGCTGGGCTTTGCCTCCGGAGTGATGATCGCCGCCTCGGTCTGGTCGCTCATCATACCGGCGATCGACATGGCGGAACAGCAGCAAGTCACAGGCTGGATCCCGGCGGCTGCGGGCTTCATGCTGGGCATAGGCTTTCTGCTCCTGCTCGACAGCCTCATACCGCACCTGCACCTGGGCTCGGACTGCCCCGAGGGCAGGAGCTGCGGGCTGGGCAAGTCCACCATGCTGGTGCTCGCCGTCACGCTCCACAATCTGCCGGAAGGCATGGCAGTCGGAGTGGTCTTCGCGGGCGCGCTCTCCGGAGAGACGGCGATATCTGCCGCGGCGGCATTCGCGCTGGCAGCGGGCATCGCGCTCCAGAACATACCCGAAGGCGCGGTCATCTCCATGCCTCTGCTCGGCCAGGGCATGAGCAGAGGCAGGGCCTTTGCAATGGGCGTGCTCTCCGGAGTCGTCGAGCCCGTGGGCGCCCTGCTCACCATTCTGCTCACCGGGCTCATCACGCCGGCGCTGCCCTATATCCTCTCCTTCGCCGCCGGAGCCATGATCTACGTAGTCGTTGAGGAGCTGATACCCGAAGCCCAGGCCGGGGAACACTCCAACGCAGGCACCATAGGCGCCGCGCTCGGCTTCGTGCTCATGATGATCCTTGACGTCGCCCTAGGCTGATCCCACGAAAGGAGCCTTGTGTATGGACGCTCTTGAAAAATACTTCAGACCGGAGCTCATCGAGGAGGCGCAAAAGCAGAACCCCTTCCTGCGCCTGAACGACCTCGTCTACACCATCATCGAAAAAGCCATCATCTACGGCGGCCTCCCGCCCGGGACGAGGCTCAGTATCGTCAAAATCGCGAGCCTGCTGAACGTCAGCCGGACTCCCGTGTCGGACGCGCTCGAGCAGCTAAGGAACGAAGGCCTCGTGGTAACGCCAGCTTCGAGGAAGGGCCACTACGTCTTCGACATCTCCCACGCCTCGCTTGAGCAGCTCTTCATGGCCAGAAAGGCCCTGGAAGGCACGGCGGCCTATATCTGCGCCAGGCAGAACAGCGCAATAGATATGCCCCGGCTCAGGAGCCTGGCGATAAAATTCCAGCGCACCTTTGAAAAGCGTGAGTTCACAAATTTCTCGGAGCTCGACCAGGACTTCCACAATCAGATAATCCAGTCCTGCCGAAACCCGTATATTTTAAAGATGTATGAAGCTCTCGAGCGCTTCATCTCATATTATTCCATCAGATCGCAGGAATATATGTCCTCCCTCGGCGACGATCCCAGCTTTTCAGTGCTGTCCAGCCAGCATATGGCCATATATAGGGCCATCGCCCTGGGTATGCCCGAGCTTGCGGAAA
This sequence comes from uncultured Eubacteriales bacterium, assembly GCA_902496595.1. Taxonomy (GTDB): domain Bacteria; phylum Bacillota; class Clostridia; order Oscillospirales; family Oscillospiraceae; genus Scatomorpha. The sequence goes on along the minus strand of CABVBV010000006.1, from coordinate 14,567 downwards.
CGGCCTCGAAAACGCACCTGGACACCTGCTATAATCTCTGTATGCGCTATCACACGATAGCCGGGAACCTGAACTGAGTCAAGCCAAGCCCTCAATGCCGACGGCCCTCACCGGGGCTCCGTCGGCATTTTTGTATTTTATGGGCAGAGCCGCGAAAAACAGCCGCCTGCCCGCAAGAAGCGACAAATTGCAGAGGTTCTCTATTATGACAAGGCCCTTCTCAAACACGATGTGGTGCCTCGGGAAATCCAGCGCGTCCATGGGGTCGATGCCCATTGTGTCCAGACCGATGCCCCTGACGCCCAGCTCCACAGCGCGGCTCACCGCCGCCTCGGAGAGCACGGGATAGTTCCCGAAATACTTTTCCGTGTTCCAATACCTGTCCCATCCGGTGCTGACCAGCAGGAAGCCGCAGCCCGCCGAAGGCTCGACGGCCTCGGGGCCTATCTGACCTCCCTCGGCGCAGTCCCTGGCGTCCAGCACCCAGGCACTGCCCATGAAGGCCGATACCGGCAGCTCGTCCAACTCCGGCCGGTCGCGCCTCATGTGCGCAGGCGCGTCCATGTGCGTGCCGACGTGGGAGAATATCTCCAGCCTCGTCTCGCGAAACCCGTCCTTTTCAAAGGTACTGCCTTCCGACAGGCTCGGCCGTTCAGTCCCCGGCCAGACGAGTATGTCTTCGCTTATCGTGTGCGTCAGATCCCAGCAACGCATGAAGATTCCCCCTTTCAGCATCCGTACCATTTATAATAACACGCCCGCATGGCCTCGTCAACGCGCAAAGCCCGAGTAAAACAGCTCCGTGTACCTGAGCCTTCCCTCCGGCCTCTCCGAGAGCATGAGGCTCATGCCTCCGACCTCGGCTTTCACAGGTTCCGGCAGTATTAGGGCCGCGTCCGCCGAGCCGTATACCCTCCTCGCCAGGGTGAGATGCGGCGTGAATCTCCTCTTTTCCAGCTCAAATCCCCCGGCGCTCAGCTCCGACGCCAGTTTGCGGTGAAGGCTCGACAGCTCCGCGGAGGCCGCGGCCCCGAGCCACCATATGTCGCCCTCGTCGCGGCGGAACCTGCCCGCGTGGTCGAAACTCAGGCGGAATCCCGTAGTCCCGGCCGAGGCCGCCCTCATCGCAGCCTCCACGTCTGGAAGCCTGCTCCCGGGCTGCTCGCCTAGGAAGGCCAGGGTCAGATGCAGGTTTTCCCTTCGGGAGTAGTTCGCCCTTCCCGCCGCGGCCCTGAGCCTGTCCCTGGCCGCTTCGAACATATCCAGCTCTTTTTCGTCAAAATTCAGGGCTATAAACAGTCTCACAGCGAACCGCCTCCCGTGTACGACGCCATTGGGTCGAAGCCTGCGCTGAGGATAATGTCTCTTGCCTCAAGCTCGTAGTCCTCCGGCCTTTTCGTCTTGCCCAGCCTCTTGAGCTGCTTTTCCGAGCCCGGGAACAGACAGCGGAGATAGCCCCACAGTTCCTTCATTCTGAGCACTGCCGAGCCCTTCGAGCCGAAGTCGCGGCAGCAGGCCTCGTATATCTCGTCGTGAAAGTCGAGAAGCTCCCGGCGTCCCGGAGGTTCCAGGCCCCTGAGCAGGCCGAACAGCCCGGGATTCGCCGCCGCGCCCCGGCCGAGCATGACGGAATCGAGTCCCGGATACATGGCCTCGATATCTCTCACGTTCCGGACTGAGAACAGGTCGCCGTTGTATGAGAGCCTGCCCCGGAAACCCAGCGCCCCGGCAAAGAGCCCGGGCTTGGCCGGGAGCTTGTACATATCCCTGCGCACCCTGGGATGTACTATGAGCTCGCAGATGGGATAGTCCCTGTATATCTCCATGAGCCCCTCGAACTCGCTGCAGGACTCCACCCCCAGCCTGGTCTTAACAGAGATGCGCGGCATGGGCTCCTCGGAGAAGACCCGGTCGAAAAACCTCCTGAGCTCATCCGGGAAGGCCAGGAAGCCCGAGCCCTTGCCCTTGGCGGCAACGGTGCCGGATGGGCAGCCCAGGTTGAAGTTCAGCTCGGCATAGCCCATGTCCAGGAGAGCTTTCGCAGCCCAGATGAAGTTGTCCGCATCGCGGCAGAGCAGCTGAGGCACCAGGGGCACGCCCCTGTTTCGCCCGGGGTCGAGCTCCCTGAGCACTCTCGGAGGTATGACGCGCTCTCCGGCAGGCGAAAAGAAGGGCGCGAAATACTTGTCCGCCGGAGAAAAATGTCTCATGTGCGCCTGACGGAAGGCATAGCCCGTTACCCCTTCCATCGGAGCGAAATAGTACAGCATCCGCTCACCCCCAGAAGATTTTACACCCCTGCGGAGCCTGCCGCAAGTTTGGGTTGCCGTGGGGTGTTATTTTGTGTATTATGGTTATGATGAATCTGGAAGGAGGCCGGAGTTTGGAGTTCAATAAGAAAAACGTGCGCATCATCCTGCTGGTCATCACCTTTGCCGTAGTGCTTTTCACTGTCGCGCAGAATCTGGCCTCGGTCTACGGGGCTGTTCGGACGGTCTGGAACGTGTTCGGAGTGGTGATAACGGGCCTCGCCATGGCCTTCGTGCTCAACGTGCCGCTCAAACTCTTCGAAAGCCGGCTGTTTTACGGTATGTCGGAGGACAGGCGCCCGGTCGTGCGCAAGCTCAGGAGACCGGTCAGCCTGGTCTGCGCCCTGGTGGTCACTCTGGGCGTGATCGTCATCCTCATCGCCGTCATCCTGCCTCAGCTCACGCGAACGGTCACGGAGGTCGCGGCAAGGGTGCCCGAGTATATCAGCTCCGTCGTTAACTGGATAAACGAGTTCCTCGCCAAATTCGATATAAAAATAGAAGCCCTCTCCGAGTTCACGGTGGATTGGGAAAAGGCCTTTGAGGATCTGACCACCTATCTGAAAGAGGGCAATGTCATAAACACGGCGACTGATGTCGGCACGGCGGCCGCCAGCACGGTCATGAACACCTTTCTGGGCCTCGTAGTCGCCGTCTATGTGCTCGCGCAGAAGGAGCGTATCGGCCGGTTCACGAGGCGCTGCATCGAGGCCTTCCTTCCGGTGAAGCTGGCCTCGGGCATAGGCCGCATAGCCTCCATGGCCTCGGATACCTTTTCAAATTTCGTGGCCGGGCAGCTTGCCGACTCGTGCATCCTCGGCATCCTCTGCTACATCTGCATGAGGATATTCAGGTTCCCATACCCGGAGGTCATATCCGTGGTCATTGGTGTGACCTCGCTCGTGCCCATGGTCGGCTCCTTCATCGGGGAGGTCATCGGCGCGCTCCTCATCCTCATCGTCAGCCCTCTGAAGGCGCTGCTCTTTGTGGTGATGGTGCTGGCGATACAGCAGGTCGACGGGGCCTTCATCTACCCGAGGATAGTTGGAAAATCCGTGGGGCTCCCCGGTGTGGCGGTGTTCTGCGCGGTCATTGTGGGCGGCAACATAGCCGGGGTGCTGGGCGCCGTCATGGGCGTCCCGGTCTGCGCGGTGCTGTACGCGCTGCTGAGGGAGGCCATAGAAGCCCGGCTGGAGCGCAGGCGCCGCTCGGAGGACGCTCTGGCATAAGGTCAGACCAAGACTTCTGTGCACATCGACAAAAATGAGTAAAGGCCGCGTTTTCCTTGAAAATGCGGGGGTTTTGTGATATATTTTTAGCAATGGGTGATGATTTGACCTCTCACCCGGAGACCGTAGGTTTATTAGAATTTGCCGTCCGTCCGGGGCAAGGGCGAACGGCGGCTTGGGGCGAGCGGGAGAACGCCTGCCGCAGAGCGAGGCCGAAGGCGACGGTGTGCGCAGGGTTTTTTGCGGGAATCCGGGCGGCGCACCGCTTCCCACGCCGTAGGAGCAGCGATGCGGCCCCGTGAGGTTCCATGAAAAAAGGACACGCGGCAGAATGAACGCTATGCCGCGTGTCCTTTTTTAAAACCCGGTCTTGCTCAGAGCAGGATATTGTGGTATTATTGGTTAGACCAGATAGGCGGAGGTATCCGAATCATGGAGTTTGGGCAGATCGTAGCTCCCACGATCAAGGAGCTGTTCATCGAACGAATAGAGGGTCTGATCTTTTCCGGCACACTGAAACCCGGCGATAAGCTGCCGTCGGAGCGCGAGCTGGCCGAACAGATGAAGATCAGCAAGACCATAGTCCACCTGGGCCTGGAGGATCTGGCCAGGATGGGCTTTCTGGAGGTCACCCCGAGGAGGGGCACGGTGGTCGCGGACTTCGCGGAGACGGGGAACCTGGAGACGCTCAACGCGATCCTGAGATACAACGGCGGCAAGCTGGACAGGCAGATGGTGGTCTCGATAGTCGAGCTGCGCAGCGCAATAGAGGGCGGCTCCCTTATCAGGCTGGGCCGGAATCACAGCGCGAAGGACATGGAGGAGCTCCGAGCCATGATGGCCGAGTTCGAGGCGGCGAGCCTGATGTCCCCAGATATCACAGCTGTGGCCGCCGCGCTGGCGAAGTTCCATTACAAGATCTGCACCCTCTCCGGAAACCAGCTCTTCCCCCTCATCATGAACGCATTCAGAGGCGTCGGCAATGTGCTCTGGGAATCTTCTGCCAGGTTCTGGGGAGAAAAAGCCCTCTATGAACAGGGTATGCACATCATAGACCTCATAGACGAGGGCCGCGGAGAGGACGCCGCCGCCTACATGAACGCGCTCTTTGACCACTACCTCGATAACGTGGGTATGTGACCATAAAATGCACCGCCGCGCCTGCCCGTACCTTGCGGGAGGCGCGGCTTTTTCTATCATCCCGCCTCCTTGACACATAACGCCTCCCGGTATATAATATGCTTAAAATTTTTTAATTAAAATTTTTTAAGTACACTGGAGGCAACATGGATCTTTTCGCGAAGTGCGCGGCCTATACTACGGCCCGCGAATGCAGGGAGAAAGGCATCTATCCTTATTTCCATGCCCTTGAGTCTAGGCAGGACACCGAGGTCGTCATGGAGGGCCGGCGGCGCATCATGCTCGGCTCGAACAACTATCTGGGCCTGACCGCTGCTCCGGAGGTCGTGGCCGCGGCCGAGGCAGCGCTTGCCGAGTACGGAACGGGCTGCTCAGGCTCGAGGTTTTTGAACGGCACGCTCCGGCTGCATCTCGAGCTCGAGCGCGAGCTCGCCGATTTCGTGCGCAAGGACGGGGCCGTCACCTTCTCGACAGGCTTCCAGTCGAACCTGGGCATAATAAGCTGCCTCGTGGGCCGGGGCGACTACGTTGTCTGCGACAGGGAGAACCACGCCAGCATCTACGACGGCTGCCGCCTCTCCTTCGGCAAGATGCTCAGATACCGGCACGCGGACATGGACGACCTTGAAAATAAGCTGCGCGCCGTGCCGGAGTCCGCGGGCTGCCTCATCGTGACGGACGGAGTGTTCTCCATGGGCGGCGACATTGCAAAGCTGCCGGAGATCTGCACCCTTGCGGAAAAGTACGGTGCGCGGGTCATGGTGGACGACGCCCACGGCCTCGGCGTCATAGGAGAGGGAGGCCGCGGCACGGCCAGCCACTTCGGGCTGGAGGACAGGGTGGACGTCGTCATGGGCACCTTCTCCAAGTCGCTGGCGAGCCTCGGCGGCTACATGGCGGCCTCGGAGACGGTCTGCGACTATGTGCGGCACAACTCGCGGCCCTTCATCTTCTCGGCGTCCATCCCGCCCTCGGCCTGCGCGGCGGCGCTGGCGGCGCTGCGGCTCCTGCGGGAACATCCGGAGCTGCCGGGGCGTCTGATGAGCCTGGCCTCGTATGCCAGGGCGGGGCTGAAGGCCCGGGGCCTGAGGATAATCGAGTCCGAGACTCCGATAATACCCATCTACACCTACGAGATGGAGCACACCCTCGTGAGCGCGAAGCGGCTCTACGACGCGGGCGTGTACGTGAACCCCGTCCTGCCTCCGGCGGCCGCGCCGGGGGAGTGCCTGCTGCGGATGAGCTGCATGGCCACGCACACCGAGGCGCTGCTGGACGAAGCCATGGACATAATAGCCGAGGTACTGGGGAGAGATGAAAATGCGTAAGGTCGCAATAGTCACGGGCGGCTCGGGCGGCATAGGCCGCTGCACGGCCCAGGCGCTGGCGAGGGCCGGCTGCCGGGTCTACGAGTTCTCACGGCACGGGAAGGAAAAGGCAGAGGGCGTGGAGCACGTCACGGCGGACATGACGGACGAGGCGAGCGTGCAGGCGGCTGTGACCGAGGTCGAGCGGCGCGAGGGGCGTATAGACATCCTCGTGTGCAACGCGGGCTTCGGCATCTCGGGCGCGGCGGAGTACACCAGCCCCGAGGACGCGCACGCCCAGCTCGAGCTGAACCTCTACGGCGCCGACCGGGCGGCGAGGGCGGTCATACCCGTCATGCGCGCGCAGGGCGGCGGGCGCATCGTGTGCATGAGCTCGATAGCGGGCATACTGCCGATACCCTTCCAGCTCTGGTACTCGGTGTCCAAGGCGGCGATAAACGCCTATGTGCTGGCCCTGCAGAACGAAGTGCGGCCCTTCGATATAAGCGTCTGCGCCGTCATGCCGGGCGACATCGCCTCGGGCTTCACGGGAAACCGGAAGAAGACGCTCAGGGAGGACGCCTACGGAGGAAGGGTCGCCCGGAGCGTGGCGAGGATGGAGCACGACGAGGAGACGGGCATGAGCCCCGAGGCCGCGGGGGCCTTCATAGCGAAGACGGCGCTCAAAAAGGGAGGCCGCCCGCTCATAGCCCTCGGCCTGCCCTACAAGGCCGCCGCCATGGGCGCAAAGCTGCTGCCGAGGCGCTTTTCCAACCTCATAATCGGCAAAATGTACGCAAAATAGACGCTAAAACGAAAGCGCAACCGTGGGTAGCGGAGATTCCAGCCCACGGTTGCTTGTCATATCTGCGGATATGATGCTATACTCGGAGCACAATAGTTCGGAGGTAAAGACAATGAAATTGCCTGAAAAGATACTCTATTGCAGAAAACGCGCCGGGCTCTCTCAGGAGGCGCTGGCGGAGCGGCTGGGCGTTTCGAGGCAGGCCGTGTCCAAGTGGGAAACCGGCGAGGCGCTGCCGGAGACGAATAAGCTCGCGGCGCTGGCGGAGCGGCTGGGCGTCTCGGTGGACTGGCTGCTCTCCGAGGACGAGCCCGAGGAGCCGCAGGCGCAGCCCAGGGACTGGACGGAGGGCCTGCCGCGCACGATCGGCCGCCTGGCCAAGCGCTGGGGCTGGCTCGCAGGCGTGTACATGGCCGTCGTGGGCGCACTCTTCATGGGCATGGGCCTGCTGGCAAGGTATATCGTGTCGCGTATGCTCAGCAGCTTCGACACGGGATTCGGTATAGGCGGCTTCTCCCAGACCATGGACAGCATCGCACAGAATAACCCCGTCAGCATCATGGGCGGCGCGATGGCCGTCTTCGGCGGAGTGCTGTTTGTCGCGGGCATAGTCCTGGCGATCTGGCTGAAGCGCCGGAGCAGCCGGTGATCCGATAAAAATCTGCCCGGACGCGGAAAGGAGATCCTTCTGCGCCCGGGCTCTTTCTATCAGTTGCAGCCCGAGTCCTACGGCGGCCTCAGCCTATCTGCGGCAGGCCGGCGAACCCGGCCTCCAGGTCGGCGTCCGTCGGGACGTAGTCGTCCATCAGGCCGTCGTTGAACTTCTGGTAGGCGTACATATCGAAGTAGCCGGTGCCCGTGAGCCCGAAGAGGATGACCTTCTCCTCACCCGTCTCCTTGCACTCCAGCGCCTCGTCTATGGCGACGCGGATGGCGTGGCTGGACTCCGGTGCGGGCATGATGCCCTCGGTGCGGGCGAACACCGTAGCCGCCTCGAACACCTGGGTCTGGCCGACGGCCCTCGCCTCCATGTAGCCGTCGTGATAGAGCTGCGAGAGCACCGGGCTCATGCCGTGATACCTCAGCCCGCCCGCGTGGCTGGGGGAGGGGATGAAACCGCTGCCCAGGGTGTACATCTTCGCCAGCGGGCAGACCTTGCCCGTGTCGCAGAAGTCGTAGGCGAAGCGGCCCCGCGTCAGGCTCGGGCAGGAGGCCGGCTCCACCGCTATGAACCGGTAGTCCCGCTCGCCGCGCAGCTTTTCGCCCATGAAGGGGCTGATGAGCCCGCCGAGGTTCGAGCCGCCGCCCGCGCAGCCGATGATGACGTCCGGCACGACTCCGTACTTGTCCAGCGCGGTCTTGGTCTCGACGCCGATTATAGACTGGTGCAGCAGCACCTGGTTGAGCACGCTGCCCAGCACGTAGCGGTAGCCCTCCTGCGTCGCGGCGGCCTCGACCGCCTCCGAGATGGCGCAGCCGAGGGAGCCGGTGGTGCCCGGGTGCTCGGCGAGGATCTTCCTGCCCACCTCGGTCTCCATCGAGGGGCTCGGCGTCACCGACGCGCCGTAGGTGCGCATGACCTCGCGCCTGAAGGGCTTCTGCTCATACGAGCACTTCACCATGTACACCTTGCAGTCCAGGCCCAGGTACGCGCAGGCCATGGACAGCGCCGTGCCCCACTGGCCCGCGCCGGTCTCGGTGGTCACGCCTCTAAGGCCCTGGTTCTTGGCGTAATACGCCTGCGCGACGGCGGAGTTCAGCTTGTGCGAACCGCTCGTGTTGTTGCCCTCGAACTTGTAATAGATATGCGCCGGGGTGCCGAGCTTCTCCTCCAGACAGTAGGCCCTCACCAGCGGCGAGGGACGGTACATCTTGTAGAAGTCGCGTATGTCCTGCGGGATGGGCACGTCCCGCGTGTCGTTGTCGAGTTCCTGGCGTATGAGCTCGTCGCAGAACACCGGCCTCAGATCCTCAAAACCCATGGGCTCGCCCGTCGCGGGATTCCGCAGCGGAGCGGGCTTCACCTTCATATCGGCGCGGACGTTATACCACGTCCTGGGCATCTCCTCTTCACTCAGATAGATTTTGTACGGGACTTTCGCTTCAGACATGGTGATATCCTCCTTTTTAGAATAAAAAAAGTCCCAAATGACCAAAAGGTCATTTGGGACAGATAAACATATCTGCGGTGCCACCCAAATTGTGGAGACTTGCTCCGCCGGCTCTGCCCGCGCCATCACGCGGCGGCGCTGTAACGGGCGCACACCCGGGAGTTAGCTTCGCTCCCCTCCTGAGTCCATTCACCGGCATCCGAAACTGCGGCGCTCACAGCAAACGCACCGCTCTCTGAAAGCCCTGACATCCGGCTACTCTTCTCAGTCCTCGGTTTCTTCCCTGACAAAATAACACCTCGGCGTCAATTTGTCAAGCGCGGATTTTTATTCATCCTGCTCCGCTTCGGGCATGAGCTCGCTGGACATGATGCCCAGCATTTCGGCGACCTTGTCCAGCTCCTCGGCCGGAAAGCGCTCGCGCATCCGGCTCATGACGGTGGAGACATAGTCGCGCATCATGCCGATGTAGCCGTAATATTTCTCCGAGAGCACCAGATAATACTCCCGCTTGTCCGGGCCCGAGTTTTCCTTGCGCAGATAGCCCTTGCTCACGAGGCTGCCGACCTTGTATGTGGCGTTGGACTGCGAGATGTTCAGAAACTCCGCAAACTTGCCTATCGTCGGCTTCCCGAGCTGGTTGATGACCTCGAGAGAAAAGACCTCCATAGCCGTGAGCGAGCCCTCCCGCTCCCTCACCCTGGAAAACACCTTGCGGTAAAAGCTGAACTTGAACTTGTCGTAAACCTCTATAAAATTGGCTTCCAGCGCGTCTTTCTGAACCCTTTCCATCAGCTGTAAAGCACCAAGGCGATTATCTCCAGAGGCTCGTCGCGCAGGTTCTTTAGGCTGTGGCCCTGGCCGTCGCCGGTAAAGCAGACGTCTCCGGCGCGGACGGTAGTCACAGTGCCGTTGTCGTTGAACTCCCCTTCTCCGGAGAGGATAAGGTAGGTCTCTCCGTCGCCCTCGTGGATGTGCCAGCCGATCTCGCAGTTTTTCTCGAGCTTGCAGCAGTTGAATATCCGGCCCTTTCCGTACATCCCGTCCGCGGGCAGTATCACCCTGTTTATGACGTGGCCCTCGCCGCCTTTGAAGTTCTCCATCCTCGAGGTCGACCGCTCTTCAAACCTTGTGATCATATTTTCTTCCTCCTTATTCTCCGCACAATCTCGCTATGGCAAGTGCAAATATTTTGCAAGCCGCCAGCGAATCGTGCATATTTATGCGTTCATTTGCCCCATGCAGATTGGAGGCGAAGTCAGGCATACCCGCGCCGAAAGCCACTCCGCCGGGGATCTCGTGTACATAGGTGCCGCCGCCGGTCGACCTGCACTCTCCCTTTCGGCCCGAGTAAGTCTCGTAGCAGTCCAGCAGCGTCGAGACAAACTCTCCTTCGGCGGGTGTGTGGTGGGCGCTGTGCATCTCTCCGGCGACCTCGAAGCCCAAAGCGCCCAGCCGAGCTTCAAACGTCCTGCGGCAGTTGTCGTCGTCTGCGCAGATGGGCACCCGTCCGTCCAGGCTGGCCTCCAGCAGTTCCCCGTCGAAGCTCAGCAGGTTGAGAGAGATGGTGAGCTCGCCCGAGAGCTCGTCCTTCTGCGCTATGCCGCAGGTCTCGCCCCTCCAGTCTCCGTGCGGCAGGGCTCCGGCGAGGCTCCTGACCGCCTCGGTCGAGCGGCAGTCGGCGAGCGGCAGGGCTGCGAGCACGCCCAGCAGAGCCGTGTTCCCGTTCACGCCCTCCCAGGGCATGGCAGCGTGCGCCTGATGTCCGTGAACCGTCAGCTCCGCCCCGCCTTCGACATCTCTCGCGCTCAGCACGACGCCGAAGCCGGAGGCGGCTTCGGAGCCGCACTCCAACACCTCCTGCGCACTCATCCCCAGAACGGTTGCCTCGGCGTCCGAGGGCACCACGTTTATCCTGAAACCGCCCTCGATCGAGGCGACGCGGGGCAGCCCGGTCTCCCTGCCCAGCCTCAACGACAGCACCGGCCTGTACATACCCTTCTCGACGTTGTACACCGGGAAACCCGAGTCCGGGGTGAAAGTGCTCTCCGCGGGAGCGTGTTCAGAGTAGTAGTACCTCAGGTCGCCCGAGCCGGACTCCTCGTCCGTGCCCATGATGAGCCGGCAGCCGTGCTTGAGCGGTATGCCCAGCTCTCTGACGCAGCGCATGGCGAAGAGCGCCATTACGATGGGGCCCTTGTCGTCGTCCGTGCCCCTGCCGTAGAGGCAGCCGTCGCTCTTGAGCACGGCCTCGTAGGGAGGCGTGTCCCAGCCCGTGCCCTCGGCGACCACGTCGAGATGGCCGAGTATGTCGAGCCTCGAGGGCAGCCGGTTCAAGTCTGCCGTGCCGACTGCGCCGGAGTAGTTCTCCGTCTCAAATCCGTACTCGGAGCAGAGGGCCAGGGCTTCGTCCAGAGCCGCCCTCGGCCCGGGCCCGAAGGGCGCGTCCGGAGCGGGCTCGCCTCTGACGCTCTTGACCGCCACGAGCCTGCCTATGTCCCTTATAAGCTCCTGCTCATGCGCGTCCACCCAAGCGGATATTCTCTCTTCAATACTCATGCCGTCAACTCCCTTGTGTATTTTTCAGCCTCGGCGATTATCCTGTCGGCGCTGTCACCGACGTGGAAGGCCCCGTCTTCGTAGAGGATCCTGCCCGCCACCATCGTCATCCTGACGCAGTCCTTGGAGCCGCTGTAAACAAGGTTCTCCGCAGGCGCGATTATCGGCCTCATGCTCGGCCTGGACATATCGATGACAGCGAGGTCGGCATATTTGCCCGCCGCGAGGCTGTCGCAGTCCTCCAGGCCCATGGCTCTTGCTCCCGCGCTGCAGGCGGCGTAGAGTATGTCGGCTGCCGGGCAGGCGGCGGCGTCCTCGTGCTTCAGCTTCTGGAGGACGCAGGAGAGATACATCTCCCTGAACATATCCAGAGCGTTGTTGGAGGAAGGCCCGTCCGTACCGACGGCGAGTTTCACTCCCCTGTCGATAAATTCACAGAGCGGCGCGACGCCGCTTGCCAGCTTTGAGTTTGAGCCCGGACAGGTGACCGCCCAGAGGCCCCTGTTTCTGAAGATCTCCATGTCGCCCTCGTCGAACCAGACGCAGTGGAAGCCGCCTCCGCCGTAGTCGTAGAGGCCGAGCTTCTCGAAATACCTCGTCGGGCTCAGGCCGTGCCGCTCTATGCAGCCCTCGTATTCCGACCTCGTCTCGCTGCTGTGCGTCCAGACCTCCGCCTTGTGCGCATGAGCCAGCTCAGAGATGTAATCGAGCAGCTTCTCGCTGGCCGTGTACTCGGCGTGGAAACCGAGCCTGTAACCCACGAGCGGGCCCATGGAGTTGTACTTCTCAAAGTCCCTCTCCGCGACCGTCCAGTCCGAATCCCCGGCCGCGACGGCGCCGCAGAGCACGGAGCGGAAACCGCTGTCAATGACCGCCTGCACATAGGCGTCCCGATGGTAGTACATATCGAAGCAGGACGTGACCCCTCCGGAAAGCAGCTCCAGTATGCCGAGCCGTGTGAAAGCGTATATGGCCTCCGGATAGAGCTTGGCCTCTCTGGGGAAGATCTGCTGAAAGAGCCAATCGTGCAGGGGCAGCCCGTCCGCGAAGGAGCGCAGGAAGACCATGGGTATGTGCGTGTGCGCGTCCTTGAATCCGGGTATGACAAGGTCGCCGCCCAGATCTATCTCCCTGTCGAAATCCGGCCTGTCCGGCTGCTCAGGGCCCACATAGCTTATCCTCTCTCCATCCGTCCAGAGCTCGCCCTCGACCATCGAGCAGTCGTTGTGCCCGAGCATGGGCATTATCCTGGCGTTGTAAAGCCTGATCATTGGATCGCCTCCCGTACAATTATCATACCTTTCATATCAGATTATCACCCCGAAGGCGCGGCTGTCAATTGCAAAAGCGCCTTCGCCGTGTTAAGATATCCCGGAGAGGGGGAATCGCTCAAATGACAGCTGGAGAGTTCATGGATTTTCTGCATATACTGGAGCGCATGAAGTGCAACACGAGGCATGGCTGGACGAGCACAGGCCGGCGCGAGTCCGTTGCGGAACACAGCTACCGGCTCTGCGCCATGGCGTTTCTGCTGAAGGACGAGTTTCCCGGCATCGACATGGACAAGGTGCTGAGGATGTGCATAGTCCACGACTGGGGCGAGGCTGTGACGGGTGACATCCCCTCCTTCCTCAAGACGGACGCGGACGAGGAGACGGAGACGGACGCCGTGGGCCGCCTGACAGCCATGCTGCCGGATAAGAAAGCGGAGCTCGACGACCTGTTCGCGGAGCTCCTGGCGCTCGAGACCCCGGAAGCGAAGCTCTACAAGGCCATCGACCGTATCGAGGCCGTCATCCAGCACAACGAGGCCCCGCTGGACACATGGATAGAGCTCGAAAAGACCCTCAACCTGGAATACGGCACAGCCGACTGCGCACAGTTTCCCTTCATGAAGGAACTGAGAGAGATAGCCGCCGAAGATACCCGCAAAAAACTCGAACAACCCCGGGAATAATCGGCCTGCCCAGGCCTCGCAGAGTTTTTCCCGCGGAGCGCGGCGCCATCCACTTTGCCGAGGGATGCACAGCCTTCTCCGACAAGCTGAACCGCCCATGGAAACTTTTCGCTTCCATGGGCGGCTTTCATGTGTTATATTCTTCTTACTTCGAGAGAAGTTCCTTTATCGTGTCGCCGAGGATCTTGATGCCCTTCTCTATCGCTTCGTCGGAGCTGTTCGAGTAGTTGATGCGCATCGTGCGGACGCCCCTGTCCTCCTCGTAGAAGGGGTCTCCGGGACAGACGGCCACGCCCTTCTTGGCGGCCGCCTCCATGACGTCCACGGCCTTGAGGCCCTCCGGCATCGTGGCCCAGATGAACATACCGCCCTCGGGCTTCGTGTAGCTCACGTCAGCCGGGAAGTCCTCGGCCATGCAGGCCATCATCTTCTCCGCCTTCTCACAGTACATCTCCTTGATCTTCTCGATCTGGGCGTCGAGGTCGTTGTCCAGCAGATACTGGGCCAGCACCATCTGACCGAAGATGTTCGTGTGCAAGTCCATGGTGGACTTGAAGGCCAGGAGCTTCGCGTAGAGTTCGGGCTGCTTGCAGGCTATCCAGCCTATGCGCATACCGGGCGCAACGATCTTTGAGAACGTGCCCATCGCAGCGCACTGCTCTCCGAGCAGCGCCGCGAAGCTGCTGCCGCCCTCTCCGTGGAAGCGCAGCTCTCCGTAGGGGTTGTCTTCAATCACCGGAGTCCCCGCAGCCTTGAGTATGGCCGCAGCCTTCTCCCTGACCTCCTGAGTATAGGTCAGGCCGGTCGGGTTCTGGAAATTCGGAATGACGTAGATGAACTTCGGGTCGTTCTCCGCCAATACCTTTTCCAGCTCGTCGCAGTCAATACCGTCGTCGTTGAGGCTGACGGAGACTATCTTAGGGCTGTACAGATGGAAAGTCTGGAGCGCGGTCAGATAACTCGGCTTCTCAACGGCGACTTTGTCGCCCGGGTTTATCAGCGTAGCGGCGACCATGTCCAGCGCCTGCTGGGAGCCGTTCGTGATGATGATGTTCTCGGGCGCGAAATCCACGCCCTGCTTCTTATATCTGTCGGAGATGAACTTGCGCAGCGGCATATAGCCCTCGGTGTTGCTGTACTGCAGGGCGCG
>CABVBV010000005.1 GCA_902496595.1 uncultured Eubacteriales bacterium | reverse complement strand
TTGAGCGTTATCTCCGCCAGCTCCTCGGGGATGTCCGGGTTCAGCTCCTGCGGCACCGCGTTGCCCACGATGTGCTTGCGCGCCACCTGCTCCGCCGTGTCCCCGTCGTAGGGCATCTTCCCCGTCAGCATCTCGTACATCACGACGCCCAGGGAATAGATGTCGCTCCTCGGGTCGGGCTGCTCGCCCCGGGCCTGCTCCGGCGCGATATAGTGCACCGAGCCCACGGTCTGGTCGCTCTTCTTCTCCTGCGCCGATTCCAGCGCCGCGATGCCGAAGTCCGCGACCTTTATGGTGCCGTCCTTCAGGATCATTATGTTCTGCGGCTTTATGTCCCTGTGGACTATGCCCTTCTCGTGCGCGTGCTCCAGGGCCTTGGAGATCTGCACGGCAAAGTGCAGCGCCTCCTTCCAGCCGAGGGCGCCCTTTTTCTTCATGTACTGCATCAGGGTCACGCCCTCGATGAGCTCCATGACGATGTACTCCACGTCCTCGCTGTGGCTCACGTCGTACACCGACACGATGTTCGGGTGCGAGAGCATCGCGACCGCCTGCGCCTCGGTCTGGAACCGGGCACGGAATTCCTCGTCCTGGGCCAGCTCGTCGCGCAGTATCTTCACCGCAACATGCCGGTTCAGCCGGTGGCACATGGCCTTGTACACCACCGCCATGCCGCCTGAGCCGATGATCTCCAATATCTCGTATCTGTCGTCCAGGTATGTCCCCAGATATTTGTCCATATTGCTATCCATGGCTGCCTCCAAATCGCGGGTTTTATTTGGATAATATGACTATAGTCACGTTGTCGCTCGCGCCGCGTTCCAGCGCCTGGGCCATCAGCGCCCGGCCCAGCGACAGCGGATCGGTGTTTTCCCTGGAAAGCCCGAAGATCTCCCGGTCCTCGAGCATGTTCGTCAGCCCGTCCGAGCAGAGCAGGAGCCTGTCGCCCCTGGCGAGCCTGACCTTGAATATGTCGCAGGGCACGTTCTCGTCCACGCCCAGCGCCCGGGTGATGACGTTCCTGCGCGGATGATACCGCGCTTCCTCCGCCGTTATCTCGCCCCGGTCCACCATGTCCTGCACCAGCGAGTGGTCCTTCGTTATCTGCGTCATCTTCCGCTTCGTCAGCTTGTACGCGCGGCTGTCGCCCACGTTCAGCACATAGCTGTCGTCACCGCAGATCACCGCAGAGACCATCGTCGTGCCCATGCCCGTGTAGTCCGTGTCAAAGCACGAATATGCGTAAACCATGTGGTTCGCCACATGGCAGGCCGCCGCCATCATCGCCTTCGCGTCCGGCTTCTTCTGCCGCGAGAGCTTCAGCTTCTGCCTCAGCTCGCTCACATAGGTCTTCGCCGCCAGGTCGCTGGCTATGTTCCCGGCCTTCTCCCCGCCCATGCCGTCGCAGAGCACGGCAATGAGACAGTCCTTCTCGTCGATGCGCTCGATGAGAAAGCTGTCCTGGTTGTCGCGCCTGACCTTGCCCCTGTCGGTGATGCCGAAGCTGTTCATCTAAGCCCTGTCCCCCAGCCTGAGACTCTTTTTCCGCAGCTGGCCGCAGGAGGCGTCTATGTCCCCGCCCAGCCTGCGCCGTACTGTCACATTCACTCCCTCGCGCTCCAGCTCCGCCTTGAACTGCTTTATCCGCTCCGGGCTCGACGGCAGCAGCGAGCGCTCGTCCACATGATTAAGCGGGATGAGGTTCACATGCGCCGCGACCCTCTTCGCGTGCCCCGCCAGCAGCTTCGCCTGCTCCGGCGTGTCGTTCACCCCGTCTATCATCGCATATTCAAATGATATCCGCCTGCCCGTCTTTCTAAAATACCGCTCGCAGGCGTCCATCAGCTCCGCTACGCCCCGGCCCCGGTTCGCAGGCATCAGCTTCGAGCGCGTCTCGTCGTCCGGCGCGTGCAGCGAAACGGACAGTGTCAATTGTAAATTATTCTCCGCCAGTTTGTCAAACTTTTCTGTCAGCCCGCAGGTCGAAAGCGAGATGTGCCTCATCCCGATGTTCATGCCCTCCGGGTGATTCACCAGCTTCAGGAACTTCATCACGTTCTCGAAGTTGTCCAGCGGCTCGCCTATGCCCATGAGGACGATATTCGAAATTTCCAGCCCCGACTCCTTCTGCGAGAACATGACCTCGTCGAGCATCTCGGAGGGCTCCAGCCCGCGCACAAGCCCGCCTATCGTGGACGCGCAGAACGCGCAGCCCTGGCGGCAGCCCACCTGCGCCGAAATGCACACCGTGTTGCCGTGGTGATAGCGCATCACCACCGTCTCCACAGCGTTGCCGTCCGCAAGGCCCCAGAGGTACTTTATCGTCCCATCCTCCGCAGACACCTGCTTCTTCTCGACCCTCGGCGGCGTGAGGTAAAAGCGCTCCGCCAGCTTCTGTCTGAGCTGCTTCGACAGGTTCGTCATCTCGCTGAAACTCTCAGCGCCCCGGCTCAGCCATGCGAACACCTGCTTCGCCCGGTACTGAGGCTCGCCCAGCTCCCTGAGCTCGGCCGCGAGTTCCTCGGGAAGCAGTGATTTTATATCCTTCTTTCCATCCTGCATATGAAAAACCCGTCCGTATCGTCCATATCCGGCCAGAGCGTTTTCTGCTCCGACACGGTGAAGTCCCCGTTTTCTCTGAGGAAGGCGCTGACCACGTCCTCATTCTCGCAAATTCTCGTGGTACAGGTCGAGTACAGCAGTATACCCCCGGGCCTCACGCAGCCGGACGCGCCTCTGAGGATATCCAGCTGAATTTCCGGCAGGGCTGCCAATTCAGATTCCGGCTTGAATCTTATCTCGGGCTTTTTCCTGATTACGCCGAGGCCGGAACAGGGCGCGTCCGCTATTACGACGTCCATATTCCCGAGAAGTTCCGGCTCCGGGTGTCTCGCATCCATCGCCCGCGTGGTGATGCAGCCCAGCCCGAGCCGCCTAGCGCCCTCGTCTATCCTGCGCAGCTTCTTCTCCTGCAAGTCGCAGGAGATAATCTCGCCCCTGTCCTCCATCAGTATCGCCGCGCCGAAGCTCTTGCCGCCGGGCGCTGCGCAGCAGTCGAGGACTCTCGTGCCCGGCCTCGCTCCCGAGGCGAGCACCGCCAGCTTTGCCGCCGAATCCTGGACGTAAAAAAGCCCATCTGCAAAGCCCGGCAGCAGGTCGGCGCGTCCGGCGTTTTTCAGGAGTAATTCGCCCTCTGAAAGCCCGGTTACAGCCTCGAATCCCTGTTCCTCGAACTTTTCCCGCAGTTCCTGCGCCGTGCATCTGAGCGTATTCGCCTGCACCGTCAGCGGCGGCTCGGTGTTGTTCGCCGTGAGCACCGCTTCAGCGCCCTCGTATCCGCGCCGGGCGATCAGCTCACGCACCTGCCAGAGCTCGTGGCTGTACCTCGTCGAGAGGTACTCCGCCGTGCCTGCGCCGGGAATCTCCGGCAGCCTGTCCCGGTGCTCGGCGACACGTCTGAGCACCGAGTTCACGAGGCCCGAGGCCCGGCTGCAGCCGGTCTTCTTGCAGAGCTTCACGCCCTCGTTCACCGCTGCCGGCGCCGGGACTCTGTCCATGAACATGAGCTGCGCCGAGGATATCCTCAGTATGTCCAACACGGCCGGTTCCAGCCTTTTCGCCGGTGTATTCGACCAGAAATTGATATAATAATCTATAAAATACAGGTTTTGCAGCGTTTCCCGGACGACCCTGGTACAAAACGCCGCCTCCCTCGGCTCCAGCGCGGCTTCGTTTACAACGGCGTCCACGGCGTCGGATGAGTAGGCACCGGCTCTCCGCATCCTGCGCAGGGCCTCAAGCGCGGCTTCGCGCCCGTTTTGCGCCCTCATCCCACGGACACCGGGTGGCCCAGCAGCCATGCCGATGCCGCCATTCTCTTCTTGCCCGGGGCCTGAAGCTCCGTGACCATTACAGTCCGACCTCCGCCGCAGGCCATTTCCAGCCCCGCCTTGCCCGCCGATACCACGGCGCCGGGCGCTTTATCCGTCACCGTATCGGTATACTCGGCCCTGAACACCTTGAGCGTGTCATTTCCAAGCGGCATCGTTGCGACTGGCCACGGGTTCAGGCCGCAGACGTGCTTTATTATCTCACGCGGAGTCTTTGTCCAGTCGATGGGGCAGATGCCCTTGTCGAGCTGCTTCACATATGTCGCCTTATCGTGTTCCTGCGGCATTCTCGGCGCGATTCCGGCCTCGATATCCCGCAGAGTCCTCACGAGCAGCCGAGCGCCCATGTCCGCGAGCCTGTCGAAGAGCTCGCCCGCCGTCTCGTACTCGCCTATGGGCGTCTCCTCGGTGTAAATGATGTCGCCCGCGTCCATATCGTGGGCGAGGTACATAGTCGTAACTCCCGATGTCTCATCTCCGTTCAGCACCGCCCACTGTATCGGGGCCGCTCCCCGGTATTTGGGCAGCAGCGAGCCGTGGACGTTCACGCTGCCGAGCCTCGGGATGGCCAGCACCTCGTCGGGCAGCATCTTGCCATACGCCACCACTGCCAGCACGTCGGGCCGGAGCTGCCTGAGCGTTTCCGCGGCTTCCGGCGCTCTCATACTCTGCGGCTGGTACACGTCGAGCCCGCGCTCCACCGCGAGCGTTTTGACTGCGGACATTGCGGGCTTCATGCCCCTGTCCCTCGGCTTATCCGGCTGCGTGAACACGCCCGCGACCTCAAAGCCCGCGTCGAGCAGTGCGCGCAGGGATGCCGCCGCGAAGTCCGGCGTGCCCATGAAGACTATGCGCAGGCTCATTCCTTCTCGTCCTCCGCGTTGTCTTCGTCCATCCAGCTGCCGGTCTCAAGCTCCTCGTCCGTCAGCATCCTGTCGGCGACAGAGGTGAAGACCACGCCCTCGAGGTGGTCTAGCTCGTGGCAGAAGCATCTTGCGGTGAGCCCCTCGCCCTTGACCTCAAAGCTCTTGCCGTATCTGTCCTGCGCCCTCACCGTTACCTGCATGGGCCGCTCCACGAGGCCGTAGCGTCCCGGCACGGACAGGCAGCCCTCGGGCCCGTACTGCTCTCCGGACTTTTCCACTATCTCCGGATTCACGAGCTCGATGACGTAGGGCCGCTCGCCCTCGGGCACGTTTGTCTCGAGCACGATGACCGCTCTTCTGAGCACGCCCACCTGCGGCGCGGCGAGGCCCACGCCGTCAGCTGACTCGAGCGTATCCCTCATGTCGTCCAGCAGCGTATGAAGCCTGTCGTCAAACTTCGTCACTTCGCGGCAGTGCTTATACAGCAAGTCGTCCTCGCTCGTCACTATCTTCCTGAGCGCCATTTTATCCTCCTAATCCGACGGGTTCGTATCCGCATACACGGACACGCCGCGGTACTTTTTATCTGAGCCGAATCTCGAGACGAGGTCGGCCATCAGTCTCCTCATGCCCGTTCCCGGAGGAGCGCAGAGCGTCACCCGGTAGCGGTATTTGTTATTGACCCTGAGTATTGACAGAGGCGCGGGCCCCAGCACCCTTACGCCTTCAACATTTCCAGCGCTGCGCAGCAGCTCGTCCCTCGCTGCGACTGCAACTGCATGGACGTCGGCTTCGACCGTACCCGACATCGTCACGCTCAGCAGCTCTGTGAACGGAGGCAGGGCCTGGAGCCTCCGAAGCTCTATCTCAGATTTATAGAAGCTCTCGTAGTCCTGCGCAGCCGCCTGTCTAATAACCTGGTTCGACGGAGTATAGGTCTGGATAACAGCCCTGCCCGGCTTCTCAAAACGGCCGGAGCGGCCCACCACCTGCGTGATCAGCGAAAAAGTGCGCTCAGCCGCCCGGTAATCCGCAGCGTAGAGGCTCTGGTCTGCCGAAATTACGCCGACCAGGGTGACGTTCTCGAAATTCAAGCCCTTCGTCACCATCTGCGTCCCGACCATTATCGGGATCCTTTCCTCTTTGAAGCGCTCGAGCAGCACATCGTGCCCGCCGGCCGGGGCGACTGTGTCGGTATCCATCCGCAGCACTCTTACGTCCGGGAAGAGCTCGCCCAGTTCCTCCTCGACTTTCTGAGTGCCCACTCCGACATGGTACAGCCTCCCTCCGCACTCCGGGCAGCTCTCATCCAGAGGCTTGGAGTATCCGCAGTGGTGGCACATGAGCCTCCTGGTGAAGCTGTGGTAGGTGAGACTGACGCTGCAATTGGGGCATTTATAGGTAAAGCCGCAGTCCACGCAGGTTATCAGTCTGTTGGCTCCGCGCCTGTTCAGAAACAGTATGCTCTGTTCACCGGCTTCGATATTTCGCTCCAGCTCGTCCCTCAACTTGAGGCTTATGCTGCCGCCGTTGCCGCGTCTCAGCTCGTTTTTCATATCTACGACCTGCACCTGCGGCAAGGCTCTGTCGTTATATCTGCCCTGGAGCGCAAAGTAGGAGTAGCGGCCCTGCTCGGCCAGCCAGCGGCTCTCCACGTCCGGTGTTGCGGAGCCCAGGAGCAGCAGCGCCCCGTCTCTGGCGCAACGGAATTTTGCCACGTCTCTCGCATGGTATCTCGGCGCGTTCTCGGACTTATAGGTGTCCTCCTGCTCCTCGTCTATTATTATGGCGCCCAGGCCCTCCACCGGTGCGAACACCGCGCTCCGGGTGCCAATGACGACTCCGGCCCGGCCTTCCTTTATCCGCTTCCACTCGTCCAGACGCTCTCCCGCCGAGAGGCTGCTGTGCAGGACGGCGATATCGTCTCCAAAGTGTGAGGCGAACGTTCTCAGCATCTGCGGAGTCAGCGCGATCTCCGGGACAAGCAGTATTGCTGTGCGGCCCCTATCGCGCAGCTCCTTTATGAGCCGGAGGTATATCGTCGTCTTCCCGCTGCCGGTAACGCCGAACAGGAGAGCCCCCGCGGCGCGGCCGCCGCACAGGCCGAGTATGCCCCTGAAAGCTCTGTCCTGCTCCGCCGAGAGCTCTGGTATCGGCTCCCTGTCCGCGGCGGTGCTCAACTCCGGTCTCCGGTACACGGGAACCTGTCTGAGCTCAATATAGCCCGCGTCCCTGAGCGCCTTTATCGAGGGCATGGACGCCCCGGTGAACTCCTTCAGGTCTGGAAGAGAGGCCCGGCCGATTGAGCTCAGTATCCTGAGCACCTCCGACTGCTGCGGGGCCTTCCGCCTTTTGTTCTCCCCGGCTTCTGCGGCTTCCTCGGACGGGACGGAGAGCAGCACCATGGTCTGGTACTTGTCCTTAACTTTCCTCTTTCCGTTCTTGAACCACAATCCTGCCGGAAGCATTGCCTTCACTGCCTCGTACACCGTACAGAAAAAACGCTCGTGCATCCACAGCGCCAGCTTTATCTGTCCCTCGGTCAGCAGCGGCTCGTCATCGAGCACGGAGCCGACAGGTTTCAGCTTTGTCATCGGGCTGACTTCGCTCAATGCAAGCACGATGCCCTCGGTCTTCCTGTTTGAGTTCGTGAACGGCACGAGCACACGGATCCCGGGCCGCACCGCGCCCTCCAGCTCCGCCGGTATGCTGTAATCATAGGGCTTGTCGAGCCGGTACGGTACCCCTGACACGGCTATTCTGGCTATCGTCATATCAACCATGTCCGTCTCCCTATCAAAGAGCTTTAGCGGGGCCTAAGCCCCGCCTCAGTTCTCGTTCTCAGTCCCCGGTTCGTTATCCTCCGGTACGGCCTCGGTTTCCGCTTCGGCGGCCACGTCCTCGCCAGGCCCGCATTCCTTGATCGTCAGCTTGCCGGTATAGACCTCGTCGATCGCGGTGGAGATAGGCTTCCTTTCCAGGATTTCGCCTTCCTCCTCGGCCTTCTGCGAGATCTCCCGCGCCCTCCTTGCGACCAGATTCACGAGCAGATAGCGGCTGCCGACCTTGTCCACAAGCTCGGCCATCGGTGGATAGAGCATCATGATATAAGCACCTCTGTAACTAGATTTATTCTGTCCGCCGTCTTGCACTTCTCGGCGGTGATGATGGAGTCAAGTTCCCTCGCGGCCCTGTCAGGGTCGTCGTTCACGACTATATAGCCGTATTTTCCTGCCTCTGCGCATTCGCGCTTCGCCTGGAGCAGCCGCTCTCTTATCTTCTCGTCCGAGTCGGTGTTTCTGTGCCTGAGCCTGTGCTCAAGTTCCTCTCCAGACGGAGGCAGGATGAACACCGTAACGGCGTCGGGGCTGTTTTTCTGCACCTGAGCCGCGCCTTGGACTTCTATGTCGAGTACGACGTTCATGCCCTCAAGCAGCCGGCTCTCTACATAGCCCCTCGGCGTCCCATACCGGTTCCCGACGTACTCTGCGTTCTCCAGCAGATATCCGCCCTCCGCCAGCTCCTGGAATCGCTGCGGGCTGACGAAAAAGTAGTCCTTCCCGTCCTCTTCGCCGGGCCTCGGCGCCCGCGTCGTCACCGACACGGAAAAGCACACGTCGCTCCTCAGCTCCATCAGCCTGCCGATAACTGTGCTCTTGCCCGCGCCGCTCGGCCCGGAGATCACGACCAGCTTGCCCTTGTCATGCCTGTGCATACTCTTCGTCCCCCTGTTCGACCGTGCTTCCGGCCCGTGCAGCCACCGCATCCGGCGTCAGAGCCGACAAAAACAGGTAGCCCCCGTCCGTCACAAGCACCGACTTCGTCTTCCTGCCGTAGCTCGCGTCCACCAGCAGGCCGCGTTCTCTCGAGTCCTGGATCATACGCTTTATCGGTGCAGAGTCCGGAGACAGTATTGAGATCAGGCGCTCCGCAGCCACAAGGCTGCCGAAGCCAATATTTATGAGCTTCATCGTCTCACTCCACGTTCTGGATCTGTTCTCTGATCTTCTCTATCTCCGCCTTCAGCTCCACCACGACGTGCGCAATATCAGCGTTCTGGCACTTTGATCCTATCGTATTAGACTCGCGGTTCAGCTCCTGGATGAGAAAATCCATCTTCCGGCCCGCAGGCGAGTCGCCTTCGCACAGCCCCCTCAGTTGGGACAGGTGGCTCCTGAGCCGTACCGTCTCCTCGTCCACCGCTATCTTGTCTGCAAATATCGCCGCCTCGGTCAGTATCCGGCTCTCGTCAATATTCGTAGAGCCGAGCACCTCCTGCAGCTTCTGCTCCAACCTCGCCCGGTACTCTGCAACGGTCTTCGGGGCGTTCTCCTCCACGATGCCCGTGAGCCTGGATATCTCGTCCACCCTGGAGAGCACGTCGTCCCGGAGCTTCTCCCCTTCTCTCAGCCGCATCTTATCGTATTCGCACAGCGCCTCTTCGAGTATTGCTCCTATGCCCGACATGAGCGCACTGTTGTCTATCTCCCTCCGGTCGGTGCTGAGCACGTCCGGGAGACGGCAGACTCCCATGAGCGTAAGGTCGTTCTGGAGCCCGTACTTCTCAGACACGGAGTTCAGAGCCTCGATGTATCCCCTTAGCAGCGGTTCGTTCACTCGGACTTCCATATCGTCGGAGTTTGAAGCGTCCACCGATACGAACACGTCCACCTTGCCCCTGGAAATATGCCTGCCCACCGCCGCCTTTATCGGTTCTTCGGCGAAAAGCATTGTTCTCGGCAGCTTCACCGAGACGTCCAGGTACCGGTTGTTCACGCTCTTGAGCTCTATGCTCACCGAAAGGCCCTCGGCGCTGCCCTTGGCCCCGCCGTAGCCGGTCATGCTCTTAATCATACTCAGTCAGCCCCGCATCCGATGATATTTGTTATCTCGTAGGTTATCGGGTTCTTCTTATGCCGCTTCCCGACTATCGCCACGACGGCGAATCCCGCGGCGAAAAACGCAAAGCTGACGAGCATAGACGGCAGCTCTGCCATGTCCAGCAGCAGTGCAGCTATTGCATAGCCTATGAAAAACAGCACGAATGGAACCACGTACACCAGCACCGCCGCCCCGAGCACCTTTGAGGTGGAGGTCTCGATCTCGACCCGGTCGCCCACCGAGGCGCCAATCGGGTTTCTCGCCTCCACCCTTATCTTAGAGGCGTAGTGACAGACCTCGCAGCTGCCGCAGTCGTCGCCGCAGGCCGTGCCACGGAGCACCTCGACCTCGGCCTTCTCAGGCCCGGTGAGTTTTTTAATTATAGCATACTGAGTCAAGCCGCGCCTCCTAGCCCTTTATCTTGATTCCTATCGAATAATCCCCGACCGCTCCCGCGTCGGTGAAGCCGTCCACGATTATCCGCACCTGCACGAACATATCTCCGCTCTGCGTGATATCCGACAGGTCTGCCACAGCGCTCAGGTTCGACGCCTGTATCTGGTCGAGCACATCCTGCGGCGCCCTTATCCTCACGTCCAGGCTCTGTGTGGTTATCTCGTCGACGGTATATCCGCTGGGCAGATTCCGGTAACTGATATTCGTCACCGTGAATATCTTTGTATCGACGCCTGTTATCTCGATCTTGACGTCGGCCTGGTTGATGCCCGTGACGTTCTCCACGCCGTCGGGAAGAGGTATAGCGTACGTATCCTGATGCGTCAGCGAGAAGTCCGTCAGATCAACCGTCGTCAGCACAATGCGGTTGATGCCGCTGACGATCTCCGTGTCGCCCGAGATCGTTATCTTGCTCGGTTCTATATTGATGACCGTGTTCTCCTCGGTCGCGCCCGAGCCGTACACGCACTGGACGTACAGCGGGACTTCCTTCATCATGCTTATCGGTATCGTCACCGTCACCGTCGGCACTTCAAACTCTAGCCCGCTCGTATCCATGGTGTTCCCGTCAGTGTCGATGAGCACTATCGGTATATCGGCCGTGCGCGTCATGGTCAGTTCGTCGCCGCCCATCTCGGCGTAGATATGGTCGATCTTCTCGAGCATAGACTCCGGCCCGGAGACCTTTATCGTCTTGGGCTCATACTCGATCTCGCCCGCGATATAGTTCTCGGCCGTGCTGCCGACGAACTTGGCCTCGACCGGCACCTGCTTCCACGACATCTTGGTCACTTCAAAACTGATGGTCTGCGGGTTGCTGCTCACGAGGCTCACAGCGTCGGCGTTCACGCTGTCAGGGAACGTCAGAGTGTAATACTGAGTCAGTGTGCCGGTGGTGCTTATAAGGGAGACGTCGATGACCGCCTTCACGTCCGAAGCAGAGAGCGAGCCTATATTCCCGCGTGTACCGCTTATCTTGACAGAGACGGTCTCCGCGCTCACGTTCGTGACTACGTAGCCCCGCGTCGCCTGCAGCGTATCTTCACCCTGCAGCTGAACCTCGACATTGTTGAAGGTGGTTGTAATTATCTCCTCCTGTGTCCCGGTTATATACACCCAGATGAAGAGCGAGGCGAGCAGGGAGATGACGGCCCATAAGACCTTGCTGTCTGTCAGCTTGTTCTTTTTCTTCTTACTCATTGCTTTTTCACCTTGAATGTCTTGAGCGAAGCGATAAGCCCCGCAAGGCCCTTTTTCTGTGTCGTCTCGGCGTCCGGCATCAGCTCTGTTCTGAGTATCTTCTCCAGCATTTCAGGAGTGAGGTGCCGCTTCAGCATCCCGTCCATCGCGACCGAGATGGAACCCGTCTCCTCCGACACTATTACCACCACGGCGTCGGAGTGCTCGCTCATGCCGATGCCCGCTCGATGTCTCATGCCCAGGTCGCTGCTCAGGCTCGCGTTCTGAGAGAGAGGCAGCATACAGCCGCCGGCGGCCAGCCTGCCCTCCCGGATTATCACCGCACCGTCATGCAGCGGCGCCTTCACAAAGAAAATATTCCGCAGCAGCTCGCTCGTCACGTCCGCATTCACGATCGTGCCCGTGGCCATCTGTTCGTTCAGGCTTATCATCCTCTCGAACACTATGAGCGCGCCGGTCTTCGACTCTGACATCGACGTGCAGGCGAGCACGGTCTGGTTTATCGTGGACTCAAAGGTCAGCGGAGCGGAACCGCCACCGAAAAAGTACATGAATCTGCCACTGCCCATCCTCTCCAGCAGTCTCCTTAGCTCCGGCTGGAAAATAATCACCAGGGCTATGAAGCCGAGCTCGACCGTAGTCTTCAGGAACGAGTTTATCATCCTCAGCTTTAGCAAGTCGGACAACCAAAGCGCGAGTATGATGAGGACTATACCCCTTGCGACTCTCGTCATATTCGTCCGCCGTATGAGTCCTATCGCCACGTAGATGAGCATCGCGACGAGCAGGATATCCACGATATCCGAGGCCTGCGCGGTTTTCATATAGTTTATCGCGGTGGATATTACGGATTGTATTTTTTCCATAGTGCCTGTCCCCACAGCTTCCGTATCGAGCGCCTCGGCTCATCTGCCGGGGCGCAGCGGTTAGTCATAGTATTATATAACAATCTTCCGCAAATAGCAACTCCATTTACCGCTCAGCAAGAGATTCGGTTATCCGGGCCGCTCTGAGGGTCTCGGTCTCGGAATTGAAGGCTGAGAAGCTGAATCTGACGGTGCCTCCGCTCAATGTTCCGGCGCTCTCGTGCGCTGCCGGGGCGCAATGCAGTCCGGCTCTCACGCAGACTCCGGCTTTCCCCAGCATATCGCCCAGCTCCTCGCTGCCGATTTGCTCGTGTCTTACGGACAGGACGCCCGACTGGGCGCCGCCATCTTCAGAGGCGAAGACCTCAAGGCCCGGCACTGTTTTCAGCTTCTCTGCCAGCAGCGCGGTGAGTTTCATCTCGTGGGCCGCTATATTTTCCGTTCCCCGGGAGCGGACGAATCTGACCCCGGCCATGAGCCCGGCTATGCCGGGAATATTATGAGTTCCCGCTTCCAGTCTGTCTGGAAGGAACTCGGGCATTGTCTGGTTCCTGCTCTCGGAGCCGGTACCCCCGGCCATGATCGGCTCTGCGAAGTCCCGGCACAACAGCACCCCTGTGCCCTGGGGCCCGTA
The DNA here is from genome assembly GCA_902496595.1 of uncultured Eubacteriales bacterium. Classification (GTDB taxonomy): domain Bacteria; phylum Bacillota; class Clostridia; order Oscillospirales; family Oscillospiraceae; genus Scatomorpha. The sequence continues at coordinate 31,655 of CABVBV010000005.1, read as the reverse complement.
AAGGCCTTTATGTCCCGGCATGGCGATAAACTTTGCGCCCAGCTTCTCCATGTCGACCTCAAGAACTCCGGCGGACTGAGATGCGTCCACTATGAGCGGCACTTCGTATTCCCGGCAGAGCGCGGCTATCTCATATATCGGCAGGATAAAGCCGAAGACGTTTGAGACGTGTGTACAAACCACAGCCTTCGCACCGGGTATACGCGCTTTAAAGGCTTCTATCGCCGCTTCCGTGTCAAAGACCGGGGACACGGCCGTATCTACGACCGCACCGAGCCTGTGGAGCGGTCTCGTGACGGCGTTGTGCTCGTAGCCGGATATTACAACTCTGTCGCCCTCGGACACGAGCGTGTTTATGGCTATATTCAATCCGTGCGTTGCGTTCATAGTGAACACGACGTTCTCGGGTCTGCTCAGGTTGAAGAGCCCCGCCAGCTCATTCCGGCAGTCGTATGCGCAGTCAGCGGCCAGCAATGCCGGCCGGTGCCCTCCCCTTCCCGGGCTCGCCATGGTTCGCATGGCGTTCCAGACTGCCTGGTGGACGCTTCCTGGTTTCTGGAGGCTGGTCGCTGCGCTGTCAAGGTATATCACAGCGTCACCTCCGTATATCCATCCTCGTCCTCCCTGAAAATCTTACCGAAGTTCGCACCGGAGCGTCTCAGCGTATTGACTGCCTGCGTCAGCTTCACGCCGGACACCTTTACGCACCACGCGCAGCCGGAGTTTACGAGCCCCTGCGGTGCGCGGGAGATAGTGGCGGTGATGCCCGAGCGCTCCAGCAGTCTCGCCGCTCTCTGAGCGTAAGTCTGTGAGCGGCACATTATGAGATATCGCATAAAAAATCCTCCCGCATATCAGTGAAGCGTACTCCATTCTATGCGGGCGGTTTTGATTTGACATCAGCCTTCTATTAGCGCTATCGCCTGCGCAGCTATCCCGAGGCCCTCTCCTGTAAAGCCCAGCCGCTCCTCCGTTGTGGCTTTTACGCTGACACGGAAAACGTCCACATCCATTGCCCGTGCCAGATTGCGGCGCATATTCTCTATATAAGGGGCGAGTTTCGGTTTCTGTGCGATAACTGTGGAATCGACGTTTTCTATCTCAAAGCCGCGCTCACGCAGCCTCGCGCAGACCTCTTCCAGCAGGCGCAGGCTGTCAGCGCCCTCATAGGCCGGGTCGTTATCCGGGAAGAGCTTGCCTATATCGCCCATCGCAGCAGCGCCGAGCAGCGCGTCCATAACAGCGTGCGTGAGCACGTCCGCGTCCGAGTGGCCGAGCAGGCCCTTTTCGTATTCTATCTCCACCCCGCCGAGTATGAGCTTCCGCCCCTCGGTCAGCCGGTGAACGTCGTAGCCCTGGCCGACTCTCACATGAAGTCCCCCCTTGCGTCGATTATCGCCGAGGCGGTGAAAACATCCGCCGGCGTCGTCAGTTTCAAGTTCTCCTCCGAGCCTTCTGTGAGGAATACCTCGGCGTCCATGAGCATGACCGCCGCGCAGTCGTCTGTCAGCGCTATGCCCAGCCGCACGGCGTCCTCCAGCGCGGCCCTGATGAGCTCGGCCCTGAACACCTGCGGCGTCTGCATGAGATAGAGCTCGTCCCGCTCGAGCGTTCTGAGCACCCTGCCGCCTCTGGCCTGCCTGACCGTATCTTTTACGTGTACCGCCGGCGCTGCCGCGCCGCGCTCAGCTGCGGCGCTCACGGTTCGCTCGACTATATCCTCAGTTACAAGCGGACGCGCACCGTCATGGATCCCGATAAGTTCCGCCTTCTCCGAGCACTCGCAGACGCCCCTATATGCTGAGCTTGTTCGGTCTGTTCCGCCCTCGACGACACATTTGAGCTTTTCTATGCCCCGCTCCCTGGCCATTTTCGCAATGGTGGGTATTTTTTCGCTCTGTGTGACTACCACGAGCTCGTCAACGCATTTACAGGCCTCCAGGGCCAGCATGGTACGCTCTATCACTGTGCAGCCGCCCAACTCGAGCATGAGCTTATCCCCGCCCATCCTCGTGCCGCTGCCTGCAGCGACTATGACCACAGCGCAATACGGCCGCTCGGTTTTGACTTCCTTTTTCCCAGACATATGTACCTCGCATCGGCATAATTATGGGGCGGCACAAAACCGCCCCGGATTTACGAGCAGACCAGAGCGCTGTTCAGCCGCTCCTCCACTTCTTCGTAGCTGGAACTCTCCGACAGGACGATCTCGGATATGAGTATCTGTTTTGCCGAGTGCAGCATCTTCCGCTCACCCGTGGACAGCCCCCGCTCCTTCTCCCGCTGCATCAGCCCCTTTACGACTGATGCGACTTCAAGAAGGTTCCCGCTTTTTATCTTCATCATATTTTCCCGGTATCGCTTGTTCCAATTCTGCGTCATCTCTATCTCAAGCTCCGGTATTGAGCCGAGTATCTTCTCGGCCTCGTCCGCATTGACGATGGGTCTGACGCCTATCTCCGTGCTGCTCTCCACCGGGATCAAGACCAGCATATCCCCTACCGGCAGCTTGAGGACATAATAATCCCTCTCCCTGCCGCTGACCTTCTTCCTGACAATACTGTCGATAGTCCCCGCGCCGTGCATCGGGTGCGCGATCCTGTCGCCCACGCGGAATGTCATTCTATCCTCCGTTTCCCAGCTATACCACTTCCTCTTTATATATCCATTATACTCTAAGGCCTACATTTTAGCAAGGATTTCCCTGAATTTAAATAAAAAAAGGCGTCTGTTCGATTTGAACAGGCGCCTTTCGGGTAACTATGGATTATTCCTCTACGTCGGGAATGTTGCCGCTGGCCTCACCGGTCTCGCTGACCTCGTATACCAGGGCGTCTTCCTCGGGCTCGACGGGCTCTTCGACAGCCGCCGCCTTCCTCGGCGCCGGCTCGGGCTCGGACATGGCCCTTATCGACAGGCTGATCTTCTGCTTGTCGTTATCGATTGCAGTGACCTTCACGTCCACAACGTCGCCCACGCTCAGAACCTCGTCCGGCTTGCCGATGCGGCGGTTAGCGATCTGGCTGATATGGATGAGACCGTCAACGCCCGGCATGACCTCGGCAAACGCGCCGAAGGGCATGAGCTTCACGACCTTGACCTTGGCAATGTCGCCGACCTTATAGGTGTTCACGAACTTCGTCCAGGGATTGTCCTCGGCCTTCTTATAGCCCAGGGAGATCCTCTTGGCTTCTTTGTCGAAGCCGATGACGTAGACCTCGAGCTCGTCGCCAACGGAGACGACCTCGGCCGGGTTCTTTATCCTGCTCCAGCTCAGCTCGGAGACGTGAACCATACCGTCGATGCCGCCGATGTCCACGAAAGCACCGTAGCTCGTCAGGCTCTTCACGACGCCCTTATACACCTTGCCGACTTCGATCTCGTTCCAGACGGCTTCCGCCTTCTCCCTGCGCTCGCGCTGCAGAACGGCCCTTATGGAGCCCACCACGCGCCTGCGGCCGCGATTGACCTCGGTTATCTTCAGCCTGACCTTCTGCTTTAGCAACTCGGTCATCGGAGTGTCCTTCGGCAGACCCGACTGGCTCGCCGGTACAAAGACCCTGATGCCCTTCACGGAGACGACGACGCCGCCCTTGTTCTCCTCGGTGACGGTGCCCTCGACAACGGAACCGGCCTCCTGCGCGGCCTCGATGTCCGCCCAGTTCCTGACCGTGTCCATGCGCTTCTTCGACAGCTGCGCCGTGCCCTCAACGTCGTTCACGCGAACCACGATCGCCTCGACAGTGTCGCCGAGATGGATGGCGTCCTCGAGCTTTACGTCGCCGTCCTCGGTGAACTCAGTGGTCGGTATGAACGCCGAATACTTCGTGCCAAGGTCGATGCTGACCTCGGTCGGCGTGATCGCCACTACAACGCCGCTGACCTTGTCTCCGTTATATATAGTTTTCAGAGAATCCTCCAACAACTCGTCGAAGCTCTTCTCAGCGGGCGCGGCCTCTTCAGCGGGCGCTTCTGCTGCCGGAGCAGCCTCTTCCACTGCAACCGGCGCCGCTTCTTCTACGGCCGCAGCTTCAACTTTGGCCTCCTCGGCCGGGGCCTCAACAGGGTTCTCTTGAATCAGGATCTCGTCGCTCATCTTATCCAGTACCTCCTTGATTATCCATGCCGGCGCGGATGCTCCGGCTGTCACTCCCACTTCCTCAGCACCGCTGAGCCTGGTCTTGTCCAACTCCGACGCAGACGCTATGAACTGCGTGTTCGGGCACCTCTCCCGGCACAGCTCCGCCAGGTGCAGGCTGTTGGCGCTATCCTTCCCGCCAATGACAACCATTGCTCCACATTTGGAGGCGAGTTCTTTGGCCTCCTCTTGCCTTATGGACGTAGCAAAGCATATTGTATCAAATATCTCCGCTTTTGTACACCATTTTTTTATTAATTTTTCACATTCGTCGAGATTATTTTTTGTTTGGGTAGTCTGCACTACTACGGTCAGCTCTTTTGTGCAATTTTCAACATTTTGGCTCAGCCATGTTTCCAGCTCCGCCGCGTTTGCCACTACTACGGGCTCCCTGCATCTTCCGCAAATTGCCTGAACCTCCGGGTGGCCCTTCGTGCCTATGACCAGCACCGTCCTCCCCCGCTCAGAAGCGGCGCTCACTATCCTGTGTATCCGCGCCACGTTCGGGCAGGTCGCGTCCGTCACAACGGCTCCGGCGGCCCTCAGCGCGTCTTCCGTCGACTTTGCGACCCCGTGCGACCTGATGATGACCCGGTCGCCGCTCTCCACGTCATCCGGCCCGTCCACCACCGTGAGGCCCATATCCGCGAGCCTGCCGACCACATCCTCATTATGTATGAGCGGGCCCAGGCTCTTACACGGCCCCTCCGCAAGCAGCTTCTCCGCCATGTCCACTGACCGCGACACACCGAAGCAGAAACCGGCGCTCTTTGCCAGCCTTATCATCCGTTCGTACCGTCCCTCAGTTCGTATATCCGCTCCATGATCCCGTCCGCCTCGCGTTCGTACTCCTCGTGCGTACTTGCCTCCACTGTATACGGTTCGCCCACAAGCAGCTCTACTTTTCCAAAGACCTTCTTGCCCCTCGGTATATACACAGGGAGGATGGGCACCTTCATCTTCGCCGCTATCCTCACCGCGCCGGTCTTGGCCTCGACCTCATTGTCGTGCTCCGCTCTCGTGCCCTCGGGGAACATGAAGACCTTCTCGCCATGTTTCAAGTATTTCATCATGCTCCTGATGGCGTCTATATCGCTCTTGCCCCTGTCCACGAAGCAGATGCCGCATTTCTTCAGCACCGGGCCGACGATCGGCACCTTCTGCAGCTCCAGCTTCGCCATGAAGTGCATATAGTTCTCCTTCCCGAATGCAGCCGCAACGAGCAGAGGGTCGATATAATTCGAGTGGTTCGCGCAAACGACTGCCGGGCCCTCGGGGATATTCTCCAGGCCCTTGCATCGCATTGGGTAGAATGCCTTCACGATTGGGAGAAGCAGGTCGTAAACTCTGCCGAAACTGCGCCGCTCCTGGTCGTAATCATGCTCATTCATGGCTCGTTTTCATCCTTTCGCTGATGAGGCCGCAGACCCTGTCGATGCTCTCCTCCAGGCTCAGCTCGCTAGTATCGACTTCCACCGCGTCTTCCGCTTTTCTCAGCGGTGCGGCGGCCCGGCTGCTGTCGTTTTCGTCCCGTTTGATTATATCCGCGAGAACCTGCTCATAGCTGTCCTCCGCGCCCCTTTGCATGAGCTCCTTAAATCTTCTGAGCGCCCTCTGCTCCGCGCTTGCGGTGAGGAAGACTTTCAAGTCCGCATCGGGAAGCACCACCGTTCCGATGTCCCGTCCGTCCATGACCACGTCCTGGCGTTCCGCCATGCCGCGCTGCATATCCAGAAGGTAGGCCCTGACCTCCGGCATAGCCGACACTTCCGAGGCACGCATGGATATCTCCGGAGTCCTGATCAGCCCCGAAACGTCCTCGCCGTTCAAGTACATCCTCTGCGTCCCGTCCTCGGCGTAGCCGAAACCGACCTCCAGCTTAGGCAGAAGCTCCACGACTCCGCCCTCGTCCCCGAGCGCCATGCCCGCCCTCGAGGCGGCGAGGCCGACCGTCCTGTAGATCGCCCCGGTGTCCACATAAATGAAACCGAACCTCTTCGCCGCAGCTTTCGCTATCGTGCTCTTGCCTGCGCCGGACGGCCCGTCTATCGCTACTGAAAAGCGCTTACTCATCCTCACACCCCTGTTGCAGAGAATTTGCGGCGACGTAGGCCGTAGACCAGGCTATCTGAAGGTTATAGCCCCCCGTATATGCGTCCAGATCCAGCACCTCTCCAGCAAAGTACAGGCCAGGCACCAGCTTCGACTCCATCGTCCTCGGGTTGACCTCCCCGGTGGCGACGCCGCCTGAGGTGACTATCGCCTCAGCTATCGGCCTCGGCCCGGATATCGACACCGGAAATGCCTTGAGCAATTTCGCCAGCGAAGCCCTCTGCTGCCGCGTCACCGAGTTTGTCCTCGTCTCTCCGGGTATGCCCGAGAGCTCGACCAGTACGGGTATCATCGTCCTGCCCGCAAGATCGCCCAGTGAATTTCTAAACTCCCGATTGTTATACTTCTCAAAATCTCTGAGCAGCCGGGCGTCTAGCTTTTTCTCATCCAGGCCCGGCTTGAGGTCGATCGAAAGCCTGTATCTGCTCTGTCCGAATCTGCGCATATGCGCCGAGGCAGACAGCACCAGAGGCCCGGAGACGCCGAAGTGCGTGAACAGCATCTCGCCCAGCGCCTTATATATCAGTTTCTCATCCTCATATGCTGAGAGCTCCACGTTCCTCAGCGAAAAGCCCTGCATCTCCCTGCACCACTTGTCCGGAGACTCGAGCGGCACGAGCGAAGGCCGGCACTCGTTTATCGTGTGTCCCAGCTCCTTCGCCATCCGGTATCCGTCTCCGGTAGAACCCGTCCCGGGATACGACAGCCCTCCGGTGCAGATGACGGCGCTGCGGCAGTTTATCTCGCCCCTGTCCGTCTGCACGGCCCTCACCGCGCCGTCTTCACCGGTGAGCACCCTTTTCGCCCTTTCGCGTATCACTTTGACGCCGTTTTCAGCGGCAAGCTCCGTCAGTGCGTCCGCCACGTCGTCCGCCCTGTCCGACACCGGAAACACCCTGTTCCCTCTCTCAGTCTTCAAAGCAACGCCAAGGCCCTCGAACAGCGCCTTCGTGTCCGAGGTTCCGAACTTATGTATGGCGCTCTGCAAAAAGCGCCCATCTCCGGGAATGGCGGCGATGAACTCCCTTGCGTCACAGTCGTTCGTCACGTTGCAGCGGCCCTTGCCCGTTATTCTGAGTTTACGGCCGAGCGTCCTGTTCGGCTCCAGCAGCGCGACATCCAGCCCGCGGCCTGCCGCCAGCGCGGCGCAGAGCGTGCCCGCCGCGCCGCCGCCTATTATGACTGCGTCAGTTTTCAATCTTCTCGAACACCTTATACTCGCTCCAAACGTTCTCCAGGTCTTTGAATGTCTCCGCCAGCCTGTCCCTGGACTTGGCGCCGACCGCTATTACTATCGCGTTCACCAGGCTCAGGGGCGCAACCAGCGAGTCGACAAACGACACCATCTCGCTCTTCGCGAACAGGCTCACGTCTGCCACACCGTAGAGCGGCGAGCTCTCGCTGTCCGTCAGTGCGAGCGTCGACGCGCCCCTGTCCTTGGCGAAGCGCATGACCTTCAGCGACCTTGAAGAGTATCTCGGGAACGTAAAGCCGATGAACAGGTCGCCCTTGCCTATCCTGATGAGCTGCTCATAGGCCTCGGCGGCAGAGTTGTCCCTCACCTGACGCACCCCATCCCTAAGCATATTCAAATAAAAGCCCATGAAACTCGACAGGCTCTGGGACGTTCTCGAGGCGAAGATATAGATATTCTTCGCGGACATTATCATATCGATCGCCCTGTCGAAACTATCCTGGTCTATCTCTTCAAGCGTTGCCTGGAGCTTGTCAATATCGTCGCTTATGACTGCCTTGAGGATATTCCTGTCCTCAATGAGATCCTTTGCGGCCTCTATCCTCTGAACGGAGGTGAGCCTCGAGCGTATCATCTCCTGGAGCGCCTTCCTCATGCCGGGATATCCGTCGTAGCCCAGCTCGGCTGCGAAGCGAACCACAGTCGACTCGCTCACTCCGACCGTCTTGCCCAGCTTGCCTGCGGTCATGAACGCGGCCTTGTCGTAATTCTCCAGAATGTATTTTGCGATGAGCCTCTGGCCCTTTGAAAAGCCGGAATTATCCCTGGAAATAAGAGTAAGAATGTCTTTATCCATGTGTGCTCCTCCAATTTATGCGTGGTCGGGACGAATTTATATCCCGGCTAAACTGCAATTTAAGAGTATTCTACACACATGATTAAAAAATTACAAGTACATTTGCATGAACAACTTCAAAAACTTGCAAATTTTCAGTGCAGATTAAGTAGCCAGTTGAGTTCATCGCGGTTCAGATGCCTCCATTTTCCAGTTGCGAGGCCGTTCAGGCGGAGCTCGCCCTCGGAGATGCGAACCAGTCTTCTGACCTCCAGGCCGACGGCGGCGCACATACGTCTGATCTGTCTGTTTCTGCCCTCGCGGATGCCTATATCGAGCAGGTATTTATCCTCGCCCGCGGCGCCTGCGAAGCTGACCCGGGCCGCGCTTATAGGCTCGTCGCCGATCTTGCGCAGGGCTTCCAGTTCCCGCTTTGCGGTCTCTGCATCCAGGCCGGACACCGTTACGCGGTAGGTCTTTTCGACCTCGCCCGAGGGGTGCATGAGCGCGTTCGCGGTATCTCCGTCGTCTGTCATTATGAGAAGGCCCTCGGAGTTCAAGTCCAACCTGCCCACCGGATACAGCCTTCTGCCGGCGCCCTTCACGAGTTCTGCGACCGTTTTCCGGCCCTTCTCGTCCGACATCGTGGTGACGTAGCCTCTGGGCTTATTGAGCATTATGTAGACGCGGGTATCGGCTATCCTGAGTCTCCTGCCGTTCACCCTGATATCGTCTGTATCCGGGTCGGCGGACATACCCAACACGGCGGTCTCGCCGTTCACCTTTACCCGGCCCTGTTTTATGAGCTCCTCGGCCGCCCGGCGCGAGGCCAGGCCTGCCGAGGATATCAATTTTTGGAGGCGTTCCTTCAAATCTCAACACGTCCCTCTTCCAGATAAAACGGGGAGCCGCAGCCGCTCAGAAGCCAGAACCGCAGGAAGCGCTCTCCAGGCGACAGCAGCAGCCCGTCTTCGACGGCTATTTCCTCTCTGTACACCATTCTGACTGATGCTATCTCCCTGCCGCCCATGCAGGCGACGGCCCTGCCGGCGCTCTCTCCCTCAGCTATCGGCGCAAACACAAAACCGGGCAGCTCAAGTTTAGTCGTATAGCTCTCCCCGTTCCTTATGAGCGCTCTTGCTGAGCCCTCGGTCTGCGCGACGGCTGAACTCTCGGCTCCGGATATGACGGGCACCTCTCGGCTCAGGCCGGCAGGTATGACCTCGGCAAAGCTGTAATTCGCAAAGGCCCAGTCGTAGAGCGCCCTGTGGTCGTCCCAGTCATCCGGGTCGTTCAATGTGACGCAGACGTATCTGGCTCCGTCTCGCTCCGCGCAGCTGACCAGTGTGCGTCCCGCCGCCATGGTATATCCGGTCTTGAGCCCGATGCAGCCCTCGTACTCACGCAGGAGCCGGTTATGGTTCACGAATGTCTGCTCTCCGACAGTATATGAGACTGTGCCCGCTATCCTGGCAAAGTCCTCATTCTCCATGCAGTAGGCCGCGAGCTTGGCCATATCCCTTGCCGTTGAGTAGTGGCCCTCCTCGTCGAGACCGTGTGCGTTTTTGAAGCTCGACTCCGCCATTCCAAGCTCTGCGGCCTTCTCGTTCATGAGCGCGGCGAAGTCCTCTATGCTATCCGAAACGTGCAGCGCAAGCGCCGCTGCCGCGTCATTGCCGGACGCCAGCATCAGCCCGTAGAGCAGTTCCTCTACCGTATACCTCTCTCCGGCCTTGATATACATCGACGAGCCCTCGATGCCTGCGCTCCTTGCGTCTACCTCGACCACATCGTCGAGCTCGCAATGTTCAAGCGCGACTATGGCGGTCATTATCTTGGTCGTGCTTGCGATGAGCATATGTTCGTCGGCGTTTTTCTCATAGAGCACCGTTCCCGTGTCCGCGTGGACTAGGATAGCCGACTTTGCCGACGTGGACAGCTCCGCGTGGACGGGGAACCGCAAAACGGAAATGAGCGCGAGGCTCAGGACTACACCCGTTAGTTTTCTCAATAATAGCACCACCCTGCAAGTATTGGGCGGTGCTTATTATTGACTGTGCGGCCTTGGATTATGCCTCGGCCTTTTTGTCCCTCATCTGCTCTGCCTTGTCCATGAGCTGCGGGATGAGGTCGACGATCCTCTCGAACGTGTTCGACGCGGGAGGCTGGATATTCAGCATATTCACCACGCCGTTTCTGATCACAAGAAAACCGATGGGCTCGATCTTCACTGCGGCCGCGCTGCCGCCGGTGAAGCCGCTGCGCTGCTTCACCTGGTCGCCGCCGCCTCCGCCGAAACCGAAGGTCACTCTGGAGACCGGCACCAGCGTGATTCCGTCAGGCGTTGTGACCGGATCGCCGACTATGGTGTTGACGTCCACCATTTCCTTGATTTTAGACATACTGGTTTGCAGAAATTCCGCCATCGGGGTCTGTGCCTGTTCCATTGCTTACCTTCCTTTCTTCCTCTGCTTTTGCTGCGGCATTTTGTTTCGCCGCTCTCATTTTGAACTTCATGAAGCCCCAGCCCGCTGCGAACACCACGGCCAGGATACGTCCCAGGCTTATTGTCAGCGTCAGCTCCGCGTCAAATCTCGGCTCCGTGGAGTCGAAGTCCAGCGCGGTCTGTATGTCGCACTGCCTCACCCGGAAGGCACGGCCTCTCATGCCTTCAAGAACACCCAGGGCTGTATTCACGAGCCCATAGGCCATCGTAGCCTCAAACGGGTCGTCCGCCGCGACGACCAGGTGCAGCATAAACTTGTTGACCGTCAGCTTCCGTTTAAACCTCGCCAGAGCGTCGAGCCCTATCTTCAGCAGCTGGATAAGCTCTTCCGGAGAGGGCTTGGGCCTGGGCTTTTTCTCCTTCTCAGGCTTCTCCTTTTTTGGCTTCTTTTCTTTTTTCGGTTTCTTTTCCTTCTTCTCTTTCTTTGGCTTCTCCTTGCGCGGCAGAACCTTGATATTGAAGCAGAGCACCCGCGCTGCGACGCCCAGCTCTCCGCCCACATACCTCGCCGATACGCCGAATGGTATGACGAGCAGCAGCACGAGCACCGCGACTATCACAAGGAGCACGATCAAAGAGCCTCACCCCCCGTCTCCTTTTGTTCAAGATCCATTACCATCTGCTCTCCGCGCCCCTTGAGCGCCTCAATGGCGCCCTGGAGCTTCTCGAGCCCGTCCGTCGAGGCCATGTCCGGCAGTTTTGGCAGCTCCGAGAGCTCCGAAACGTCCATGACCCGCAGGAACGCCTCCGTGGTCTTATACAGCGTGGGTCTGCCCGGGGCCTCCAGCCTGCCCGTGGGCTCTATGAGCCCTTTCTCGACCAGCGACGATACGGTATACGAACTGTCCACGCCCCTGACCTCGTCCACGTACGCCCTTGTCACCGGCTGGAAGTAGGCCACGACCGCCAGAGTCTCCAGCGCAGGAGGCGAGAGCTTGGGCGGAGCCCGGTGTTCGATCACCCTTGCTATCTGCTTTGCGTACTGCGGAGCGGAGCACATCTGCAGCGACTTATCAAGCCTCACGAGCCTTATGCCGCGGCCCGCGCCCTCGTACTCCTCCGCGAGCTTCTCTGCGCAGTCGAAGACGTCCTGCTCCGGCACGCCCAGCACCAGCGATATCCGAGCCGCCGGCACCGGCTCTCCCGACGCGAAGATTATAGCCTCCACAGCGGCTTTCAATTCCAGTTCATCCATATGTCATTCCTCGATGGCCTCTATTATACTCTCCGTGTCGCCGCCCGTGAAGCTGAGCATCAGCTCCCCATCCTGCTCCGTTATTACCACGCTGCCCATGGAACAAAGCTCGAGCACGGACAAAAACGTCGCCACGACCTCGGAGCGGCTTCTGCCCATTTCGTACAGAGACCGAAGGCTCGTAGGAGACTCGCCGAGTATCCTGAGTATCTCGCGGCTCTTATCTCTGACTCCGTAGACTATACGTTTCGGGGCCAGGGCGTTCAGCTCCGGAGGCCCGGGCAGCTTCGCTTCAGCTCTCGAGAACACGGAATACAGCGCCCTTAGCAGATCGGCGCCCTCGTGCCGGTAATCATATGCCTTCGCCGCCGGGGACACCGGCTCCTGCGGCCTTGTCCAGAGCAGCATACCGCGCTCCGACTGCGCCGAGAGCTCCGGCAGCACCTGCTTTATCGCCTCGCGCATATCCTTGGCCTTCAGCTTCTCCAGCGAAGACATGAGCTGCTCCAGCTCTGTGACCTCTTCTTCGACCGCCAGCAGCGTTCTTGTCTTTATATACAACAGATACGCCGCCATTTGCACGAACTCACTGGCGATCTCGAGATCCATGCGCTCCATCTCTGCAAGGTAGCCGAGGTACTGGTCGAGTATCTCGGAGATGCTGATATCTCTTATCTCTATCTTGTTTTTCTGAAGCAGCATCAAAATGAGGCTCAGGGGGCCTTCAAAGTCCTGAACATCGTCCCGGTTCTTGACTACGCCTTCGAGGTGGAAGGTCGGATTCTCCATATATCTCTCCCCTCTCAGGCGAACAGGCCCGCGAGGTCAAAGCCCCAATTCGCCGCCGCAAAGAGCTTATCCATGAGCCAATAGGCCGCGTTCCCCAGAGGGTTCAAGTCCGTCCTGCTGAGCAGGAAAACTGCAGCGACGAGGAATATCATGCCGTAGCGCTCATAGTACATGAGCGCTGCATACGCCCGGTCGGATATGAATGAGTACAGCACCTTCGAGCCGTCCAGAGGAGGTATCGGTATTATATTGAATATGGCCAGCGCCGTGCTGAGGTAGGCCGTTATATACAACATCTCCAGCAGGTAGTCTCCCGCCTTGCTCGCCCCGGCGAAAAATCTGAACAGCAGCCCGTAGAGGAACAGGCACACGACGGCTATCAGGATATTCGCCAGAGGCCCCGCCGCCGCGCAGATTGCCATCCCTTTCTTCGGGTTCTTGAATTTCCACATATTCACGGGCACCGGCTTTGCCCAGCCGAACTTGAAGATCACCATCATGGCGAGGCCCATGATATCTATGTGCTTGATTGGATTCAGCGTCAGCCTTCCGGCGCGTTTTGCAGTATCGTCGCCCAGCCTGTAAGCCACATAGCCGTGCGCCAGCTCGTGCAGGGTTATGCACACCAGCGCCGGGACTATACTGAGCAGCAGATTCGTTAGAACGCTCCAATCCAGGCCGCGCCATATAGATTGCAGATCATGCATCAAAACTTCACCTTCGACAATTATAACAACCCCGTCGTGAAAAAACAAGAGCGGGATGAGTGCTTTGCCCATCCCGCCCGGTTTCAGACAAGTTCAAGTATTCTTGACAGCAGCTCGGCGCGGCCATCTCCCTTCTCCGCCGAAAAGGCCAAAAGCGGCGTGTCCTCCGCAAGCCCGAGCTCCCTGCGTATCATCGCCAGGTTCTCCGCCGCCGCCGTCTTTGAGAGCTTGTCGCACTTGTTCGCCGCAACCACGAACGGGCGGCCAGAGGTTTTGAACCACTCGCACATCGTCAGGTCGTCGGCCGTCGGCTTATGCCTTGCGTCCACTATCATGACGCCCAGGCTTATCTGCTCAGGTTCGGCAAAAAAACTCTCCATCAGCTCCGCCCAGCGGTCGAGCTCCGTCTTCGCCACGGCGGCGTAGCCGTAACCCGGCAGGTCGACGAACCAGCAGCGCCCGTCTATCCTGAAGTAGTTCACGTGAACCGTCTTTCCCGGTTGAGCGCCTACTCTTGCGAAGTTCTTCCGGTTCAGCAGCCGGTTTATGACGGAGGACTTGCCGACGTTGGATTTGCCTGCAAACACAATCCTCGGCAGGCTGTCCCTTATAAACGCCTCTGGCCCCGCCGCGGACTTTACGAACTCGGCCTTGTTCAGATTCAGCTGCGCCATGTCACTGTCCTATCCTTGCCGCGCTCTCGCCCGCAGTTGTCGGCGGAGGAGGCGGCTGCATCGACGCCGCCGCCATCTCTTCGTCCGCTTCCGCTTCCACCGCTCTGCGGTTCAGCGCCACATCCAGTATCGAGTCCACATGATCCGCCGTGACGAATTTCAGCCGCTCGCGCACGCTCTGGTCGATCTCCTCCAGATCGGGCTCGTTGGCCGCCGGGATGATGACTGTCGACACCCCGGCCCTCAGTGCGGCCATGGTCTTTTCCTTCAGCCCGCCGATGGGCAGGATGCGGCCCCTGAGCGTTATTTCTCCGGTCATGGCCAGGTCGCGGCGCACGGGTATGCCGGTCAGCGCCGATATGACGCCTATTGTTATCGTGATGCCTGCGGACGGGCCGTCCTTCGGAACCGCGCCCTCCGGGAAGTGGATATGGATATCCCGGTTCTTATGGAACTGCGGGTCTATGCCCAGCTTATCCGCCCGACTTCTGATATAGGTTATGGCCGCCTTGCAGGACTCCTTCATGACGTTGCCAAGGTTGCCCGTCAGCTCCAGCTGGCCGGAGCCCTCGACAACTTCGACTTCGACGTCCAGAACCTCGCCCCCGACCGAAGTCCAGGCCAAGCCGCGCACCAAGCCGACCTCGTCCCTCGGGTACACGGCGTCCGGCTTATATTTAGCGGGCCCGAGCAGAGGTTCGAGCTTCCCGGCCCGCACCGTCAGCGACTTGTACTCGCCTTTTGCTATACCCGCCGCACACTTGCGGCACACCGCCGCGAGCTCGCGCTCAAGTATTCGGACGCCGGACTCACGGGTATAGTGTGAGATGATCTCCCTTATAGCGTCGTCGCTCACCTTCAGCGTTACGCCGGTGAGTCCGTGCTTCTTCCTCTGTTTAGGCAGCAGGTGGCGCTTGGCGATCTGCAATTTCTCTTCGTCCGTATAGCTCGTGAGCTCGATGACGTCCATCCTGTCCAGCAGAGGTCTGGGTATGGTATCCGTCGTGTTCGCGGTCGTTATGAAAAACACGTCGGAGAGGTCTACGGGCACTTCCATATAGTTATCTCTGAACCGGCAGTTCTGCTCCGCGTCCAGCGCCTCCAAAAGCGCCGCCGAGGGGTCGCCCCGGTAGTCGGAGCCGAGTTTATCTATCTCGTCCAGCACCATCACCGGATTCATGCTCCCGGCCTGAATGAGCCCGGAGATGAGCCTGCCGGGCATGGCGCCGATATAGGTCTTCCTGTGGCCGCGTATCTCCGCCTCATCGTGTACGCCGCCGAGGGCGACTCTTGAGAGCTTCCGGTTCGTCGCCCGGGCTATGCTCATGGCTATGCTCGTCTTGCCCGTGCCCGGGGGCCCCACCAGGCAGAGCACTCCGCCCTTTACGTCCGGCGCGAGTTTCCGCACCGACAGGAACTCTATTACACGCTCCTTGACCTTATCCAGCCCGAAGTGATCCTCATCGAGCATCTTCTGAGCCTTTGCTATGTCCAGCGTCTCTCTGGTTCTCTTGTTCCATGGCAGCTCCAGGCAGGTATCCAGGTAGCCCCTGATTACGCTGCCCTCAGCGGAGCCGAAGCTCTGTCTGGACAGCCGCGTGACTTCCTTCAGGAGCTTTTCCTCCGTCTCCTCCTCCAGATGCAGGGCCTTTATCTTCTCCCGGTATTCGTCCAGCTCTTGCGGCGCGTCGTCCTCTCCGAGCTCGGACTGGATGATCTTCATCTGCTCTCTGAGGTAATACTCCCTCTGGTTGCGGTTCATCTGCTCCTGTGTGCTCTCGTTCAGGTCGCGCTCTATGCTCAGCAGGGTCAGCTCCCTTGTGAGCATACGGCAGAGCGAAGCCAGCCGCCTCGAAGGCCGCAGCTCTTCGAGCAGCTTCTGCTTTTCCTCGGGCTTCAGGTAGATATTCTGCGCAATGAAGTCCGCCACGTATGCCGCGTCCGTATTCGCCATGATATTTATTACCGATTCCGGCGCGATATTGCCCGATATCTGTGCGTACTCGCCGAATAGCGCCGTACATCTTCTGCACAGGGCCTCGGTCTTCACCGTGGGCTTTTCCTCGGCGTCCGGCATGGGCTCTATCTCTCCGAAGAGGCTTGGAGAGTCCATGGTCAGGGTCTCAAGTCTGCCTCTCGCCAGGCCCTCGACCATTATGCGCACCGTCTTTGAGCCCGGCTGCCTCAGCAGCTGCCGCACACGGCAGACCGTGCCTATCCTGTATATGTCGTCCAGAAACGGCACATCCTTGGATATCTCCTTCTGTGCCGTCAGAAACAGTATCTGATCCGCGTTCATGGCGAGGTTCAACGCCGCGGCGGACATGGGACGCTCCACGTCGAAGTTCAGCAGCATCCCCGGAAACACAGAGAGCCCCCTCAGCGCGAGTATCGGCATACTCCGCCTCGCTTCAAACTCAAATTTTGCGCTCATTTAAACACTCCCTTCATGGGAACAATATACCCGTAAGGGAGACGAAGTTTTCCTCCGTCCCCCCGGTTTTTGTCTCTATTACGATACTATGGCGTCATGCCTGCTTCCGTGTATGACCAGGGGTTCTGAATCGCCCCTCACGCTGTCCGCCGTGACTACGACCTTCTCTATCGTCTCATCCGAAGGCACGGCGTACATGATGTCCGTCATCGTCTTCTCCATGACGCTCCTAAGGCCCCTCGCGCCGATCTTCATCTCGATAGCCTTGTCGGCTATTGCGCCCAAGGCTTCAGGCTCGAACTCGAGCTCGACACCGTCGTAGCGCATCAGCGCCTTATACTGCTTCGTCATTGCGTTCTTCGGCTCCGTCAGTATCCTCACCAGGTCGTCCCTGTCCAGGGAGTCCAGCGAGGTCAGCACTGGAAGTCTGCCGATCAGTTCCGGTATTATTCCGAACTTCAGCAGATCGTGCGACTGCACCTGGCTCAGCAGCTCGCCCACGTCCCGTTCCTTCGAAGACTTGATATCAGCTCCGAAGCCCAGGCTCTTTTTGTCCGTCCGCTTCTCGATTATCTTGTCAAGCCCGTCGAAGGCGCCGCCGCATATGAACAGAATATTCGTCGTGTCGACGTGGATGAACTCCTGATGCGGATGCTTGCGTCCGCCCTGAGGCGGCACGCTCGCGACCGTACCCTCGAGCAGCTTCAGAAGCGCCTGCTGCACGCCCTCGCCCGACACGTCCCTCGTTATCGAGGTATTTTCGCTCTTTCTGGCTATCTTGTCCAGCTCGTCGACGTAGATGATGCCCTTTTCCGCCCGCTCAACGTCGAAGTCCGCCGCTTGCAGGAGCTTCAGAAGAATATTCTCCACGTCCTCACCGACGTAGCCCGCCTCAGTCAGCGTCGTCGCGTCTGCTATCGCAAAGGGCACGTTCAGCATCTTAGCCAGAGTTTGTGCGAACAGGGTCTTGCCGCTGCCCGTTGGCCCGATGAGCAGTATATTGCTCTTTTGCAGCTCAACGTCGCTCTTTTCGGAGTGCAGTATCCTCTTGTAGTGGTTATACACCGCTACTGCGAGCACCTTCTTGGCCTCGTCCTGGCCGATGACGTATTCGTCCAGATTCGCCTTTATCTCCGCGGGCTTCGGCAGCCGCTCTGGAAGCAGCGTCGGCTGCTGCGCCGGTTTTGACCTAGCGTTCGGGTCATAGTCCTCGTCGACTATGCTCATGCACAGGCGGACGCACTCGTCGCAGATATACGAGCCGTTGCCCGCTATGAGCCTCTCGACCAGCGACTGCGGCTTGCCGCAGAATGAGCAGCGTATTGACTTCCTGTCGTCGTTTTTTGCCATCTTACACCTGCCTCGAGGTACTTACCTCTTATATATCACCTTGTCGATGAGCCCGTATGCCAGGGCTTCCTCGGCCGGCATAAAGTTGTCGCGCTCGGTATCTATCGCGACCTGTTCTATGCTCTTGCCGGTGCACTCTGAGAGGATCTTGTTCAGTTTCTCTCTCGTCCTCAGCATCCACTCGGCCTGTATCTTGATATCCGACGCCTGGCCTTTTGCTCCGCCGGAGGGCTGGTGGATCATGATCTCAGCGTTCGGCAGAGCCAGCCTCTTGCCCTTCGTACCCGCGGCCAGCAGCAGTGCGCCCATCGACGCCGCCATGCCCACGCAGATGGTAGACACGTCGCATTTTATATACTGCATAGTGTCGTATATCGCCATGCCGTCCGTCACCGAACCGCCGGGGCTGTTTATATAGAACTGGATATCCTTGTCCGGATCCTGTGCCTCCAGGTACAGAAGCTGCGCGACAACGAGACTCGCGGTCGTTGAGTTGACCTCCTCGCTCAGCATGACGATCCTGTCGTTCAGCAGCCTCGAAAAAATATCGTACGACCGCTCGCCCCTGGAGGTCTGCTCGACTACATACGGTACCAAACTCATATTAAACTCTCCTTTCGCCTGTTTCCTTGTTTCCAAGAGAGCATAACCGCATTTTTCTGCGGTTAGTCCTTATTCTCAGCCTCGGTCTCCGCCGCTTTCGGCTTCGGCTCGGTCTTCACTGCGCTGGTGTAGATGGCGTCCGCAGCCTTTCTCCTGGCGATGTCCTGCATCATGAGCTTCTCGTCGATCATGCCCTTGATCTTCTCGGCGTTCTCGCCGTAGTCTTCCTCGAGCTTCTTATAGAAGTCGGCCTTCTCCTCCTCGGTGGCCTCGAGCCCCTCGGCCTTTACGATGGCGTCCAGCAGCAGATCGGCCTGCACCTGGCGGGTCGCCGCCGGGCGCATCATCTGGGCAAAGCCTTCGTCGGTCATGCCCAGTCCCTTTATGAGATCCTCACGGCTGACGCTGCCGCGCAGGCCCATGCTGTCCGCATAGTTTTGCAGGAACTCATCCGTCTTCTCGGCAATCAGCGCCTCGGGCACCTCTACGCTCATGTTGTCCAGAGCTTGGTTCATGATGAGGGACTTGAAGTCGCTGTCCGCAGCTTCGGTGCGTTTTGCCAGCAGGTTCTTCCTCAGGTCGGCCTTATACTCCTCAAGAGTGTCGAACTCGGAAACGTCTTTGGCGAACTCGTCGTCCAGCTCGGGCAGCTGCGGCTCGCGCACCGCGTTCACCTTCACCTTGAACACCGCCGCCTTGCCGGCCAGCTTCTCGTCATACTGCTCCGGGAAGGTCACGTTTACCTCTCCGTCAGCTCCGATCTCCATGCCGACGAGCTGATCCTCGAAGCCGGGTATGAAAGCTCCGGAGCCGATCTCGAGCGTGTAGTTCTCCGCCTTGCCGCCGTCGAAGGCGACGCCGTCCACGAAGCCCTCAAAGTCAAGGTCAATCGTGTCGCCCAGCTGCACGGGACGCTCCACGTCCACAAACCTGGCGTTGCGCTTCTGCGCAGCCTTGAGCTCGGCCTCCACATCCTCGTCGGACACGCTCGGCTCGTGATACTCGGCCTCAAGGCCCTTGTACTGGCCGAGCGTCACCACGGGGTACAGCTCGGTCATGAAGGTAACGGTGAGAACCTTATTCTCATCGACGTTATAGTCCGCGACGGAGGGGGCGCCTATATTGTCAAGCTCCGCCTCTTTCACGCCGAACTCGAAAGCCTCGGGCGCGATGATCTGCACGGCCTCGTCATGGAAAACATCGCTGCCGTACATACCCTCGATGACTACCCTGGGGGCCTTGCCCTTGCGGAAGCCCGCGACGTATATGCTGCCCTTCAGGCGTTTATACGCGCTGTTCACGGCGTTCTCGAAGCTCTCCGCGTCGACCTCGACCTGGAACATGGCGGTATTGTTCTCTTTTTTCTCTACGTTCTTGACAATCATGGGAACCGATCCTCCTACGTTTTATCGCTGAAATTTTTCATCTTAAAAATCACGGCTAGAGCATTATAGCAGATTGTTTGCTCAAAAGCAATCACTATCTGGAATTATCTCGCACCAAAAGCGGCCTAAATTGCAGCCAGTCGGCCGAAACGAGCCTGAACTGCACCCCGTTTTTAACGCTCTGGAAAGCTGTGCGGCAGCCCGCCCCGTGGATATGCCCGTAATAGCACTCCCTGACCCCGAAGCTGCCGAGCAGCTCTATGAACTCGGGGCATTCGTAATTCGCGAACTTGGGCGGGTAATGCAGAAAGGCGATCTTCTCCCTGTCTCCTGCGCATTTGAGTGAAGTTTCGAGTCTGCCCAGTTCCCTGAGCATGATCTTCCTGTCATGCTCTGCGCCGCGCTCCTCTTCATAGAACCAGCCCCTTGTTCCGCACAGGGCCGTATCTCCGTAGAACCTGCAGTTGTTGTTCAATATCTCGATGGTCTTTATGTTGTTCTCCTCAAAAAAACGCTCGGCCTTTGCCGCAGTCGACCACCAGTAGTCGTGGTTGCCCTTGAGTATTACCTTCCGCCCTGGCAGACTGTCGATGAACAGGAAGTCCTCCCTGGCTGCCTCAAGCGACATACCCCAGCTCAGGTCGCCGCAGAGCACAGTGACGTCCTCGTCCGTCAGGGTCGAGAAGCCCTCCTCGAGTTTTTCCACGTAGTTTATCCACCTGCCCCCAAACACGTCCATGGGCTTGTCCCCGCCTATGGACAGGTGCAGGTCGCCTATCGCGTAGAGCGCCAAGTGCGCACCTCCGTATAGTTTCCGTTCCCCGGTAAATACTAGCTCCGGGACAAGGCGCCCAAAACTATTTTTCCGGAGGTAAATGACAATGAACGATACCAAAAAGAGCACCACGATCGGCTGCGACGCTGAAAACTGCCTCTACAACGAGCAGGGCCGCAGCTGCTCAGCCGCCCACATTAAAGTCGACGGCAAGCGCGCCCAGTGTACCGGCGAGACCAGCTGCAGCACCTTCAAGCAGAAGCCCTGCTGCTGAACGCTCGGTTAACAGCCGGCTGAGGGTCGCCGTTTGACGTTTCCGCGTGCAGCATCCGCGATTCCTCCGTCACGGCTTCGCCGTGCCGCCTCCCTTTACGCAAGGGAGGCTTTTTTCAGGCCAGAAAGTCCTGAACCACTTTTTTCTGGCCCTCCGGCGGTACGCAGCCTTTGAATCGTATCTGTTTCCCGGCCAGATTCGACAGCGGTGCGGGCGCGACGGTACCGGTTGCCCGCTCCAGCTGTGCGATGAGCTCCGTGCCGGGGGCGGCGGCCTCACGTCCGAGCGCTTTGAGCACACTGTCGCAGAACTTATACGGGCTCGCCGTGGAGACCACAATCGCCGGGGTCTTATCTCCGGTACGCGCACGATAATCCGAGAGCACCCTGGACGCCACCGCAGTATGTGTGTCTATGAGATAGCCGTACTCGTTCCATACGCGGGCGATCTCCTCCGCCGTGCCCGCGTCGTCGCAGAATCCGGCCTCAAAGTCCCGTCTAACGAGGCTCCCGAGCTGCTTGCCCACGTCGTAGCGCCCTTCCTCTGAGAGCTGCTTCATCCAACCGGATATACGCTCCGTATCTTTCGACAGGAAGAACAACAGCCGCTCAAGGTTGCTCGACACCAATATGTCCATCGACGGCGAGCTGGTGACGTGGAACGGTCTTCTCCTGTCGTACACGCCGGTTTTGATGAAATCCGTCAGCACATTATTCGCGTTCGAGGCACAGACGAATCGCATTACCGGCAGCCCCATCTCCTTTGCCATCCATCCGGCCAGTATATTCCCGAAGTTTCCCGTGGGAACGCAAAACACGACCCGCTCTCCGCATTTAATCCTGCCGGAGTTCACAAAATCACAATAAGCCGAGAAATAGTACACTATCTGCGGCAGCAGCCTGCCCCAGTTTATGGAGTTGGCCGAGGACAGGAACCAGCCGCGCTCTGAGAGTTCCTCGGCGAGCTGCACATCTCCGAATATGCGCTTTACGCCGGTCTGAGCATCGTCAAAATTGCCTTCCACAGCACATACGCCGACATTTTTGCCTGTCTGCGTGACCATTTGCAGCCTTTGGACGTCGGACACTCCGTCTCTCGGGTAGAACACGAGTATCCTCGTGCCGGGCACATCGGCGAAACCCTCAAGCGCAGCCTTGCCCGTGTCGCCTGAAGTCGCCACAAGAATGCACACCCCGCGCTCCTCACCGCACTTTTTGAGCGAGGCCGTGAGCAGATGCGGGAGCATTTGCAGGGCCATATCCTTGAATGCGGATGTCGGCCCGTGCCAGAGCTCCAGGTATCCGGTCAAACTGTCGGTGAATCTTACGGGCGCCACCGCAGCGGTATCGAAATTCGTGCCGTAGGACGAGGCCACCAGCCTGTCCAGTTCCTGCGGGGAATACTCCGGCAGATACAGTTTGAGTATGCGCTTGGCTCTCTCTCCATAGCTGAGCGGGAGCAGCCCCTCGAGGGCTTTTCTATCCACAGGCGGCAGCTCGGCGGGCACGTACAGCCCTCCGTCCGGTGCGAGGCCCTTTACGACCGCCTCGGACGCGGACATACGCTTCGTCGAGTTTCTGGTGCTGAAATACTCCATTTTGCCCTCTCCTATTCAAATGCGTTCTCAATATGGTTTATTATGTACGCCCCGGTGCCGGTATAAATCTCTATCACGTCGAACCTGGGCTGCAGCTCCGTACCGCTCGTCATCATCCAGTGCTCTGCGGCGCGTCTGAGTTTCGCCTGCTTCGACCTTGTGACAAATTCCCTCGCCTCGGCGTATTTCGGGCTGTCCCTGAGCTTTACCTCGACTATGGCGGCAAAACCGTCCTTCTCGGCGATCACATCTATCTCTCCGACTCGGCATGAATAATTGAGGCCGAGTATCTTATAGCCTTTTCTTTCGAGGTATCTCGCGGCTTCCGCCTCACCTTCGCGGCCTGCGAGCTTTTTACTATACATCAGTGCATCTTCCTTAAAAAAGACGGCCTGTGCGCGGGGCAGGGGCCGAGCTCCCTTATGGCTGCATAGTGGGCCTTTGTGCCGTATCCCTTGTGCTTTGCAAAGCCATAGCCGGGGTACCGCTCATCCAGCTCGCACATGAGCCTGTCCCTCGTGACCTTGGCCACGACGCTGGCCGCCGCGATATCGGCGCATCTACCGTCGCCTCCAACTACGCAGAGGGTATTGCACTCCACGCCTTTCGCACTGTTCCCGTCTATGAGCGCGAGCTGCGGCTTGTCTTCGAGGCCGGAGAGGGCGCGATTCATTGCGAGGTAGGTCGCGCCTAGGATATTCAGCTCCTCTATCTCCTCCACGTCGGCGAAGGCCACGGCCCAGCTCAGGGCCTTTTGAGTGATCTCCGTATAGAGCCGCTCTCTCTGCTTTTCCGTCAGCTTCTTTGAGTCGTCGAGCCCCTCTATGACAAGCCCACGCGGCAGCATGACCGCCGCCGCGCACACCGGGCCTGCGAGCGGGCCGCGCCCGGCCTCGTCCACACCGCAGAGCGTCCTCACTCCGCTGTCATACAGCTCGTTTTCCAGCTGCCAGAGGTCAATTTGTGCTCTCATCCGGCGCCTCCAGGGTCATCCTGCCCAGTTTGCCGCCTCGGAACTCATCCAGCAGTACGGCGCTCATGCGTTCGGTATCGTACTCTCCCCTGCCTGCGAGAAAGCCGCGCTTTTTGGCCGCGGCCTCGAGCAGCTGCCAGCCCGCCTCACCGTCTTCATCCGTGAGCTTATATCTCGAGTTCACAGCCTCAGGGTAGAGCCGCCTGAGCCTTATGAGCAAGTTTGCAGCGAGCGTCTCCCTATCCAGGACGTCGTCCTTCACGGCGCCCGTGACAGCCAGCAGTTCCCCGACCTCCTGCGAGTCGAAGCGCGGCCAGAGTATGCCCGGAGTGTCCAGCAGTTCGAGGCCCCTGTCAACGCTTATCCACTGCCTTCCCCTGGTGACGCCGGGCCTGTCGGACACGGCGGCGGCCTTTTTCCCGGCTACCTTATTAATAAATGTGGACTTGCCCACGTTCGGTATTCCCAGAACCATGACCCTTAGCGGCCTTGTGGCCTGGCCCTTTGCTGCGTAGGCGGCGAGCTTATCTCTAAGGAGCGCCCTCACAGCCGCGGGAAAATTCTGAACGCCTTTTCCGCTTTTGCTGTCAGTCTCGAGCACGTCGAGGCCTTGGGCTTTGAAGTGCGCCCTCCACTTTGCCGTAAGGTCAGGGTCAGCCAGGTCAGTCCTGTTCAGGATCACCAACCTGGGCTTGCCTCCGGCGAGGCGGTCGATATCCGGGTTCCGGCTGGCGGAAGGTATTCTGGCGTCAAGAAGCTCGCAAACCGCGTCCACGAGCTTCACATTTTCCTCGATCATCCTTCCGGCCTTGGTCATGTGTCCCGGGAACCACTGGATATTCATTTTCTCAAAGCCGTTCCCGCCCATCAGTCGTAATCGCTCCCGAAGTTCTTCAGCGGGAATACAGTGAAGTACACCTTGCCCATGATGCAGCGTGTATCGACCATACCGATCGAGGAGGTACGGCTGTCGGTGGAGGCATTTCTGTTGTCGCCCATGACGAAGATGCAGCCTTCCTTGACCACCACAGGGCCTACAAAATCCTCCTGGTCTGCCGTTGGCTCCGCGATATAGGGCTCGTCCAGGGCTTCGCCGTCGACGTACACTATGCCCAGGTCGAAGTCTATATCCACGGTCTGGCCCTCGACGGCAATTATCCGCTTCACCAGCGGCTCCTCGCGGTACTCGTCCTTCCTGAACACGATGATATCGCCCTGCTTCGGCGTATAGAACAGGTTCGAGATGATAATCTTGTCTCCATCCTCGAGCGTCGGATACATCGAACTGCCGTCGACATCGACGAGCCGCACGACAAACGAGAAAAACAGCACGCAGATGACGATCGCCATCACGATGCACTGGAGCCAGTCGTATATATCCGAGCGCGTGGAGCGCACCGGGCTTTCTTTCTTGGCTTTTTCATTCATAGCTTGGCATCAACTCCTGATTTCTGCTAAATAAGTATTATACCTTTTTTCTCCCCTTATGGCAACAGTTATTCCAACGTCTGATATCATGTTTTCAATGACGACAATAAAAGCTGTCTGCGTTAGGGCAGCCCAGAGCCGGTGGAAAGGCTCAAGGCCATGCCTGAATATATTTGTTGGAGCGATACGTTCAAAAGCAAAAGCCCGCTGCTCGTGCAGCGGGCCTTGCTTTGCATCGTGATTCAGATGCGCTCCTTGACCTTGGCCTTCTTGCCCACGCGGTCGCGCAGGTAATAGAGCTTCGCACGGCGGACTTTGCCGTGGCGGATAGTCTCGACGGAGACGATGGTGGGAGAGTGCACCGGGAAGACCTTCTCGCAGCCGACGCCGTAGCTGATGCGGCGCACGGTGATGGTCTCGTTGATGCCGCCGTGCTTCTTGGCAATGATGGTACCGTCGAACGCCTGGTTGCGCACGCGGTTGCCTTCCTTGACGCGCACGGTCACGCGGACGGTGTCGCCCACGTTCATCTGGGGAAGCTCGGGCTTCATGTACTGCTCGGTCAGAGTCTTGACCAGATCCATTTTTTATCCCTCTTTCGATACGGACGTTCGTGCCCGGCGGCTTTCCCGTTCCGGCAGAGGACCATCCTGATTCATGCGCTCTCGCGCAAGCCATAATATATTAGCATATATAATTCCCGATTGCAAGGGCTTTTTTGCGATTTATTCGATTATTTCGAGCTTGTCTCCCGCTTTTATCGTGCCTTCTTCGACCACCACGGTGAAAATTCCCTCTCGCGGCATGACGCAGTCGCCGACCTGCTTGCGGATAGCGCAGTCCATGTGGCACTCCTTGCCTATCTGCGTCACCTCGAGCAGAGCTTCTCCCGCCCGGAGCCTTGTGCCGATGGGCAGCTTGTAGAGCGTGATGCCCTCCGTCAAAATATTCTCCGCAAACGCGCCCGCCGGGATATCCGGCAGGATGTGGCGCAGCTTGTCCACGCTCTCCGTGCCGAGCAGGCTTATCTGCCTGTGCCAGTCGCCCGCGTGCGCGTCGCCCTCTATGCCGTGCTTGATTTTGACCCTTATCTCGGGCACCTCGTGCTTCATCGTGCCCTTGCGCTCGCTTATGCACACCGCCTTGACCTCAGCCATTTTCTACGCCCTCCATCTTATATTCGCCCGACTTGCCGCCGGATTTATACAGCAGGCAGATGTCGCCTATCCTGATATCCCGCTGCACCGCCTTGCACATATCGTACACCGTCAGCGCCGCGACGCTTGCCGCCGTCAGCGCCTCCATCTCCACGCCAGTCTCGCCGGTGCAGCCCACCTCTGCCATGATGGTTATCGTGCTCGCCTCCGCGTCCAGCTCGAAGCTGATGTCCGCCGAGGTTATCGCTATCGGGTGGCACATGGGGATGAGCTCCGAATTTTTCTTCGCCGCCATGATGCCCGCGACCTGGGCGACCGCCAGCACGTCGCCCTTCTTCATGCCGCCGCCGCGCACCAGCCGGAAAGTCTCCGGCGCGAGGTACACCCGCGACATTGCCCGCGCCGTGCGCTTCGTTTTCGGCTTCTCTCCTACGTCCACCATGTGCGCCCGGCCCTCGTCGTTAAAGTGCGTAAGCTCCATCCCTCAGCCTCCTATCCGGCTCATGCCCCTGAGGCTCTCGCTCGGCGACACGGCGCTCAGGTGGTGCCGCATCGGCTTTGCGCAGATGCCCTCTCTTATCTTCGCGTCCAGCTCCGCGCCGTGGAAACCGCGCAGTTCTATCTCCTGCGCCGAGTGCAGGCAGGGCTTCAGCCTGCCGTCCGGCGTCACCCTTATCCTGTTGCACTCCGGGCAGAAGTGCGAGCTCAAGGGGCTTATGAGCCCCACCCTGCCCTTTGCGTTCGGCAGCCGATACAGCCGCGCCACGCCCGATGAGCCGCAGGGCTCAAGCTCCGGCACGGCCTCGAGTACGCTCAAATTGTCTATGAACCGCTCCTTCGGCCAGTGCGCGCACTCTCCTATCGGCATCAGCTCGATGAACCTCAGCTCAACCGGCAGCTCGCGTGTAAGGTTCACGAGCCTCGGTATCTCCGCATCCGTCCTGCCGCCCATGAGCACGGCGTTTATCTTGACCGTCTCGAAGTTGTCGAGCGCGGCCCTGAGGCCCGCCACGGCGTCCTCGACGCTGCCTATCCTTGTGAGCTCCCGGTACAACTCCGGAGAGAGCGTATCGAGGCTGATATTTACCCTTCTGAGCCCGGCGCGTCTGAGCTCTGCGGCCATTTGAGGCAGGAGCAGGCCGTTCGTGGTCATGCAGACCTCCTCGACTCCCGGCGCGGCCGCAGTCCTCGCGCAGATGTCCACGATGCCGCGCCGCACAAGCGGTTCGCCGCCCGTGAGCCGTATCTTGCGTATACCGCAGCGTCCCGCGGACTGCGCGATCTCCTCGAGCTCCTCCACCGTCAGCACGTCCTCGTGCCGCCGCTTCTCCACCCCGCCCGCCGGCATACAGTAGACGCAGCGCAGGTTGCACAGATCCGTCACCGACAGGCGCAGGTAGTTAATTTCTCTGCCGTATCCGTCTCTCATCTCTCACCTCTCCCACCGAAATCCGAGCCTTTAAGACCGTCCAGCGTCTCTTGCAGCTCGCTCACGAACCGGCAGGCGTGCCAGCCGTCGCAGGCGGCGTGGTGTACCTGTATGGCCAGCGGCAGCGTGAAGCGCCCGTCATGCTCCGTGTATTTACCGAAGGTGAAGGTCGGCAGCAGGAAGTCCCAGCCCTTGCTGAGATTCAGATTGAAGCCCTCGAAATCCGCCCAGGGCAGCATAGAGGCGTAATAGATGTTCGGCGGGACGTCCGGCTGCGGCTCGAAGCCCTCGGTGTCTCCCCAGAGCTCGAGGTCGCGCCTGTATGCCGCGAAATATTCCGCTGCGTTTTCAAGATACGGCGTCCAGAGGCAGGAGAATGTGCCCGTACCCTTGTGGAACACCGTGTAGCTCGTGTGCAGCACGTCCCAGACGCCAGGACGTCCCTCATCGTCCAGAGACATACGAAATTCCTCGTGCCTGTTCGCGGTCTTGCCGCAGGCGTAGAGCAGTGCTGGGTATATTTTCGCTCCGGACTGCACCAGCCCCGTCACGTCCAGCCTCACCGTCATGCTCCAGGTACAGGGCGTGTTCGTGAGGTACTGGTTGAAGTGCTCGCGCCGAGGCCAGCTCCCGATGTCTATGAGCCGGAATCCGTCCCTCATCTGAACACCGCCATTTCCGCGTCGTAAGTCTCGAGCCTTGTGAATCTTGCGAAGTCCGGCGCGAGCTCCGGCGCTTGTTCCCTCAGCGACGCGGCCAGGAGCTCCGGGTTCACCGTCGGTTCCTGCGCAGAGACGAGGCAGCCCAGTCGCACGAGCCCCGGCTCCGCCGACCACTCGAGCCCTCGTATGTGCGGTGCGAGGTCAAACTCGCCCTCTCCCCTCTTTGTCCGGCGCGTGACCTTCACCACCGGAGAGGCAAAATACGCCTCCAGCGCAGGCAGCAGTGCCTGCGTCTCTCGCGTGTCATAGTCGAACTCGCAGCTCATGCGCAGCCATTTTATCTGCGCCGCCTTGCGCTCCGGCTCATATGCCTCGAGGAAGCGCACTCCCTCGGGCGACACGGCGTTGAGCGTCTCGGGCAGCGCCGCGAGGTCGACTTCCCTTGTGACGCGGAAGTCCATGAGCTCGCATACGCTGGCCATGCCCACCGGCAGCGGCAGGCAGATAGAGATGAGAGCGTGGGGGTTAAAGCCCTCGCTGTATTTTATCGGCGTACCGGCTCTCAGAAATATGCGCTGCACGACACGCATGAGGTCAAGGTGTGAGATATACACGGCCTTGCCGGTCTTCTGGAATCTCAGTCTCAGCTTATCCATCGCAGACTCCCTCCTCCAGCAGCTTTGCCGCGCCGCAGGCGGAGCACTCCGCACGGCAATCCGGCGAGAGCCGCGCCTCGTATGCCCTGTGCCGCTCTCTGAGCAGCAGGCTGGCGCGGACGCCCATGTCTATGCGGCTCCAGGGCAGCAGCTCGTCCTCGGCCCGCTCTCTCGAGGCGTAGAACGCCGGGTCGAGGCCGCAGGACTTGAACGCCTCCATCCAGCGGCCGAAGCGGAAATAGTCGCTCCAGGCCTCCATGCGCCCGCCCGAGCGCCAGACCGCCTCGATGACGTCGGCGACCTTTCTGTCTCCCCTTGAGAGCGCCGCCTCTATGAAGCTCGTGTCCGCGTCGTGCCAGTTGTAACTCACGTTCTTCGCCGTGATGCTGCTCCTGAGCAGCTCCACGCGCCGCCGGTATTCCTCCATCGAGACCTGCGGCTCCCACTGGAAGGGGCTGTGCGGCTTCGGGATGAAGCAGGACGTGCTGACGGTTATCCGCACGCCGCGCTGCTTGTTCGGCGAGTGCTGACGCCAGGTATAGAGCACCTTGGACGCGAGCTCGGCGATACCTTTGACGTCCTCGTCCGTCTCCGTGGGCAGGCCCAGCATGAAATAGAGCTTTATGGCGTTCCAGCCGCCCTCGAAGGCGATGCGGCAGGTGTTCAGGAGTTCCTCCTCAGTGACGTTCTTGTTAATGACGTCGCGCAGCCTCTGCGTGCCGGCTTCGGGCGCGAAGGTCAGGCCGCCTCTGCGCACCTTCTGGAGCCTGCTCATCAGCTCCATGGAGAAGTTGTCAGCTCGAAGCGATGGCAGCGACAGGCTGATATTCTGCGGCTCGCACCAGTCCAGAAGTCCGTCGCAGGCTTCTGTGAGGTGCTTGTAATCGCTGCTCGAGAGGCTCAGCAGCGTGGCCTCCTGGCAGCCGGTGTTTTTGAGGCTCTCCTTACCTATCTCAATGACCCTCTCGGCGCTCCGGGCGCGGATGGGACGGTAGACATAGCCCGCCTGGCAGAAGCGGCAGCCGCGCACGCAGCCTCGGAAGAGCTCCACGTTCACTCGGTCGTGGACGATCTCCGTGCTCGGTACGATGGGCGCGGTGGGATAATAGGCCGCGTCGAGGTTCGATATAATGCGCTTTGTGACCTTCTCCGGCGCACCCTCGAGCGGCGTCATGGCTCTGAGAGTGCCGTCGGCGTTCCACGTCGGCTCGTAGAGTGAGGGCACGTAGACGCCGGGTATACCGGCAGCTTCTACGAGGAAGCGGCGCTTCTCCCAACCCTCGTCGCGGGCCTTCTGGAAGAGGCGAAGGACTTCGAGGTCGACCTCCTCACCCTCGCCTAGCACCATAAGATCCATAAATGGCGCCATGGGCTCCGGGTTGCAGCAGCTTGTGCCGCCCGCGAACACCAACGGCACAAGACCCGGCCTGTCCTCCGAGCGCAGCGGTATGCCGGACATATCCAGCATATCGAGCACGGTACAGTAGGCCATCTCGTAGCCGATGGAAAAGCCAAGTGCGTCAAAGTCCGACACCGGGTCTCCGCTCTCGAGCGCGTAGAGCGGGATATGGTTCTCACGCATCTTCTCCGCCATGTCGCCCCAGGGCGCGAAGACACGCTCGCACCAGATATCCGGCTCGGCGTTTATGCAGCCGTAGAGTATGCGCATACCGAGGTTCGACATACCTATTTCATACACATCGGGAAAACAGAAGGCCATCCTCAGTCTGACCTCCCGTTTGTCCTTGACTATTTCGTTGTATTCCCCACCGGTATATCTGGCGGGCTTCTGCACCGTCGGCAGGATACGCTCAAGCGCCTTATCCATCAGATCATGCTCCCAGTTGTAGATAGAGCACATTTTATATCATTTTATCTCCGATTGCAAGTTCAGCTGTAAAAGCCCGCTGCGTTGCGCAGCGGGCTTCAGCTCTTGTTTGAATGATTCTTACTTTTCCAGATACCTCATGAAGAAGGTCGCGGCGTGGGCCCTGGTCGAGTTCGACGTGGGATTGAGATTGCCCAGGTCGTCTCCTTCGATGAGGCCCGTGCTGGCCGCCCACTTCATCGCGTCGAGGGCCCAGTCGCTTATGCTCGCTGCGTCGGGCGCGGTAATGGCGTACTCGACAACAGGGCTGCCCTTGTAGCGCCAGAGCATCGTTACCAGCTGTTCCCTGGTGATGTAGCCCGTCGGATTCGTGCCGTCAGAGACGCCGGAGTTTACCGCCCACTTCTGGGCAGTGGTCATCCAGCTGTCTCCGCTGACCTCAACACCGTCGATCCTCGCCAGTACCGCCCAGACCATCGCCCTCGTCAGCGGGCTGTTCGGCGAGAACTTGTCCGCCTCCGTGCCGTTCATCAGGCCGTTCTCCCAGACATAGTAGACCGCGTCGTAGAACCAGTCGTCCTCGGTCACGTCCGTGAACGGGAACTCGTCCGGCTCGGACGGCGTGATGTCCGGCATATTCGCCCAGACCGCTCTGAAAGTCGTGTCTGATGTTATGTCAACCTTGTCCCTCGGCTGCCTGGTGTTTTCCCCGTCCGTCCAGCCCATGAAGATATAACCGGGCT
Source organism: uncultured Eubacteriales bacterium (assembly GCA_902496595.1). Classification (GTDB taxonomy): domain Bacteria; phylum Bacillota; class Clostridia; order Oscillospirales; family Oscillospiraceae; genus Scatomorpha. The sequence goes on along the minus strand of CABVBV010000005.1, from coordinate 210 downwards.
TTGACGGCGCTTCGGGCAGAGGGAAGCTCTCGCCGGGTTTTATGTAGCTGCTCTCGTCGGCCGAGCCGTTTCCGGGCTTCACCGACACGAGCCAGCGATTAGCCACAGTGAGCGTGCCGTTTTTGCGCTCAAGTGTGTAGTTGCCGCCCGCCGCACCGCCGGTGACTGTTATCGTGAACTTCCCGGCCACGGTCATATCAGTGTTGCAGC
>CABVBV010000004.1 GCA_902496595.1 uncultured Eubacteriales bacterium | reverse complement strand
GCCTCATGATGCTCTCCATGGTCTTCGTCATGATAACCATGGCCGGCGAGTCCACGAAGCGTATCATCGAGGTACTCTCGGAAAAGAGCACGCTGACGAACCCGGAAAACCCCGTGTACGAGGTGCCCGACGGCTCCATCGACTTCGACGGAGTGAGCTTCCGCTACTCCGAGAAGGCCGAGCGCATGGTGCTCTCTAACATCGACCTGCACATCAAATCAGGCGAGACCATAGGCATCATCGGCGGCACGGGCTCATCGAAGTCCACGCTCGTGAACCTCATCTCCAGGCTCTACGACGTGACCGAGGGCAGCGTGAAAGTCGGTGGGCGCGACGTGCGCGAGTACGACATCGAGACCCTGCGCGGGCAGGTGGCCGTCGTATTGCAGAAGAACCAGCTCTTCGCAGGCACCATCAAGGACAACCTGCGCTGGGGCAACAAGGAGGCCACGGACGAGGAACTCGTCCACGTCTGCAAGCTCGCCCAGGCGGACGACTTTATCAGCCAGTTCCCGGACGGCTACGACACCTGGATAGAGCAGGGCGGCACGAACGTCTCCGGCGGCCAGAAGCAGAGGCTCTGCATCGCCCGGGCGCTGCTCAAGAAACCCAAGATACTCATACTCGACGACTCTACCTCAGCCGTCGATACCAAGACCGACGCGGGCATACGCAAGGGCCTGCGCGAGTTCATGCCGGAGACTACTAAACTCATCATCGCCCAGCGCACGGCCTCGGTCGAGGACGCGGACAGGATAATCGTCATGGACGGCGGCAGCATCATGGCCGTCGGCTCGCATGAGGAACTCATGGCTACGAACGAGGTCTACCGCGAGATCTACACCTCGCAGAACAAGGCAGGTGCTGACGAATGAGAAAGAAGACTGAAAAGAGCGGCGCCGTCGTCGGCCGCCTGCTGCGCACCATGCGCGAGTTTTATCCCGTTATGCTCCCTCTGGCAATCGTGTGCATCGTCATAAACGCCGTGGTGAGCTCCATACCCTCGCTGTTCATGCAGAACATCATCGCCGTCATCGAGCAGAGCTGGCAGTCCGGCGACTGGGCCTCTGCAAAGGGGCCCATACTCAGGCTGGTCGGCATCCTAGCCATATTCTACGGCGTCTCGCTAATAGCGGGCGCGGCCTTCAACCAGCTCATGGCCATCATCACCCAGGGCACGCTCAAGAAGCTCAGGTGCAGGATGTTCGACAAGATGCAGTGCCTGCCCATAAAGTACTTCGACGCCAACAGCCACGGCGACATCATGAGCCACTACACGAACGACATAGACACCCTGAGGCAGATGATATCCCAGAGTTTCCCGCAGCTGCTGGCCTCGACCATCATGGTCACGACCGTCTTCTGCATCATGCTCTACTTCAGCATCTGGCTGACCCTGGTCGTGCTCGCGGGCGTCGCGCTGATGCTGTATCTGACGGGCCGCATTGGCGGCAAGTCCGCCAGCTACTTCTTCCGGCAGCAGACCGCGCTCGGCAAGGTCGAGGGCTTCGCCGAGGAGATGATGAGCGGCATGAAAGTCGTCAAGGTCTTCTGCCACGAGGAGGAGAGCCAGGCCGACTTCGACCGGATAAACGACGAGCTCTTCCGCGAGTCTGAAAAGGCGAACAAATACGCAAACACCCTCGGGCCCATACTCAACAACATCGGCAACGTGCTCTACGTCGTCGTCGCCGTGGCGGGCGGCCTGATGCTCATAGGCGGCGCGAAGAATTTCAGCATCTCCGGCATGGCCTTCAGCATCAGCATAGTCGTGCCCTTCCTGAACATGACCAAGTCCTTCGCCGGCAACATCGGTCAGGTCTCGCACCAGGTGAACTCCGTTGTCATGGGCATTGCCGGCACGAAGCGCATCTTCGCCCTGCTCGACGAGCCTGCGGAGTCCGACAACGGCTACGTCACGCTCGTGAACGCTAAGGAAGTGGACGGCGAATACGTCGAGTGCGAGGAGCGCACCGGCCTCTGGGCCTGGAAACACCCGCACAAGGCCGACGGCACCATCACATACGTGCCACTGCGCGGCGACGTCAGGCTCTTCGACGTGGATTTCGAGTATGAGCCGGAAAAGCCCGTGCTGCACGACATCTCGCTCTACGCCAAGCCCGGCCAGAAGGTCGCCTTCGTCGGCGCCACCGGCGCGGGCAAGACCACTATTACGAACCTGCTCAACCGCTTCTACGACATCGCCGACGGCAAGATACGCTACGACGGCATCAACATCACCAAGATACGCAAGAGCGACCTGCGCCGCGCCCTGGGCATAGTCCTCCAGGACACGAACCTCTTCACCGGCACAGTCATGGAGAACATCCGCTACGGAAAGCTGGACGCCTCGGATGAGGATTGCATCGCGGCCGCAAAGCTCGCGGGCGCTGACGACTTCATTGAAAGGCTGCCTGAAGGATACAACACTGTGCTCTCCGGCAACGGCGCGAATCTCTCCCAGGGCCAGAGGCAGCTCATCTCTATCGCCCGCGCAGCCGTCGCAGACCCGCCCGTCATGATACTCGACGAGGCCACAAGCTCCATTGACACGCGCACCGAGGCCATTGTCCAGCGCGGCATGGACGCGCTCATGCAGGGCCGCACGGTCTTCGTCATCGCCCATAGGCTCTCGACGGTAAAGAACTCCGACGTCATCATCGTCCTCGAGCACGGCCGCATCATCGAGCGCGGCACACACGAGCAGCTGCTGGAGATGAAGGGCCAGTACTACCAGCTCTACACCGGCGCCTTCGAGCTCGAGTGAGATATGTGCATCACCGGCGGGCTTGTGTCTCATATATCTGTGTGATATAATATATATATAGTTATGCTATATATAGTTGATAAGGAGGCCGGTAGAATGATCTATGTGGATATTTCCGAGTTTGAGAAGGATGTTGAGGCCTATTTCGACAAGGTCGGCTTTGAGGACACCTGTATCTTGATTGACGGGAGGCCGACCGCCATCCTGACTGCTCCGGACAAGCTGCAGATATCCCGTTCCGGGATACCCGAGGATACCGACGGAAACGTGGACTGCGGTGGCATTCGGGCCGTATGAGACAAAAAATGCTCCGACTCTCGGCAGAGAGTTGGAGCATTTTTGTTTCACAGCCTTGCATCCGGCAGGCCGCAGAAGGGGTCGACCGGGCTCTTGCCTGCGGGTTCCAGGCTGCCGGTCAGGATGTCCAGAGCCGCCTCGAGGGCGGGCCGGGTCGGCGTGTAGGCGTTGATGTATGTTCGGAGCCTCGGCGCGTCCTGCAAATGGTAGGGGTTCGCCACGGAGATCATCGCCGCCGGTTCCTCGTTTATAAACCTCGGGTCGTCCAGCGCGTGCTTGCGGCTCCAGCTTATCCGCACCGTCGTCTGGTTGCTCGCCGTCGGCAGGTTCGCCACAACCAGCGTCAGCCGCTTCGGCGGCAGAGAGGCGGGGCCGTACAGCTCGTCTGAAAGCGGCTCGTAGAGCTCCGTGGGCAGGGCGAGTTTTTCACGGACTATATCCAAAATATCGCCGCCGTCAGCGAGGGTTCTGTCGCCCAGGACGATGAGCCGGACGGTCTCGAAACCGCGCAGCGGCACAAGGCGCTGCCTGTCCTTCACAAGCGTCGCGGCCTTTCGTGCGCAGTCGCGCCGCCACTCGGAGGGGCTTATCTCAGGTATTCGCTTCGGCCTTCGCGCCACGGCTTTCAAGGCCAGGACGCGTGTCACGGCCTCATCCAGACGCTCGTGGCTGAGGATGCCGTTTTCAAGCCCCTCGCGCATGAATGCGATGTCCTCATGAATATCAGTCGAGAACACCAGCATATCCGCGCCCGCAGCTATGGCCGAGGGTATGGCCCGGCGGCGCTCCATGGCCTGGCAGAAACCGCCCATGATGGTCGCGTCCGTCGTTATGAGCCCGTTGAAGCCCAGTTCTCCGCGCAGGACGTCCGTTAGCAGCTCTCGGCTGAGCGAAGCGGGCAGCACGTCCTCAAAACTCAGCGCCGTGTTCTTCTCCATCGACAGCGCAGGCTGGCAGATGTGCCCGACCATTATGCTGACGAGGCCCCGGTCGATAAGGGTTTTATAGATTTTTCCGTAAGTCTCGCGCCACTCGGAGGCGCTGAGGCTGTTGTAGCTCGGGTGCAGGTGCTGGTCGCGGAAGTCCACGCCGTCGCCTGGGAAGTGCTTGCAGCAGGCGATGAGGCCGGAATTGGTCAGGGTATCAACATAGACCTGCGCGTTCCTGAGCACCATGTCGGGCTCAGAGCCGAAGGTGCGGGTGTTCGTGATGGGGTTTCGGAAGTTCATGTCTATGTCCACGACGGGCGAGAACGTCCAGTTGATGCCCGCCGAGAGCCCCTCGGCGGCGCAGACCTCGGCAAAGCGCCGGGAGCAGTCCTCGTCGTCCGCCGCTGCGACGGCGAGCTGGTTTGCGAAGTATGTCCCGTCCGATATGCCGCCCGCGCCGCCTTCCTCTAGGTTTGCGGCGTGGAGCAGCGGTATCCGCGCAGCGGCGTCGATGGCCGCGAACTTTACGGCGAGCTCGTCCTTCGGACAGGGCCGGAACAGCACCGCGCCTATGCCCTCGTCGCGCACCAGCGACTCGAGCTCAGCTATCGAATAGTCCCCTCCCATGACGCAGAAGAGCTGGCCCGGCTTCGCGCTCTCGTCCAGCCCCGCGAGCGTTTCCAGCACCCATTTCTCCTCCTTTTCCGTGAGGAAAAACGGCTTTGCCCTCAGCTCCATTCCTCATGCCCCCTTTCGTTTCATGATACGACCGGCCGTGCATCTTTTCAAGGGGACATGGAGCTATTATTGCCGCCTGGTTATGCAATATTTTTATCCGCACGTCCCCAAGTCCGACACACCGCGCCCGGGTTCGCTTGACTTATGGATGGGGGCTTGTTACAATGGTTCGGGCAGGTCAAGGCCATGCTCAATCCATATAAGGAGGCGCCGCTGTGAGCCAGTCGGAAGCCACTGTTCAATACGCCCAGGCGCTCAAAGCCGGGCAAAAAACTTACAGAGAATGCGTCCTCGCCGGGCGTTATCCCTATTTGCAGATACTCGACGAGATACTCAACGACTCCATGGTCGCGGGCAATGTCGACCTGGGAGTCATAAACATACCATCTGACCAGATAGTCGGCACCAAGGGTGAGGGACGCCGAACCGCTTTCGCCGCCGATTTCATGCCGCTGTTGTCTCCAGACTCGGAATTTGCCATGAAATGGACGGAGCTCTGCGCGGCTCATCTGAGCGACGAGGGCATACGCGATCCCATCCGGTGCTATGAATACATGGGCCGTTTCTACGTCCAGGAGGGCAACAAGCGCGTAAGCGTACTCAAGAGCTTCCGCTCCCCCACCATTCCGGGCTATGTCACCAGGGTGATCCCGGCCTACTCCGACGACGAGGCCATAGTCATCTACTACGAGTTTATGGACTTCTACCGTCTGAGCGGGGTATATCAGGTCTATTTCAGCCGTCGCGGCGGCTTTGCCAAGCTGCAGGCGGCCCTGGGCTTTGATCCCGACCACGTCTGGACTGAGGACGAGAGGCGGAGGTTCCAGTCTGCTTTTCACTATTTTAAAGATGCGTTCAACAAGCTCGGCGGCAAAAAGCTGCCCATCACCCCGGCGGACGCGCTGCTTGTCTGGCTAGATTTCTACCCTATCAACTCGCTCAAGGAGCTCTCAGTGCCGGAGATCGGCAAAAACCTCTCGGCAGTCTGGTCGGATGTCAAGTCCAAGGCTCTCGCAGCCCCCATCGAGGTCAGCACGGATGACACCGAAGAGGCGCCGTCCAAGGGCATACTTAACCGCATTTTCGGCTCGGTATTTCTGCCCAACCATCTTGACGTGGCATTTATAAACAGGCCAGACCCCATCCACAGCAACTGGATAGCAGGCCACGACCTCGGCCGCCGCACACTGGAACAGGCCATGAGCCGCGAGGTGACGGTGAAGTCCTACAACCTTGAGCCGGACAGCGATGTGGATGCCGTTATGGAGCAGGCGGCGGAGGACGGGGCTCAGGTCATCTTCGCCACGACCGCTCCGCTCATCGGGGCCTGCCGCAAACTGGCGGCTAAACACCCGGATATAAAGGTGCTCAACTGCTCCGTCGCCATGCCCTACACCGGAGTCCGCACCTATTACAGCCGCATCTACGAGGGCAAGTTCATCACCGGGGCCATCGCAGGGGCCATGACGAAGACCGACCGCATCGGCTACATCGCCAGTAACCCCATTTACGGTGTTCCAGCCGGGATCAACGCCTTCGCCCTCGGCGCGAGGTTGACCAATCCGGACGCACGTGTGTGTCTCGCCTGGTCTTGTTCCAGCGAAGACCCAATAAGCGAGCTGCTGGAGCAGGGCGTCGACCTCATCTCCAACAGGGACATCCCCACTCCGAAACAGCCGCAGGGCAGCTGGGGGCTCTGCATGGTTGAGCCCGGCCGGACTATGAGGCCCCTGGCTTCACCCTACTGGGACTGGGGCAATTTCTACATCAGGCTCGTGTCCTCCATCCTGCATGGGGGCTGGGAGGCTCTGGACTACAAGAACAGCGGCAAGGCAGTCAATTACTGGTGGGGTATGCGCAGCGGCACCGTCGGCCTGAAACTCTCGGACGACCTTCCCGACGGCGTGCGCTCGCTGGCCAACATTCTCTGCCAGGGCATAATTGACGGGACTTTCACCGTGTTCCACAGAAAATACCGCTCGCAGGACGGGAGCGTCGAGAGCGACGGCAACCGCTGGCTCAGCCCGGAGGATGTGCTGCACATGGACTGGCTCTGCGACTGTGTGGACGGGTGCATACCCAGCTACGAAGAGCTGCTGCCGATGTCGAGGTCTATCGTTAAACTTCAGGGTGTTTACCGTGACAAGCTCCCGCCCGACAAGGAGGGGACGCTGCTGTGAAGCTGCTGCTGCTCTCGGACAGGGAAAGTCCGTATCTCTGGGACTACTACCAGCCGGGGCGTCTGAGCGAGTATGATCTGATGCTGTCCTGCGGGGATCTGAGTGCGAAGTACCTCAGTTTTCTTGTTACGATGGGCCGGGCGCGGCTGCTGTATGTCCACGGCAACCATGACTCCGCTTACGAAAAGAATCCCCCGGAGGGCTGCGAGTGCATTGAGGACAAGCTGGTGACTGTAAACGGGCTGAGGATACTCGGCCTCGGCGGCAGCATGATGTACAGCGGAGAGCCGCATCAGTACACCGAGAGGCAGATGCGCTGGAGGCTGCTCAAGGCCGAACTCGCGGTGAGGATAGCGGGAGGAGTTGACATTCTCGTCACTCACGCTCCGCCCAGGGGCTTCGGGGATGCCGAAGATTACGCGCACCGGGGCTTTGAGGCCTTTTTCCCTTTTCTTGACCGCTACAAGCCAAAATACCTCGTCCACGGCCACGTCCACATGAACTACGGCTATGACATACCCAGGAGCGTCACAAGAGGTGAGACCACCATTATAAACGCCTGGGAAAGATATGTCCTTGAGATTTAAAAAACAAAGCCTCGCAGAGTTAATTTGTCCGAACTCTGCGAGGCTTATTTTTTAGATAGTATCGCCAAAGGCGCCGAAAAAGTCCTCTATCGTCTTTCTCGTGGCGGCAGACGTGCCCTGGAGCATTGCGTCCGAGCCTCCGCCTCGGCCTGATATGGCGGAGTTTATCTCTTTTGCTCTCGCCCTCAGCGCCAGCCGCCTGCTGCCGATGATATACTTATAGTCCCCGTCCCGGCCCACGAAGCCTGCGCAGGCAGTCTCGGAGAGCTCGGAGCCGCGGTTGACCAGCTCTCTGAGCGTTACCATATCCATGTCTTCCTCGAATATGCAGATACAGCCCTCGGACGGTTTGAGCGTCTCTGCCTTCAACTGCAGCACCTCGCGCTTGAGCTTTGTGAGCTCCGCCTTGCGCTCCTCCTGCTCCGAAGCGTATCTCCGTATCGCGGCGCCTGTCTCAAGCCTCTTGGCGGAGAGCGCTGCCGACACCGCAGCGTTGTTCTCATGCAGCGCCTGATAATCGCATAGGGCCTGCTCTCCGCAGATGAGCGTCAGCCGTGTGCCGCCCCGGTGCCTCATGCTGTCGATGACCTTTATGCAGCCAACCTCTCCGGTAAACGCCACGTGCGGCGCACAGCAGGCGCAGCGGTCTGTGCCTTCGATCTCGACTATTCTGACTTCTCCCGACAGTTCCTTCTTGCTTCGGTATTCCATATGCGCGAGCGTCTCCGCGTCCGGAAGCAGCGTCCGCACGGGTACATTCCTCCATACTGCGCGGTTGGCCTCCAGCTCGGCCAGCAGGAGGTCTTCCCTGCTCAGCTCGGTGGAGAAGTCGATAGTCATGCCTTCCTCTCCCATGTGGAAACCGACGTTGTCGCAGCCGAAGAGCCTGTGCACAGTACCGGACATGATATGCTCGCCCGAGTGGCCCTGCATCCTTCTGAATCTCAGCGGCCAGTCCAGCTCACCGCACACGGCAGAGCCCGGCTCCAGGGGGCTTTCGACGACGTGTATTACCTCCCCGCCCTCCTCCCGGAGCGCAAGCAGCTTCATCCCCGCGAGCCGGCCCTCGTCAGCCTCCTGGCCCCCTCCTCCCGGGAAGAACGCAGTCTTGTCCAGCACAACGGCGTAACCGGACTCATCCTCCATGCAGGAGCGCACGACGGCTTCGAAACGCTTCAGATGTCCGTCATGGTAATACAGTTTTTCCGTCATTTCTACCACCTCATTTCCCAAGATGATAGCACATTTGCCCCTCCGCCGCAAGCGCCCTGCCGCTGTTGACGAGGCTGGAAGAATATTATATAATGTTTAGAACTGAGATTTGGAGGGATAGCGACGAAAATACTCTTCCTGATCAATTACGCCGGGAACGGCGGCTCGGAAAAATACGTCGATGACCTTATCCGGCTGTTCACGGCGCGGGGCGAGGACTGCAGGCTCTGCTACAACGTCCCGGGGGCGCTCTCGGAGCGGCTCGAGGCCCGGGGCGTGCCGACATTCCGGCTGGACTTCGGCCGCTCCTCGGCCTTAGCATCGGCGAGAAAGCTCGCGGACTACTGCCGCGAGAACGCCGTCGACGTCCTGCACGCGCAGTACCCGGCCGAAAACGTCGTGGCCCTGCTCTCGCTGAGGCGCTATCCCGCGCCGAAGGTAGTGTTCACGAACCACCTGACCCTCCGTGCCGGGCGGCTCTGGCGCATGGTGAACAGGATGCTCACTCCGAAGGAGCACTGCGCCATAGCGGTCTGCAACGAGGGGCGCGAGGTGCTCATTGAAAACGGCTTTGCGCCTGAGAAGGTCGTCGTCATCCCGAACGGCGTTGAGCCCGGGCCGGAGCCGGTGAAAGACCTCTCCGTCAGGGCCGAGCTGGGCGTCGGCGAGGGCGAGTTCATGATAACGACGCTGGCCCGCTGCGTGCCGGAAAAGGGCCTCAGCTTCCTGCTGGACGCCGTTTCGAAGCTCCGCGGCATGACGGGCAGGCCCTTCCGCTGCGTCATCTGCGGCGACGGGCCGCTGCTGCCGGAGCTCAAGGAGCAGGCCGCGCAGCTGGGAATTGAGGAAAGCGTCCTTTTCGCGGGCTACCGCAGCGACGGAGGGCGCATACTGGCGGCCGCCGACCTCTATGTGAACTCGAGCTCCAGCGAGGCCATGAGCTTCGGCCTGCTCGAAGCCATGCGCTCCGCCCTGCCGCTTGTCGTTACGGCGCTGGACACGAACCGCGAGCTGGCCGAGGGCGAACCCGCCTGCGGCATCGCCGTGCCTTACGGTGACGCGGAGGGTTTTGCGAAAGCCGTACTGCGGCTCATGGAGGACGAGGGGCTCTACTGTGGATACTCGGCGAACGCCCGGCGCAAGATTTTGGAGGTCTATGACCTCAACAAACTTGCAGAGGACGTTTTCCGCGCATATCAATAACTATCTGGAGGCAAATCAAATCATGTTGGACAACAAGGGCAGACTTTTCGGCAAGGTCAACATCGTAGACCTGCTCATTGTGATAATCATTATCGCCGCGGGCATCTTCCTCGGCAAGCTGCTGTTCGGGCCGGAGAGCACGATAGCTCAGACCGAGAAGGTACGCATCACCCTCTACTGCGAAGAAACTCCGGACTACGTCGCCGAACAGCTGACAGCCGGCGACGAGGCCTGGGATTCCGAGAACAACGTCACCTTGGGTACGCTGGTCGACTGGCGCACGGGCGAGTCCAAGAGCGCCGTCACCGACATCACCGGGCAGGTCGTCGAGATCTCCCGCGAGAACTACTGCTCCGTCACGCTCACCGTCGATGGCGAAGGCGTCATCGGCGACCACGGCGTCACGATAAACGGCACCCTCTACGCCGCCGGGCACTCCATGAGCGTATATTTCGGGGACTGCAAGCTGTTCCTCAAGGTGCGCAGCATCGAGGCCGCTTGAAAGCGAGCTATCCTTTTGAAAGCGGGGTGACTCCTCTTGCTCGCTGACAGCGTACTCGGCAAACTCTACGGCTTCTGGCTGAACAGCCTCATCTTCCGCATTCTCCGGGCCATTTACAGGCCGTTCAGGGACGCTTTCCCACACAGCGTCATCATACGTTTTCTCGGCAGACCGTCTAAAATCGAAAAATACTTCGCCGCGAGCGCTGTGGGGCGCTTCATCGACTGGCTCTGGAAGTGGATCTTGCGCATACTGGTCGCCATCGTCCGCTTTTTTGCGCGGCTTTCGGAGACCAGCGTCATCGTGCGGCTCGTGAAGGGCTCGTACATCTGCCGCTTCGATTTCCTGCTGCCGGCTTTCATCTTCGTCATGTTCTGTGCGCCGCACAATGTGTGGTCTAACTCCTATGCAGTGCTGGCGGTGTTCGGCCTCTTCGGCATCTACCTGCTGCTCGCGGCGGTCGGTAAACGCGAGGCGCCGAGTCCCCGGACTTTGGGGCTGCCATTCCTGCTGTTCGTGATGGCCTGCTTTATAAGCCTCATCTTCACGACGGACATGGCGGACAGCCTGCGCATACTCATGTTCTTCATCGCGGCCTTCATGCTGCTATACATGGTCGCGGCGGAGCTTTCGACTGTGGCGCGGCTGCGCTCGCTCATGCGCTGGCTCTATGCCGCGGTCATGGTCACGGCGGCATACGCCGTGGTGCAGCGAATAATGGGAGTCGAGGTGAACGCCTCGCTCACCGACCTCGCGCTCAACGAGGGCGTGCCGGGCAGGGTGTATTCGACGCTCGACAACTCCAACAACTACGCGGAGTTTCTCGTGCTGTTCACTCCGCTGTGCGCGGCCTGGGCGATAAACCTGAAGGACGTGCGGGCGAGGTTCGTCTTCTCCTGCGCGCTGGCGCTGCCAATGCTGGCGCTCATCATGACCTATTCGCGCTCGGGCTGGCTCTCCTTCATGCTTGCCGTCCTGGTCTTCGTCTACTACACGGACAAGCGGCTCATACCCGTGGGCTTCGTGGCCTGCCTGCTGCTCATCCCGTTTTTGCCGGACAGCATCGTGACGAGGTTCCTCACCATCTTCAACAGCGCGGATTCCTCCGCAAGCTACCGCATCATCGTCTGGCGCGGCGTGCTGCTGCTCCTGCGCGACTACGGCCTCACGGGCATCGGCCTCGGGCCCTACACCTTTGACAACATCTATCCCGCCTATGCGCTCACCGAGAAGGCCGCGCTCGTCGCGCACTCGCAGATGCTCTACCTAGACCTGCTCATCGAACTGGGCACGCTGGGCTTTGTGGCCTTCATGTGGTATATGTTCAGGACGATGAAGGACAGCGCCGTTGCCGTCTGCCGCTACCGGAACAGGGCGCCCGAGGTGCGCGGCGCTGTGCTCGCCGGGCTCGCGTCCTGCTGCGGTCTGGCTGTTTTCTCATTCTTCGAGTACATCTGGTTCTACCCGAGGATACTTTTCGGCTCGTTCATCCTGCTCGGCATCATGCTGGGCGCAATGAAGCTCAGCCGTGCGGATACGGAGGCGAATACCCTTGAAAGGCAATAAGAAACTCATATACGCGGCGCTGTTCGCGGCGCTCTGCTGCGTCATAACCATGTACCCGAAGTTCCCGACCCTCTTCGGCTATATCCACGCGGGCGACGCGCTGGTGCTGCTGGCGGCCTATGTGCTGGGGCCCTTCTGGGGCAGCCTGGCCGCGGCGCTCGGCTCGAGCCTCGCCGACCTCATGGCGGGCTACGTGCAGTACTTCCCGGGCACCTTCGTCATCAAGGCCGTCATGGCGCTGATAGCGGGAGGTATGCTCGTGAAGTTCGGTGAGAAGAAGCCCATACTCACCACGGTGCTCGCGGGGCTTGCTGCGGAACTCGTCATGGTGCTCGGCTACTTCGGCTACGAGGGAGCGCTGCTCGGCTACGGCTGGGCCGCCGCCGGGAGCATACCGACAAACATCGTCCAGGGCGTCTTCGGGGCCGCGGCCTCCTCCGCCCTCTTCGCGGCGCTCATAAAGACACCCTACGCCCGGCGCGAACTGGGCCTGCGTTTCCCTCACGACCCGGACAAGCGCTGATATCTGAAAAGAGGTGACGGCCCTTGCCGAGCAAGACGATACTCAGAGAAAAGATAAGTGAATCCATCTCCTCGGTGCTGCCCATCGCGGTCATCGTTGCGCTGATGTGCCTGAGCTTTGTGCCGGTAACGACCGACCTCATGCTGGCTTTCCTCTTGGGCACCATCATGCTCATCATCGGCATGGGCCTCTTCACCCTGGGCGCCGAAGCGTCCATGACGCAGATAGGCAACCACACCGGCGCGAAGATGACGAAGTCGCGCAGGCTCTGGCTCATCCTCCTTTTGAGCTTTGTGCTGGGCATCGCCATCACCGTGGCCGAGCCCGACCTCACGGTGCTTGCCTCAAACGTGCCGCACATCAACACCACGGTGCTCATCATCACCGTCTCCGTCGGCGTCGGCCTCTTCCTCGTGGTCTGTATGCTGCGCATACTGCTGGGCATACAGCTGCGCTGGGTGCTGCTCGTCTGCTATGCCGTCGTCTTCCTCATGGCCGCGCTCTCGGACGCGGGTTTCCTGAGCGTGGCCTTCGACTCCGGCGGCGTCACCACGGGGCCCATGACCGTACCCTTCATCATGGCGCTCGGCGTCGGCGTGGCCTCCATACGCAGCGACAAGAACGCCGAGGCGGACAGTTTCGGGCTTGTGGCGCTCTGCTCCATCGGGCCCATCATCGCCGTTATGCTGCTCGGCTTCTTCTACGAAATGGAGGACGGCACCGTGGCCTCCTCGGTGATCCAGAGCTACGCCGACACGGTTGCGCTTGGGGGCGGCTATTTGAAGGCCATCCCGCACTATATGTACGAGGTCGCAACCGCGCTTGCGCCCATCGTGGCCTTTTTCCTGCTGTTCCAGATCTTCTCGCTGAAGCTCCGGAAGCTGCCGTTTCTCAAGATAGTCATCGGCCTTGTGTATACATACGTCGGGCTGGTGCTGTTCCTCGTGGGCGTGAACGTCGGCTTTTCCTCGCTCGGCACCGTGCTCGGCGCGAGCCTCGCCGACAAGGCGGCGTGGCTGCTGGTGCCCATTGCTATGCTCATGGGCTGGTTCATCATCTCCGCCGAGCCCGCCGTACACGTGCTCAACAAGCAGGTCGAGGAGATAAGCGCCGGGGCCGTGTCCGAGAAGGCCATGGGCCTGAGCCTCTCCATCGCCATCGCTCTCGCCACCGGGCTTGCGATGGTCAGGGTGCTGACCGGCGTGTCGATACTCTGGTTCGTCGTGCCTGGCTATGTCATAGCGCTGGCCATGAGCTTTTTCGTGCCGCCCATCTTCACCGCCATCGCCTTTGACTCCGGCGGCGTGGCCTCCGGCCCGATGACCGCGACCTTCATGCTGCCCTTCGCCATGGGCGCCTGCGAGGCTGTGGGCGGGAACGTCATCACGGACGCCTTCGGCCTCGTGTCGCTCGTCGCCATGATGCCGCTCATCACCGTGCAGGTAATGGGCGCTGTGTACCTCGTGCGCTCGAAGCGGACGCAGGAGGTCTTCGACATCACACAGCTGGCGGACAACGAGATAATCGAGCTCTGGGAGGTGGCGTCATGATAATGGACTTTGTGATGGCCATAGTGGACAGGGCGAAGGCCGGGGATATGCTGGAGCTCTACGGCTCTCACGGCCTGCCCATCGTGCTCACGATGCTGGGCAAGGGCACGGCCACGAGCGAGCACCTGAGCCTCTACGGCCTCGAGGCCACGGAGAAGGCACTGGTCGCCTCGGTGGCCTGCGGGGACATGACAAAGCAGCTCATAAAGAGCGCAAAGCGGAAGCTGTTCATAGACATACCCGGCAACGGCATCATGCTGGCAGTGCCGGTGAAAAGCGTGGGAGGAGGTCGCACCTTGGCATTTCTGACAGGAAACAACCCGCCTGACGGCGCGGTGCCTGAGATGAAGTTCGACTACGAGCTCATAATGGCCATCATAAACGAGGGCCACACGGATACGGTGATGGACGCGGCTCGCTCCGTCGGCGCGGCCGGAGGCACGGTGCTCCACGCCAAGGGCACCGGAGGCAAGCAGGCCGAGAAGTTCCTCGGTGTCTCGATAGCGCAGGAGAAGGAACTCATCATAATCGTATCCAAGTCCGGAGAGAAGGCGAAGATAATGAAGGCCATCGCCGAAAACTGCGGCCCCGGCACGCCCGCGGGCGCTATCTCCTTCTCTCTGCCCATCTCAGCCGTCGCGGGCCTGCGTGTGCTCGAGGATGACTGAATCGGCATTTAAGAGCATAAAAAAAGCTCCTTATGTGGGGAGGAGCTTTCATTTGCCAGAATATGAAATTGAAGGAGAGGCTGAGCCTCTCCTTCAATTTTATACTGTTCACTTGCAGAAGCGCATGAAGAAGGTCGCCGCGTGAGCCCTGGTCGAGTTTGACGCCGGGTTCAGCGCTCCGGTCTCGTCTCCTTCGATGAGTCCGATGCTCGCCGCCCACTTCATCGCATCGACTGCCCAGTCGCTGATGCTCGCCGCATCGGGCGCAGTGATGCTGTACTCAACAGCGGGAGAGCCCTTGTAGCGCCAGAGCATGGTCACGAGCTGCTCCCTCGTGATGTAGCCGGTCGGGTTCGTGCCGTCGGAGACGCCCTTGGCAACCGCCCACTTCTGAGCGTCGGTCATCCAAGTGTCGCCCTCGATCTTCACTCCGTCGATACGTGCCAGAACCGCCCAGACCATCGCCCTCGTCAGCGGGCTGTTCGGTGAAAACTTGTAGGTGTCGGTGCCGTTCATCAGGCCGTTCTCCCAGACGTAATAGACCGCGTCGTAGTACCAGGAACCGGCGGAAACGTCCGTGAACGGGAACTCGTCCGGCTCATCCGGAACGGTCGGGCCCACGTCGGGCATATTCGCCCAGACCGCATAGAAGGTCATGTTGCCGGTGACAGTGACGGTCTCGGAGGCGGCGTAGACTTCTCCTCCGCATTTCCAGCCCATGAAGATATACCCGGACTTCGTCGGCGCGGCGGGCAGCGGGATTTGGTCGTTGAGCTTGTGATTTGTCACCACGTTCGCCTGGCCGTTGCCGTAGACTATCGTGACGGTGCAGGGCGGGACATAGGTGTTCAGGTCTTCTTCGTCCATGCTCGGGTCAAGGTAGAACTCGTCGTTGCCGGTGACGCTTACGCCGTTGAGCTGCGCGTCGCTCGGCGCGCCGCCGCCCCAGTAGTTTTTGGAGACGTCTATATCGCTCACGCCGGTGTTCGCGTCGAGTTTGCTGTCGGCGGAGACGCTGTTTTTCTCAACTGTCGCCTCGTTGGTGTAGAACTTGATGCGGCTGCCGTCTGTGAAGCTGTTGTCGGTGACGGTCTGGTTCGGGTGCATGATGTTGAGCTTGCCGCTGTCCACGGTGTTGCCGGTGAAAGTGACGTCGGTGGCGTAGAGGATGCCGACGTAGTCGCAGTTCGTGAAGGTGCAGCCGGTGACTACGAGGTTCTCGAGGTTGGAGTCTGTGCCGGTCGTGGGCTGTGCGCCGACGGCGTAGCAGCAGTTTTCAAACTTGCAGTTCGTGATGGTGATGGTCTCGTCCTCAGCGTCGGTGCCGCCGACGAAGATGCCGTAGACCGGGACGGCGGTGCCGCTTATAACGGTTATGTTATCGAACTTGTCGCCGGGCGCGGAGCAGATGGCCTTGTAGCCCTGGGCCTGCGAGGCAACGCTGATGCCTGAGAGGTCGATGGTGAGGTTGCTGAACGTATTGCCGCCGGCGGAGTGGAACACGGTGTCATGGTTCTCCCCGCTGGTGATGGCGTTCACCTTGAGCGTGTGCCCATTGCCCTCGAGCGTGATGCCCGTGATGTTCCAAACCTGTTCCCAAGTTGCGACGGTGATGTCGCCAAGGAGCTCCACGGTCTTGTCAGTGCCGCCCATCGCCGCCCTAATGGCCTCAGGCAGCGTGGCATAGTAATTGCTGCCGACTACGACGCAGCCGGTATTGCCGCCGCTGTTTTCGCCACTGATGACATTGCCGCTCTGCGTCCAATTTTCAGAGGCAGGCAGCTCCTCGATTTGATCTGTTCCTCTCTGACCGCCGGTGATATATCCCATGCTTATGCCTGGGTTCTCGCTGCTGAGAGTGATATTTTCAACCTTGCAATCTGTTATCGTGCCGTCATTATTGCCAATGGCCGTATATACTCCAACGATGCCGCCTATTCCAGCAGAATTAGTGTTTTGGGTAATATACTCTTCACTGGCGTTGCTTGTCACGGCAATATCGCTCACTGAGCAGTTCTCAATCTTATTATTTGTGAAAGCGGAGCCGATAAGACCGGCAACTTTTCTCGTGCCGGTGACGGTAAGCCCTGTTACGGAACAATCTTCAGTAACAATGTTGCCCTCGCCTCTGTACCCGATGAGACCGCCTACATTGTCGCCCTCCAGATTTGCTTCCTTATAGACGCCCGTGACGGTGCTTCCTGCTGCGGCTTCTACCGAGCAATTGGTAAATCTTGCATATCCTTCGCCGGCCATGCCGCCGACTTTATAATACGCTGTAATTTTCACCGTCCCGGTCACTTTGCATTTTTCCACTGTACCGGTAAAGGCAGAGCCGAACAGCGCTCCGGCCCCATCTTTTGCAGTGATATCTGCGCCGTTCACGGTCACATTTTTGACGGTGGCAGGGCTGCTGATGATCCCGAAAAGCCCCGCATTTGAAAGGCCGTCATTGTTTATGTACAAGTTGGATATTATATATGTCGCGCCATCGAATGTGCCTTGAAACGGTTTTCCGCTTTGCCCAATCGGCGTCCACTCGTGACCTCCGAGGTCTATATTGTCTCCCAGCGTGATCGTCTTGCCGGAGAAACTGTTGCCGCCGTTTACGAGCTGCGCCAGCCCGGCTAGCTCGGCGCCCGAGCTGATCGTAAATGAACTCTGCCCGTCTTCATACCAATCTGTATCTACGTTGGTGCCGTTCCAAGCGTCATCCGCCGCCGCGCCGAAGGTCAGCAGCGACAGGAGCAGGCATATGGTCAGCAGGACTATTGATGCGCACTTTTTCATCCTTGATACCCCTTTCGGTTTTATATTCCAATACTAACATCCGCGTCGGGGCGGCGCAAGTTTTTTGTGGGCCGGTTTGCCATTTTCGGCGAATTGACAGCTCGGGCGGCCAGTGTTAAAATACCGTCAGAAAGGCGTGGTGTCGGATATATGAGACAGTGCATGGACGCGGAAAATCTGCATCGCAGACTGAAGAAGATCATAGGACAAGTGCAGGCCATCGACCGGATGGTCGACGAGGACGTGCCCTGTGAGGACATCCTCGCGCAGATAAACGCCGCGAAATCCGCGCTGCACGGTTGTGGAAAGGTAGTCCTTGAGGGCCACATCAAGCACTGCGTGCGCGACGGCATCGAGCACGGCGACCCGGACAAAACCATAGAGAGCTTCACAAAAGCCGTCGAACGCTTCTCAAACATGGGCTGAACGATACTAAACCCAGCTTCTGGCCTTGCGCAGCGCCATCCCCTTTTCCAAAGAAGGCCCCGCCTTCTTAGACAAGCTAAAAGCCTCTCACAGTCATGATACCGACTGTGAGAGGCTTTTCAAATACTTCAATATGCTCTGACCGGGATCTGTATCTCCGTGAGGTATTCCGAGGTATCGCTCGTGAAGCCCTGGTCGATCATGGTTATCTCCATGGCCGGGCCGTCTACGGCGAGCAGCTTCTCATCCATATACCCGAAGAGCTTACGATAGGCGTCCTCCGCCTTCTCATGCCCGCCGCTGAAGAGGATGCTCAATCCCGCCGTCTCAGGCAGCCGCACGGTGTCTCCGCAGTGCTCCTCATTTTCCTCCAGAACAACGAACAGGAACTCGCATGGCCGCACCTTCCGCCTCCGCAGAGATTCCGCCGAGACCCCGACCCCTATCTTGCCCAGAAACACCGACGCCCTGTCGTCTTCTCCCTCCAATTCGCGTATCGCCAGCTCCATCTCATTGTCGTCCTCCGGATCGATCTTCCGGCGAAGCATTACTATCCGACGCGAGGGAAGCGTCATCTCCGTCACGGTGTCCAGGCCCACGTCCCTTGCGCGGTCGATCTGCGACAGCCTGTTTTCGATCTGCCGCTCGACTGCCGCGAGCTCCGCCTTTTCCTCGCGCACCTGCGTAAGCTGGAGCTCCAGCAGCCTGCGTATGTCCGCAAGGCTCCTGTTGTTAACGAAGGACGATATCTCACCCAGAGGCAGGCCCAGCTTCCTCAGATACCTGATGGTGTTGAGCGTTTCAAACTGCCTCGTGCTGTAATACCTGTACCCGGTCTGCTCATCCGTATACTCCGGCTGCAGCAGGCCGATTTTCTCATAATATCGAAGGATGCTCACACTTACATGGAATATCCTCGACATCTCACCGATTTTGAACAGCCCGCTGTTCTTCATCCTATGTCCTCAGTCGGCGAAAACTTCCTTGAACGCCGGCAGTGAGCGCTCTATCATCTCCTTGGAGACGCAGTAGCTCAGCCTGAAGTAGCCGGGGACGCCGAAGGAATCCGAGGGAACGATGAGCAGGTTCTTTTTCTTAGCCTTTTCAGCGAAAGCCATGGCGTCGCCGCCCGGAGCCTTGACGAAGAGATAAAACGCGCCCTGCGGCTTAGCGCACTCGTAGCCTATCTCGGTCAGGCCGTTATAGAGCAGGTTGCGGTTCACATCGTAGGCCTCGAGGTCGGGCATGATGTCGCAGCATTCGGCAACAGCCCTCTGGATGAGCGAGGGGGCGCAGACGTGGCCCAGCATACGCGCAGCGCCCGCGACGGCGGCGATGAGGTCGGGAGCGTCGGTCACGTCGTCCGCGACCATGACATAGCCTATGCGCTCTCCAGGCAGGCTCAGAGACTTTGACCAGGAGTAGCAGACAATAGTGTCCTTATAAATATTCGGGATGAACGGCACCTCGACTCCGTCGTACACCAGCTCCCTGTACGGTTCGTCGGCAATGATGTAGATGGGGTGGCCGTACTTCTCAGCCGCCGCGCCGAGGATGTCCCCGACCTTGCCGAGCGTCTCAGCGCTGAATACGACTCCGGAGGGATTGTTCGGTGAGTTTATGATGACGGCCTGAGTGTGCTCTCCGACAAGCCTCTCAAGAGCCTCAAGGTCAATCTGGAAACTCGCGGTGTCCGCCGGAACCATGACGAATTTGTTGCCAGAGGCCTCGATGAAGGGTTTGTACTCCGGGAAAAACGGCGCTATCGCAATGACCTCGCTGTCCTCGCAGGCGAGAGCCTTGAGCGCGGTCATGAGCGCGGGGGCCGCGCCGCAGGTGAAGAACAGGTTCGCCGGCCTGATGGCCTTTCCAAAACGCTCGGTCAGGTTTTTCGAGACCGCCTGCCTGATGCTGTCGTCGCCCGGGCCGCTCGTGTAGCCGTGGACTTTGATGCTGCTCTCGGTGTCGAGTATCTCGTGTATGCTGCGGTTTACCTTTTCCGGAGCGGGTATCGAGGGATTCCCGAGGCTGTAATCGAACACGTTCTCTTCTCCCACGATTTTCGCCTGCTGGCGCCCATACTCGAATACCTCTCGAATGTACGAACGCACGCTGCCCAGGGCATATGCCGTCTGATTGAACATCTTGTTTGCCTCCTTAAATTTTAGTCCGGCCATCCTGGCCGTCAGCTTTTACGTTTCCGCCGTATCGTTGTGTGATATGCACTAGCAAATTCGACAGATGCTCCCATATCATCGTCGATTTGCCCTTATAATACATTGTAAACTCTACAACTGTTGTAGTGTCAAGTTTTTTCTGGATTTTGGCCCTGATTTTGAGAAATTGCTTTCAATCGGGGGCGGCTGTGATATACTTGAAATGGAAATGGAATTGAAAGGAGCGATAGCAATGCCGATGCTCGGAGCGCTGCTCACCCCGCATCCTCCCGTGCTGCTGCCCGAAGTCGGGAGAGGCCGGGAGCGTGAGCTCTCTGTTACCTGGAACGCTATGTGTCTGGCGGCGAAAGAAGTCGCGGGCTGGGAGCCGGAGGTGCTCATCGTCGCCTCTCCTCATACTGTGATGTACAGCGACTATTTTCACATATCTCCCGGGGAACGTGCGCGTGGAGATATGTCCGCCTTTTCCGCACCGGGGCTGCGCATCGAGGCCGATTACGACGCCGAGCTCCGCGACGCGATAATCCGAAAGGCCCGTGACGCCGGACTCGAGGCCGGGACGCTCGGTCAGAGGGATGCGAAGCTCGACCACGGGGTTCTCATACCCCTGTATTTTCTGCGAAAAGCGGGGCTGGATTGTCCGATAGTTAGAATGGGGCTCTCCGGCTTCTCTCCGCTGGAGCACTACCGGTTGGGGATTTGCGCGGCGAAGGCTGCGGAGGAGCTGGGGCGCAGGGCGGTCTTCCTTGCGAGCGGCGACCTATCGCACAAGTTGAGACCCGACGGGCCTTACGGTTTCGCTCCAGAAGGCCCGGTGTTCGACGAGCAGGTGACGCAGGCGATGGCAGATGGGGACTTCCTCAGATTTCTCACCCTTGACCCCTCGCTCAGCGAGCGGGCGGCGGAGTGCGGCCTGCGCTCTTTCCAGATGATGGCCGGAGCGTTGGACGGGCTGGCGGTCGAGCCCAAGCTCTTGAGCCACGAGGGCACCTTTGGCGTCGGCTACGCCGTGGCGATCTTCAAGGCTTCAGGGCTCGACCCGCGCCGGAGCTTCGCCGGGGCCTATGAGCTCGAAATGCGCAGGCGCATCGAGGAGCGCAGGAGAGGAGAGGACGCCTGGGTGCGCCTTGCCCGGCTCTCGCTCGAGACTTATGTGCGCACAAGTCGTCCGCTCGACAAGCTCCCGGACGGTCTGCCGGAAGAACTGACGGGCACGTCCGCGGGGGCTTTCGTATCGCTGCATATGGACGGACGCCTGAGAGGCTGCATAGGTACAATCTCGGCTGTAAAAGCGAACCTCGCCCTCGAGATCGTGGACAACGCCGTGTCGGCAGGCACACGCGATCCGCGATTTCCTCCGGTGCAGGCAGGCGAGCTGGAGCGGCTCGAGTACAGTGTGGACGTGCTGGGGAGCCCGGAACCTGTGAACTCCACAGACGAGCTGGATCCAAAGCTCTATGGCGTCATAGTCTCACGCGGGCGGCGCAGGGGCCTGCTGCTTCCCGATCTTGACGGCGTTGATACCGTGTCCGAGCAGCTTGAGATCGCGCTGAAGAAGGGCGGCATACGCGGGGACGAGCCGTACAGGATAGAGCGTTTCAAGGTGGTGCGCCACATATGAAAGCGAACTGCGATATCTGCTTTCGGCGCTGCCTGCTGGATGAGGGCCAGACAGGGTTCTGCCGCGCACGAGCAAATCAGGGAGGCAGGGTCGTGCCTCTCAATTATGGGCGGCTCACCTCGCTTGCTCTCGACCCTGTCGAAAAGAAACCGCTCAGGCGCTTTCACCCCGGAGGCCTGGTGCTCTCCTTGGGCAGCTTCGGCTGCAACCTGCGCTGCCCGTTCTGCCAGAACTCGGAGATCTCCATGTCCGGCGCCGAGTTCCCCACAAAGGACTATGCGCCCGAATCCCTCGTCGGCCTTGCCTTGGCTCTGCGTCCACGCGGGAACCTGGGCCTTGCCTATACCTATAACGAGCCCCTGGTCGGCTACGAGTTCGTGCGCGACTGCGCAAAACTGGTGCGCGAAGCCGGAATGTACAACGTGCTGGTAACAAACGGAACGATAAACGAGGGCCCGTGGCTGGAGCTCCTGCCGCTCATCGACGCCGTGAACATTGACCTCAAAGGCTTCACCGGGGCCTGGTACAGACGCCTCGGCGGCGAGCTCGAGGCTGTGAAACGCTCGATTGCCTTGGCCGCAGGAGTCTGCCACGTCGAGGTCACGACCCTGGTAGTGCCCGGCTGCAACGACGGAGAGCCGGAGATGCGCGAACTCTCCGGCTGGCTGGCCTCACTCAGCCCGGATATCCCGCTGCACATCTCCCGCTTTTTCCCCAGGCACCTCATGAGCGACCTGCCGGCCACTCCTGTGGACACCGTCTACCGGCTCGCCGGGCTCGCAAGGGAAAAACTCAGATACGTCTATACGGGAAACTGCTGATGTTATCAGGGTTTTCCGGCTCTGGCCGTTGGAATGCAAATGATATGCCGAATATGGCATATATCGGTCATCAGTGTAAATAAAACGGACGATACTGACGCGATTCCTGTGGCTTTTCGGCTCACATAGCTGTATACTTGGAGCGGCCGGGAGACAAGAATATGGATTAGCAAGAAGTTTGTTCCACTCCCGGAAAAGGGACGCGCTCTCTCATGAGGGCGCAGCCGAAAGCCCGGTTCAAAGCAGAGGACTCTGCCGCCGTAGGCTAGGCTGCGCCGCACATATACAGACAGCCGCCATTCGAGACGGCACGAGAGCCGCGCCGATCACCAACAGATGAAAGGAAGGTTCATCATGGCACGAAAGAATGCAGATAGCGCCGATAAGAAAGCCGCAGAACTGAAGGAGGCCCCGGCTGTGGAGACCAAGGAGCAGAAGCCCGAGGCCGAGAAAAAAACCGCCGCGAAAAAGGCCCCCGCCAAGAAGCCTGCCGCCGAGAAGAAAGCCGAAGTCGAGAAGAAGGCCGAGACCGAGAAGAAGGCCGAGGCCGAGAAGAAGCCTGCGGCTGAGAAGAAGGCCCCTGCAAAGAAGGCCTCCGCCGAGAAGAAGCCCGAGGCTGAGAAGAAGGCCGAGACCGTGAAGAAGACCGCCTCCGCCGCCAAGAAAACAGCCGGCACGGCGAAGAAGGCTTTGTCCGCTTCCAAGAAGACCGCTCCCGTCGTGGAGAACGTCGCCCCCGTGGTCGAGGAGACTGCTCCCGTCGTCGAGGCAGCACCCGTGGTGGAGACCGCCCCGGTCGTCGAAGAGGCTGCCCCGGTCGTCGTCGAAGAGCCCGCCCCGGTCGTTGAAGAGGCCGTTCCGGTCGTTGAGGAGGCCGCCCCGGTCGTTGAGGAGGCTGCTGTTGCTGAAGAGGCGCCCGTTGTCGTGGAGTCGCCGGTCGTTGAGGAGGTTCAGCCTGTGAATGTCATGAGCGATCTGCCGCGCAGGAGCGTGGCGTTTATCGGCTCCGAGTGCCACCCGTTCGTCAAGACAGGAGGTCTGGGAGACGTCATGTATGCCCTGCCCCGCGAGCTTGCGAGGCTCAACTGCGATGTGCGCGTCATACTGCCCCGCTACGCCTGCATCCCGCAGGAGTACCAGGACAAGATGGTCTACCGCGGCGAGTTCTATATGGATCTCGGCAACACCGGCCGCAACTACTATGTCGGTATCATGGAGTATGTGAACGACGGCGTGGTTTACGACTTTATTGACAACCAGGAGTTCTTCTCCTCCGGCAATCCCTATCTGAACCTCGTGGATGACATCCCGAAGTTCTGCTATTTCTCGAAGGCCGCGCTGGCCGCGCTCAACTATATGAACTGGATACCCGACATCGTCCACTGCCACGACTGGCAGGCGGCGCTCGTGCCGGTCTATCTGCGCACTCTGTTCAAGGACAGCCCCGTGGGCCACGCCAAGTCCATACTCACCATCCACAACCTTCGGTTCCAGGGCATCTACAATATCCCGACCATCAAGTATTGGTCTGGCCTGCCCGACGAGGTCTTCAACATGGGCGCTCTGCAGCAGGACTATGTGAACGCCAATATGTTCAAAGGCGGTCTCGCCTACGCCGACCGCATCACGACCGTGAGCGGCACATACGCCTATGAGATCCAGACCCCCGAGTATGGCGAGAAGCTGGAGAACCATCTGAGGTACCACAGCTGGAAACTGCGCGGCATAGTGAACGGCATCGACTACGAGATGTGGAATCCTGAGACCGACCCGGCCCTTTTCGAGAACTACGGCCTCGGCAATGTGCTCGAGCACAAGATGGCAAACAAACGCGCCCTGCAGCGCGAGCTGGGCCTCGAGGAAGACGAGGGCAAGTTCGTTATCGGCCTCATCTCGAGGCTGACGAACCAGAAGGGCCTCGACCTCGTGAGCAGCATCATCCCGCAGGTGCTGGACGGCAACACTCAGGTCGTCGTGCTCGGCACCGGCGACAGCCAGTATGAGGACACTTTCCGCTGGTACGAGGCGACGAACCGAGGCACTTTCAGCGCCTGCATCCAGTACGACGAGGCGAGGGCGCACAGGATTTACGCCGGTTCCGACGCGCTGCTCGTGCCGTCGAGGTTCGAGCCCTGCGGCCTTACCCAGCTTAACGCCATGCACTACGGCACTCTTCCGATCGTGCGTGAGACCGGCGGCCTGAAAGACACGGTGGAGCCCTACAACAACTTCACCGGCGACGGCAACGGCTTCACCTTTGACCGCTACGAGGCGGGTCTGCTGCTCGACGCCATCAACCGCGCCAAGACGGTGTACTTCACGAACCGCTACCACTGGGACGAGGTAGTCCAGCGCGACATGGCCAAGGACGTCTCCTGGGCCAACTCCGCGAGGCAGTACAAGGATCTGTACCTTGAGCTGACTCAGTGGTAAATAACTGAAAAAATCGTAAAACTGATCGAGGCCTGGCGCTTTAAAACGCCAGGCCTCGATCGGTTTGTCAAAGTATGTTCTGACTTATTTGACAAACTGAAGGGCGGCAGTTTATGACCTGCCGCCCATGGTACGGTATGCAAGCAGAGCCCGCAGTGGCGGGTTCTGTTCTTATGGCTCAGGCAACGGTCTCGATGCCGACGAACTGGAAGTTCGCGCCCTCGACAGCGGCCTTGAGAACCTCGTCAGTAACGCTTTCATTGCAGACGACGGAGGCGGTGCCATCCTCGTGGCTGGCTTCGGCGCTCTCAACGCCTTCAATAGCCTCGAGCGTCCTCTTGAGGCGGCCGGAGCAACCGCCGCAGTGCATACCTTCAACCTTCATGAGCTTCTTCATTATAAGTTTCCTCCTTAATGCATTTATATCCGGGCCCGGGTGTATCACTCGATGCCGAGGAAAACATATCCAGCCTTTGCCACAGCAACCTTGAGATCCTCCTCGTCCGTATCCGGCTTCATGATGACGGCGGCAGTGCCCGCCTTGGCGTCGGCTTTGACGCTCACAACGCCCTCGACCGCGCCTATGGCTTCGTTGACGGCCCTCTCACAGTGCTCACACATCATACCCTCAATCTTCACGGTTCTATTTGCGGCTGGCTCGTCGCCAGCAAAACCGTGGGGTACGTAACCGGCCTTTTTCACGGCCTCGCTCATGGCGTCCTCACTCGTGCCTGGCTGCAGACGTATGGTCGCAATGCCAGCCTTCGCGTCGGCGGTGACGGTCTCGACGCCCTCGACGGCTTCAAGAGCGGTCTTGACGGCTCTCTCGCAGTGCTCGCACATCATGCCCTCGATCTTCATGGTCTTCTCGACCGTGCCGGTGATGGGGCAGGCAGTGACGTTCTCGCCGAAGCCGACGAATATGTAGCCCGCCCTGGCGACGGCGTCCTTGAGAGCCTGTTCACTGGTGTCGGGGTGGATCTTAAACTTGGCAACGCCCTTCTCGGCGCTGGCGCTGACGTCCTCCACGCCCTCGACGGCGGAGAGCGCGTCCGTGACGGCCTTCTCGCAGTGTCCGCACATCATGCCGTCTATGCGCATGGCGACATCTATAAGCTCCTCGTCCTCCTCTGCGGCAGCCGAGGGAACGGCCTTGTGCTTGCGGGGCTTATCCTTGCTCGCGTTGTACATCTTGAACAGATTCAGCCTCAGGGCATTCGACACGACGCAGAAAGAGCTGAGGCTCATCGCGGCGGCGCCCAGCATCGGGTTGAGCGTCAGGCCCGCCCATACGAAGCAACCGGCGGCTATGGGGATGCCGATGGTGTTGTAGAAGAAGGCCCAGAACAGATTTTCGTGTATGTTCCGCAGCGTGGCGCGGGACATACGGATGGCGGCGGGGACGTCCGAGAGCTGGCTCTTCATGAGCACGACGTCCGCAGCGTCGATGGCGACGTCGGTTCCCGCTCCTATGGCGATACCTATATCTGCACGCGTAAGGGCCGGAGCATCGTTGATGCCGTCGCCGACCATGGCTACCTTGCCTTGCTTCATGAGCTTGCGGATGACGCTCTCCTTGCCGTCGGGCAGGACACCTGCTATGACCTCGTCCACGCCCGCCTGGGCGCCGATGGCCTTCGCGGTACGCTCATTGTCGCCGGTGAGCATGACGACGCGGATACCCATGTTCTGCAGCTCCTGCACCGCACGCGGGCTGTCCTCCTTGATGACGTCCGCCACGGCGATGATGCCGGCGAGCTTGCCGTCCTCTGCGAAATACAACGGGGTCTTGCCCTGCTCGGCGAGCTGCTCTGCCTTCTCACGCATATCATCTGTAACGGTGGCCTTGGTGACGATGAACTTGTGGTTGCCGGTTGCAAGCTCCTTACCGTTCATGCTGGCAATGACGCCATTGCCCGGCAGGGCCTCGAAGGAGCTGACCTCGTCCGGCTTCATGCCCAGCTCCTCGCCGCGCTGCATGATGGCGCGGGCCAGCGGGTGCTCGCTCTTCTGCTCGAGCGCAAGCGCGAGGTTCATCAGTTCGTCCTCGCCGACGCCCTTTGCGGGGATGATATCCGTGACCTTCGGCTCGCCGGAGGTGATGGTTCCGGTCTTGTCGAGGGCTACGATATCCATTTTGCCGGCTTCCTCTAGGGAAGCGGCGGTCTTGAAAAGGATGCCGTTTTTCGCGCCCATGCCGTTGCCGACCATGATGGCGACGGGCGTCGCGAGGCCGAGCGCGCAGGGGCAGCTGATGACAAGGACGGAGATGCCGCGGGCCAGGGAGTAGCCGAAGCTCTGGCCTATGAGCAGCCACACGATGGTGGTAATGATGGCAATAGTTATGACGGTTGGGACGAAAATGCCGGAGACCTTGTCCGCAACCTTGGCGATGGGAGCCTTCGTCGCGGCGGCGTCGGAGACCATCTGGATTATCTGGCTGAGGGTCGTGTCCTCGCCGACGCGGGTCGCTCGGCACTTTATGAAGCCACTCTGATTGAGAGTGGCGGCGGAGACAGTGTCGCCCTCGGCCTTGTCGACCGGGATGCTCTCACCGGTCAGGGCGCTCTCGTTCACGGCGCTGTGGCCTTCGAGCACCACGCCGTCGACCGGGATGTTCTCGCCCGGACGGACGACGAAGATTTCGCCCTTTTCGACCTCGTCGACGCCGACCGTGACTTCCTGCCCGCCCCGAACGACCGTGGCGGTCTTGGGCGCGAGCTTCATGAGGCTCTTGAGCGCATCCGTGGTTTTGCCTTTGCTGCGGGCTTCGAGCATCTTGCCCACGGTGATGAGGGTCAGTATCATTGCCGCGGCCTCGAAATAGAACTCAGTGTGCATGACGTGCATCTGATCCATCGGGTCGCTGTAAGTCGTCATCTCAAAGAGCGCATAGGAGCTCCACACAAATGCGGCGGAGGAGCCGAGGGCGACCAGGGTGTCCATATTCGGCGCCCTGTGCGCGAGACTCTTGAAGCCGGAGATGAAGAACTTCTTGTTGATGATCATGACTATAACAGTCAAATAGAGCTGGATGAGCGCCTGAGCCATGTAGTTCGTGGCCAGGAACTCCGGCAGCGGCCAGCCCCACATCATCGCGCCCATGGAGAAATACATGAGCACTATGAGGAAGCCGACGGACGAGATGAGGCGACGCTTCAGCACCGGTGTCTCATTATCCTCCAGAGCGGCTTCGGCCTCGGCAATGGAACTGGAAGCGCTCTTCTTTTCAGTTCCCGTGCCCTTCTCGCTCGCGCCGTAGCCCGCGTCCACAACAGCCTTGATAATGTCCGCGCTGGAGGCCGTGCCCTCAACGCCCATTGAATTTGTCAGCAGGCTGACCGAGCAGCTCGTGACGCCTGGAACGGCGTTCACGGCCTTTTCGACCCTCGCACTGCAGGCCGCGCAGCTCATACCTGTTACAGTATACTGCTTCATACGATACCTTTCCCTCCCTAATAAACGATCACCTCATCAACTTCTGCATCGTTTTGAGCAGTTCGTCGATGGTCTCGTCGTTACCCTCGCGGATATCATCGACGACGCAAGTACGGATGTGGTCGCTAAGAAGCTCACGGTTGAAAGCGTTCATCGCCGCTGTCACCGCCGCGGACTGCACAAGGATGTCGGGGCAGTATACCCCCTTTTCCACCATCCCGCGTATCCCGCGCACCTGGCCCTCAATGCGGTTGAGCCGGTGTATCAGCTTCTTGTACTCCTCAGGCGTCCTCTCCTTTGTCCGCTGGCAACAACATTTTCTTGTTTCTCCCATGATAAGCTCCTTCCACACAGATACCCATCAGGGGCAATTATAGTATACCCCCGATGGGTATGATGTCAATACCCATTTTGACAATTTAGCGTATTGTACACCGTGTGCGCCACTCATGCGTCCGCGGTCGTACAAAGTACGCCGTTGCTCGTATAATACACCGAAATGCCAGCTATTTCAAGCGTTTCCAGCGCTCCAATGTCGAGGGTGTCCGAGATGAACACCGGCGCGAGCGCAAGCGCCAGGTCGGCGCAACCGGTGTCGAAGGAGTATGCACACAGCTCCGGCGCACAGCAGCGATCGAGCCCGTCTGCTGTGTCCAGGTAGGGTGAACGCATGGAACCGTCCGAGTATTGGTAATAACCCTCAGCTCCGCTGACCGCAGTGGGATAGTCCCGTAGGCAGGCGAGGCTGACGTTGCCGGAAAAATGCAGCTGCGCGAGGCTCGATACGGTGTTCCCTTCCCTGTGGGTGAAGTCAAAGGTATACTCCGTGCCCGTCTCAGTGTCCAGGCAGCGCATGAAGCCGTCCTCGCTTATGAGTGCTCCACGAGTATAGCCCGCCCCGGCCAATACCCCTGCCAAATAGTCCGCGACAAAGGCGTTTTCCATCCAGCCCAGGCTGAGAAAGGCTTCTATGCCGTTTTCCTTAGTGAATGCAAGGTATGCCTCCGAGACCTTTAGCTTCACGCGGCTCTCGCCAAGCAGCTCCAGACTCACAGAATCCTCGTCTGCGGCGAAGGCGGCAATCCGGGCGACGAACTCTTCCTGTGCGGCGTCGAGCCTTGGGTCGTACTGCGCTGCCTCGGCGTCGCTTCCTGAACTTGCGAGCGCACGGTACTGCTCATAGAGCGGGGCGAGGTAGTGATATCGTGTACCACTCTCTTCCAGCGTCGCCAGGGCGGAGTAGAGCGCGGCATCCACCAAGACCTCCTCGTTTGGGTGGTGGCTGAGGTAATAGAGGCCGCCTTCTCCGGACTCTATCTCCGCGGAAAAGAGCGTCAGGGCATCCGTCGCGGCCTCGGTGTAGAGGCTGCGCAGGGCACGCCGCTCGTCCGTGGCATCCGTTTCGCTGTAGCCGAGGTAGTAATAGAAGGTGAAGTTTGACGCGGCGTTCATCTCGCCGCTGAGGGCGCTTATCTCAGCAAGGCCCGGCTCCGTACTGAAAACGGAGTTTATGCCCAGGGCGAAGGAGCCCACGGCCAGGGCAATAAGGACTATGACCAGCGCCAGGCGCAGGCCGAGTTTGCCCTCGGGAAGCTCTATTTTTATGCTCTTTTGGACGATGGGCCTGTCATTGTGTATAGACTTTCTTCTCATCGGCTACAAGACGGCTATTAGGATGAAAAGCAGCAGCAGGGCCACACAGACGCCCAGAGTGGCGGCGAAGGCGATGACGCCCTTACGGCAGGCCTTGTAGTTGCGAATATAGTTGTTCCGCCGGAACACGAAGGCCGCGATGAGGCCCAGGATGGGCAGAAAAAAGGATAGTATCGCGTACCATGCGCTGCCTGTGTCGTGCACCGGGCGGTCGAGGATGACTTCACTTGCGGTCGGCTCAGAGTCCGTGTCCTCGGTCGGGGCCTCGGTGTTGACCCCAACGATGGAGAGGGTCTTCAGCGGCTCTCCGCGCTCGCGCAAGGCGCGGTACTCGGCTATCTCCTTCTGGCTGCCGTAGACGAAATGATCGTGACCTATGTCCACCAGCTCCGGCTGCGACTCGTCAGTGTAATCATGCATGGACGGGTCGTAGGTATACAGCACCTTGTGTTTTTCAAGCTGCGGGTCAGGCAACGGAATAGCTGAGATGAGCGACCTCGTATATGGGTGCAACGGATAATTGAACAGCTCCTCCGATGAGGCTATCTCGACAATTCTGCCCTTGTATATGACGCCTATTCGGTCGGAGATGTACCTGACAATGGAGAGGTCGTGCGCAATGAACATATAGGTCGTGCCCTGCTCGGCCTGGAATTTGTTCATGAGGTTCAGGATCTGCGCACGGATGGACACGTCCAGCGCAGAGATCGGCTCGTCGGCGACAACAAATTCCGGCTCCATGACCATGGCTCTGGCCAGGCCCACGCGCTGGCGCTGGCCGCCCGAGAACTCATGCGGATAGCGAGTCAAGTGCTCCGGCAGCAGACCGACGGCCTCGATGATATTTTCCACCTTTCGCACACGGTCGGCCTCACTCTCATATAGGTGGAAGTTGTAGAGGCCCTCGGAAATAATGTAGTCCACTGTTGCACGCTCGTTTAGAGAAGCGGCTGGATCCTGAAACACCATCTGGATGTTGCGTATGATCTCGCGATCCAGGCTGTGGGGTATTTTCCCTGATATCCTGACGCCCTTGTAGAGTATCTCGCCGTTCGAGCAGCTGTTGGCACGTATGACGGCGCGGCCTATTGTCGTCTTGCCGGAACCGGACTCGCCCACGAGTGAAAAGGTCTCGCCCTTGTAGATGTCGAAGCTCACGTCCTGCACGGCGCGGACACGGTTCTCGCCCTTGCCGAAGTTAATGTCCACGTGCCGGAGCGAGAGCAACACTTCCCTACCGCTTTTGTCCGCGGGGCCGTGCTCGGGGAAATGATCCGCGCTGGCGTCCAGGATCGCGGTATGTTTCTCTCTAGCCATGCGTGACCACCTCCTATATATTGAAGACTTTCATAAGGGTGCCGTGTATGTCCTGTATCATCTCCGGCTTTTCAACCTTCGGAGCACGCTGGTCGAGCAGCCAGGTCTTGGCGTAATGCGTATCTGAGACCTTGAACATCGGCGGCTCGCGCAGGGTGTCCACTCGCAAACAGTATGGATTGCGCGGTGCGAAGGCGTCGCCCACGATCTCGTTATAGAGGCTCGGCGGCGTGCCGGCGATGGAATAGAGCTTCGTTCCCCTGTCCATGAGCTGGGGCAGGGAGCTCAAAAGCGCCCAGGTGTAAGGGTGGCGCGGGTCGTAAAAGACCTCCTCCACCGTGCCGAGCTCGACTATCTGCCCGGCGTAGAGCACGGCAACGCGGTCGGCAACATTCGCCACAACACCGAGGTCGTGCGTGATAAACACTATGGTATAGCCGAACTCTTTCTGCAGATCCTTGATGAGCTTTATTATCTGCGCCTGGATGGTCACGTCCAGCGCCGTGGTCGGCTCGTCGCAGATGAGTATCTTAGGCTGGCAGGACAGGGCAATAGCGATGACTATGCGCTGTCGCATACCGCCGGAGTACTGGAAAGGATAGTCGTCGAAGCGGTTTTCCGCGTTTGGGATGCCGACCTTCTTCATGAGCAGGATGGCGCGCTTGCGCGCCTCTATCTCCGATACGTTCTGGTGCTTCATTATAACCGAACTTATCTGGCTGCCGATGGTCATGATTGGATTCAGGCTCGTCATCGGATCCTGAAAGATGGTAGCTATCCTCTGACCGCGAATTTTCGTCCAGTCCACAACGCAGTCGGTGCGTGCCAAGTTCAGCACCAGTGAGCCGTGCAGTCTACCACTCTCCTCGCCTATGTATTTCACACGGAAGACAGCGTTTTCAAAGATGCCGTTCAGCTGCGTATCATCTGAGAGATCCGCGCCTGTGGTCATGGCCTGCTTTATCGCGTCATAGAGTTTTGCCTCGAGCTTGCGGCGGCCCTTGAGCGGGTAGCGGCCCAGTGAAAGGCAGACCTCCTTGGCAAGGACAACGTTCCGCTTTCGCTGTGCGGCGCTTATCTCGCCTGAGCACTCGCGGGCGTAGCGCTCTCTGAGTGCGGACATTCGGCTTTCAAACTCTGCGTTGTAGGCGGCATCAGCCTTGGTTTTGGCGCTGTGCTCGCGCATGGTGGCTTTACGGCTGCGCTCGAGCTCATTCAGCTTGCCATCGAGCTCTGCTATCTTGCGTGCCGCCTCCTTTATCTCGGTCTTCTCTTTGGAACGGTCGAGGGTCTGCTTGTGGTTTTGCAGCTGTGTGCGCTGGAACTTCAGCTCCTTCTCCTGCTTGTCAAAGGCCTCTGCCTCCTCAGAACTCAAGGTGAGACGCTCCCGCCTGTCTTGCTCCAGTGTGCTCATTTCCAGATAAGTGCGTGCGCCGAGCTCCAGCTTGGAATACTCGTTCAGCTTCGCCTCGGCCTTGGCAATGGCTCCCGGGCCGACATTGAAACTCACGTCCGTGAGCGTCTCGTCGCTGAATATGATATCACCGCCGTCGATGAAGCCGTTATTATCCAGCATACCGGCAAATGTCTTGGTGAGTACGCTTTTGCCGCAACCGGATTCGCCGACGATGGCTATGGATTCGTTCTCGTAGATATCCAGCGACACATTCCTGATGGCTGTCAGCACCCGGCCGCGGACGCGGAACTTGACCCATAGATCCTTAATTGACAGCAGCACCTTTTTGTCTTCCATGACTTCTGCCCCCTCCCGTCACATATGCGTTCTCGGGTCGGCAGCATCGCCGAGGTTCTGGCCGATGAGGAAGAGCACGACGGAGATGAAGGCGCTGAGCATGACGGGGCACCAGAACTCCCACTCCCAGCCCGGCGTCACCATGGCGCTCTGTGAGTTGAAGAGTATCTTGCCCAGGGTAGTGTCCGCTATGCCTAGGCCGATGTAGCTCAGGAAGGCCTCGCTGGCTATATAGGCCGGTATCTGCTGGGCCATGACGGTGACGATGAAGCTTATCATGAATGGCAGGATGTTCTTTATCGCTATCCGCGCCGTGGAGGAACCGAGGCAGCGGGAAGCAAGGTTGTACTCGCGATCCCGGATGATGATGACCTGCGTACGCAGACCATAGGCTATGCCTATCCAGCCAGTAACACACATGGCGAAAAGAAGCGTGCCGAAGCTGGGTGAGAACACCAGCACCCAGACGGAGATGATGAGCGTGCCGGGCACGTTGCTGACCACGTTGCGCACCTCGTTCATGACGAGGTCGACCTTCTTGGAAAAGCCCCAAATTGCGCCTACGACGATGCCGATGGAAAAGTTTATGATTGTGCAGAGGAATGCCAGCGAGAGGCTTATCCTCGCACCATACCACATAGAATCGAATGTGGACTGCCCGGAGGCGCCGGTACCGAATATCCACCTGATGGACAGGCCGAACTTCTCTATGGCCTCGGAGGGCGACAGGTGCTTTGCTGCGGAGTCCATGATGTTGCCGTAGCGATCATAACCCATGACGGCAGGATACACATAGGTGAAGGCTATGATGACGGCAAACATCACAAGAATGATGATATTGGTCTTTTTGCGGAAGAATACCCTGAACACGCTATGCCAGTAGGAGTACCGCGGCGCGGTTATCTTCTCCACCGCAGCCATGTCCTGCGTAACGCGTTCAAAAAGCTCATCGTCTGTAAAGCCCGTGTCGTCAAGGCGCACGAAGTCTTCTTGCGTTGCTACTGCCATCTAAGATCACCTCGCTTTAGAAGTGTAGGAGATACGCGGATCCATGACCGCCATGAGTATGTCGCCCATGATGGCGGAGATTATGAACAGCACTCCGTAGAATAGCGCCACGCCGACGATGACGGCGTTGTCGTAGGCCCCTATGGCCTGCACCAGCAAACCGCCGACGCCGGGTATGAGGTAGACCTGCTCCATGATGATGGCCCCGGAGAGTGCCCCGGTTATTGAGCCGGGTATGCCGTGGACTATCGGTATGGCCGCGTTCTTGAAGATGTGCTTTGTGAATATCTCCCTCTCGCTCAGGCCCTCGCTACGTGCGAACTTAACGTAATCGGAGTTCATTTGATCCACCATATATCGCCGCATCCAGCGCATCTCGCCCGCTATTGCGCTGATGGCCGAGGATGCTATCGGCATGATATACATGAGCCAGGTCGGATCGTCCAGCGAAAAGGTCGTCGGCAGGCCCATCTTGTTGCCCACGGCTTTGAGCATGAGCATATATGCCAGGCCCGGAACAGCCATGATGAGTACGACGTAGGCGTTGCCCAGGCTGTCCACCCAGGTATCCTTTTTCTTCGCCATAAGTATACCCAAAGGCAGACCCAGCATATAGGCCAGTGCCGAAGCAATTATGCTGACTATGAATGAGTAGTAGATGCGCGAGCCGCTGTCTTTCACCAGGGAGACATTGGTGTAGTCGTCGTTGTAAAGCTCAGCGTAGACCTGATTCAGCTCCCTTGAGCCTGCCAGATACGTTGCGGAGTGCAGGTCGTCCGCACTGTTCTGGACGGCTCCTGTGGGATAATAGGTAGTGGAGCGAACGTAGTTGCCCTGCGGCTGGATCATTGTTTCAAATGCGTCCACGCCCTTGTTGACGCTGTAGCTCGTGCCGAGGCGCATGGTCAGGAAGTTTTGATGTATATACGGAAAACGGTTGTCGAAGTAGAGCAGATACTTATGGAAAGTACCGTTGCCCATTATTGCCGGGGAAAACTTCTCCCCACCGTAGGCCGGGTCATAGAGCGTGAAGCTGAGGCCCCTGTCCTCTATGTCCTCTTCGACGTAGTTGATATTGTCAAAGTCGAATATTCCCGTGAAGAAATTCCACAGGCGGATCACAAGCGGAGTGTTCTGGTAGGCAAAAAGACTGGCAGTGCCGCCGGTCGCCACGCGGTTCGGCGTTGCCATGACCGCATCCAGGCGGACGACAGTGTAACCTTTGGCCTCGTACTCCTCCGTGAAACGTGAGATATAGGCGGCGGCCTTGTCGCCGTCACGCTCCGGAGTGCGCCCTATGGCGGCCGCGTCGGCACGCTCCTCCTCGTTGAGCTCACCGCTCGCGACGAGCTGGTTGAGCCAATCGGTATATTGGATGTAGTCGAGATAGTCGTACTCCTCCCACTTCTGGTACATATAAAGCGTCCTCTGGTTGTTGCTCAGCTTCACGTACTGCTCGTCCTCCGCAAAGATAAGCGTGTCATCCAGCCAGGAGAACACCATCATCATTATCAGTGCGATGGCTATAACGACTGAGATACAGCCACGGAAAAACCGTCTGAAAAAATACTTTACCATAAGCGCACTCCCTTTAATGGGGAGAGGCGGATGGCGTTCGCCATCCGCCCCGCCTGGATTGCTTCTCTTGCTCTTGTGGTGGTATTACCAGATGCCCATTTTCCGGATGGCGAAGCCGTCGCCGTAGGGCAGCAGGCCGTCAAGGTAGGTCTCGGGATCGCCAAAATCGGCTCCGATGCCGCCCAGTCCACCGAGGTCATAGTTGTACTCGGCGCCGGAGTTGGTGTTGAACCAGGCGTTCAGGTTCTCAGTGGCATCCTGGCACTCGATGAGGGATAGCTCCACCATACCGTCCAGAGCCTCCTCGATGCAGGTCTTAAGTACGACCGCCTGATTGGTCGCGGTCTCGTTATAGGCGCTGTATGGGTAGTCTAGTACGACCGGATTCTCGGCGCTTATCTCATAGCCCATGGCCGCGAGGTCGGCAATGGCAAGCTCCAGCTCGCTAATTGCGTGCTCCACATTGTACCAGCCGTCAAAGCCGTCGCTGGAGTGGTTCTCCTCGTCCCAAACTTTGAAGGGATAGCCGTCGGCCGTGACCTGGGCTTGGACTATCTCGCCGTAGAAGGTACCCGCCTCGAAGGTGGTCGGAGTACCGTTAATATCAATAGTGACGTCCTCCTCCAGGCTGACGAAGTCGCCGGGGACATAGCTGTTGCGCAGGCAGACGTATTTGAGATCCTCACCCAAGCTCTGAGAGATGTAGCTGGCGCGGTCGATGGAATAACCCAGAGCCAGTCGGAAGTGCTGGTTCTGCAGAGCCGCACGGCTGACCTCTTTCTGCTCCTCGGTCTTCTGCGACACACAGGCGCCGTCCGGAACATTGGCGTAGACCTGACGGTTCTCGTTGAACCACATTAGGAAAATATTCGTGACGTTAGGCGCTACGTGGACGTACTTGTCGAAGTTTCCGTCCTTCTTCGCTATCTCGAGCTGGGCAGTGTCGAGCACCATGGTCGTGCCGACGCCGTTCACGGTGAAGTCGTTATACTCGCGGGTGACGTCGCTGCCGTCGTCGTAAATAAAGTTCACGGCCTTTATCCTGACGTTTTCGGCGTTCCAGTAGCTCTCATTAGCTATGTAGTTGATCGAGTTTTTATCCGTGACGTTGGTGCACAGGTACGGCCCGCAGTAGGCGATGTGATCCTGGTTCGTGCCATACATATAAGTGCTACCTGCTATCGCCTCATCGTATTCGGCTATGCCGAACACACCACCCTGGCTCAGATAGTAGTTGCGGCTCATGGGAGTGAAGCAGGCGTCGGCTATCATGGTCATGAAGTACGGGCACTCCTCGGTGAGGGTGTACTGGAGTGTGTGGTCGTCAACTGCTTTGACACCGACTGTGGAAAAATCCGTCGTCTCACCGTAAACGTAGGCATCGATCCCCTCTAGTACGCCGAGGAGCATATTTATCGCGCTGCCGCCGGCATCAGCCACGTGCTGCAGGCCCGCGACCCAGTCGTCTGCGGTAAGTTCAGCGACTTGACGGCCCTGGCTGTCCACCCAGGTCACGCCCTCGCGGATATAGAAGGTATAGGTCAGACCGTCCTCGCTGACGTCGTAGCTCGTGGCAAGATGCGGCTGGAGCACACCCTCGCTGTCGTACTGGTAGAGATAGTCCACAAAGCTCGCGTCGTCGTGGAAATCCCCGTCGCTCAGGAAGTCCCAGGTGGTGCCGACACGGTCGAAGGTGGTAGTGGCGGTATCGGTGAAGGTGTAGCCCTTCTCGGTCAGGTAGTCAACAGCGCTCTGGGTGTAGGTGCCTGTGCCGGTGAGCTCGTACCACATCTCGACGAGGTGCTCATAGTCCTCGGTGGTGATTATCTCGTTCGTTATCACCATCTGGTCGAAATACACCCGGTCTCCCAGCCATGAAGCGTAGCCGCCCGCACGGAAAGGAACGCGGCTCATGGCGTAGCAGCCGCCCGCGGTGTACATGGGCGTGGCAACGCCGCTCTCGAGGAACTTGGCCTCTGAAACGGCCATCTGCGCCCAGCGCTCGCTGAGCGTCTCGGCCTCGAAGGCGGCCATGTAGGCGTCGTAAAACTCGCTCATCGCGGCCATATATATGTCCTCGTCGTTCTCTAGGATCCCGCCTTCAGCGGGTGTCTCCTCGCTCGGCGCGGGCGTTGTCTCCACAGGTGCGTCCGTGCCGCCACAGGCGGCCAACGAGAACACCATGGTAAGACACAGCGCCAGGGCCAATGTCTTTTTGATCCAGTCTCTCATCTTTTCTCCCCCTTCAAAGGTCTATATCCAGACGCCGCCCCTTACAGCGGCGTTCAGGCCCGTTCCTAGCAATACCCCTGTTCCCTATATATTTTGATGAATAAAATGCTACAACAATTCGCAGTCATTGTCAATGATGACATACTACAATTTACGCCAAATTTCTCACATTAATTTTTGTCGGTGTGCTGTTAAATTGCTAAAGTATACGTCGTTATATCAGCATTTTTGCCGTTTTATAGCGTTTAGGGTCGTATGTGTCCCTTAAACATCTATAACGTCGGGTACAATGGCAGTACGCAGGATATGCAGCAAGAGTGAATCTTCATATACCAAATACGGGTATAAAAACTCCCCCGATTTCGGGGGAGGACTGGTACTGGCTCAGTTTATAGACTGTACTGCTCATCAAGGGAACAACGCTCGAGCTCCGCACGTGGCGCAAGAACGCAGACGGCGGGCTTTTCAAACACCTGCTCCAATCGTTCCGCTACCGCAGCGAGGTCGGCGCAGTTGCCGCCCAGCAGCTGAATACGCCTGGAGCGGCGCATATCATAGGTGATACCTCGGAAATAGAGGTCGTCGGCCTCCTCGCCCTTGGTGCGAGGAGTCAGCAGCGGCTCCCCCGCTGCGATGGCTCCGGTTATGAGTCCGTCGAGCTCAGGGCCGTCCGTGGCGAAGCTGCGTAGGAATCTCGGCACACCGGCGTAGGTACGGAGCGTTGCGGCGGCGCTCGGGTCGCGGTAGGAGTAGCATCCGTCAAAGCCGCTCTCGCGGGTCACCATGCCGGTGCCATAAGCCCCGCCCTGCACCCGGACGGCGTTCCAAAGGTATTCGAGGGAAACTACGCGTCCTGCCAGCTGCCAGCGCCCGTCAAGCACCCCGCCGAGGCCACCCAAGGCGGCGTAGCCTACATCAGAGGGTATCTCTATGCCCTCCCGGCGCAAGCCGCGTGGGGCGATGCCCTCTCCGGTAATTCCCTCACCCTCGGGCAGGGAAGCGACAAGCGCGGCCACGGCATCATCCACCACAGCACTGCGGCGGCCCGTCACGCTGACTGTTGACCCACGGCGGCAGATGATGCGCCCGGCTATGGTGGATAGCATTTCAGACAGCGAGGTGAAGTCAGTCTCCGCGGCCCGGCGCTTCAGCCAGCAGTAGCTGTCGTAGCCGTTGGCCCACTCGTTCGCGGCGGCTCCCGCTGTAAGCTGGGAGGCCGCACGCCCGATGGCGGAGGCATGGCCGTTGTTCACGAGCTGCTGCTGCATGGCTGTGCGGCGCTGGCGCAAGATATCCGTTATCTCTTTTTTCGAGTCAAGGCGGCTGCCTGTCAATATATCGGAAAGAAGGCCGAGCGCCTTGTCCATACTGCTCTCCAGGGCGCTGACCCTGGCGGTCAGTTTGGCGCAATAGTCACGCGAACCGCGCTCATACACATTCACGGAGAAACTGAGGCTGCCGCAGTGCAACCGGATAAGGCTGCTGAGTTCCTGAGCCCTGTGCTCAACAGTGTCCACTTTCCCCAGTAGCTCTCCGAGAAAGCTCACCGCCGCCGTCTCTTCCCCTCCGAGGCCCGTGATATCGAAATAGAGGGAAACATAGCTTATGCCGGACGCGGGCAGTTCGTGGCGCAGGAGCGGCACGCCGCAGACACTGTCCTCCTGCGTAGGATACTCCTCCGGCTCGGGACTGATATCATCAAGTTTGAGTCGAGGCAGAGTCGAAAGTGCCTCCGGGCTGTCCGATCCCGCTTGCCAGGCTTCCAGCTCGGCCTGCTGCCTTGCGATGAGCGCACGCTCCTCGCTGCTCCAAACATCGGCTGTTGCCTCAAGCCTTTTTTTGTCGCGCTCGCGGCGTTCCTCCCCAACTGTGTGAGATGGTATCATGACGACCTCACAACCGTGGGGGTTCTCAAGCAGCACTTCGCGTATTAGTTCTTCAAAATAGCCATCCTTCATCCTGATTCTCAGGCGGTCAAATAGGTCGCCGATCTCCACCATCGCTTCGGGCTTGCCTCCGCGCAGCCAGCTGTCGAGCACACTGAAACTTATGCCGAGGCCTTGGGGGTAGTATCCATAGTCTCGCTCGCGCATCTGAAACTCCAAGTTCGCCATCGCGGCCTCCAACTCGCTCCGATCGATCCCGTCTTCTGCCAGTCGGGAGAGCACTGTACGCAGCTTCTCCCCAGCGGCGACAAGCTCGTCCTCGCTGAGGTCGCGGATCTCGAGCTTTATAAAGGGCTGGGCGCAGCCGTCCCAAAGCATCATGCTTACCGCTTCGCCCAAGCCCGAAGCGAGCAGCTCACGCGTGAGCACAGCCTGATTGCTGCCGCACAGGACGGTGCAGAGCAGCTGCATCGCCGTCATGCGCTCGCGATCCGTTATCTCCCCGGCGACGCGGCCCCAGGCGAGACGGAAACGCCCGCCCTCGTCCTCCTCCGCAGGCAGCTCATATACCACGCGCTGCTCCGGAGCACGAACTGGCTTTTGCAGTTCCGGTACAGGCAGGCGCTCCCCCGGCTCGGCTGCAGCGAGGTATTCCCCATCCAAGATGCCGAGCACGGTATCAATGTCCACATCGCCGTCGAGGTAGACGTAGGCATTCGACGGCGAATAGAAGCGTCGGTGGAAGTCCAGGAATTTCTCATATGTCAGCTCCGGGATGTGCTCCGGGTCGCCGCCTGAAACAAAACGGTAGGGTGTATCCGGGTAGAGCGCATACATAAGGGCGTTCTCCTCCAGCTCGTCCGCGTTCGCAAAGGCGCCACGCATCTCATTGTAGACCACGCCCTTGCGGCTCGGCCTGCCCTCGGCATCGAGCTCGTAGTGCCAGCCCTCCTGGCGGAAGATCTCGGGCCGGCTGTAGATGAGCGGGCGGAAGACCGCGTCGAGGTAGACGCGCATGAGGTTCAGAAAGTCCTTGGGATTGCGACTGGAGATGGGGTAATATGTCTTGTCCGGGAAGGTCATGGCGTTCAGGAATGTGTTCATGGAGGTCTTCATGAGCTCCACGAAGGGCTCCCTGACTGGGTAGCGCTCCGAACCGCAGAGTACGGAGTGCTCGAGGATGTGGAAGACGCCCGTGTCGTCCTCCGGCAGTGTCGGGAAGGCGATGCCGAAAGTGCGGTTCACCTCATCCCGCTCGAGCCAGACCAGTTCCAGCCCCGTGCGCTCGTGGCGCAGGTGATGCATGACCGCACTGAGCTCCGGCAGCAGTTGCGTGTGCAAAACGGCAAAGCCGTGGTTCATTGTTCCGCTAAGCATATTTCTCCTCCTTGGTCATCTTTTTGATATTATAGCCCAAACACACCTCGAACGCCACATCTTTTACGGCAAAGAAACCGTAGTGTGAAAATGTGCACTTGAAACTCCAACGCAATCTCAGCCAGGCGAACGTAACGTTGAGTTTGAGTGGAGCTGTCCGGCAAACTATTCGTGAGATTCTCTAGGGCAGTCTTCACTTCATGATCCCGTTCAACTTGTGTTGGTATTACTGTATGTAGTCTTTGCTGAACCTTACCGCAGCCGATGTGCCCGCAACTACCGCTCTCCCAACCCTGTATGCACATGATAAGCGAACCAACGAAGTTTGTATCAGGCGTAAAACGGATGGTAACCGACATAAAAAACAAGCAGGTCAACGTGGTCATCGCCAATGATCCCTCCTGCTTCGGGCTCGGCGATATCATGAGCCACACAGAGAATAACCTCATTGTCATCGTCGGTCGGCTGTTCCCTTAATCCGCATGATAATATGCGTCGAAACTGTGCTTGGCCGCGACAAAAGTCGAAAGTGTACTTGCGGTGGGTGAATAGAATGTAGCATCATTGATAAGGTGGTGCTCAATTTGCTTACTGGGGCTTTCATGGCGCTGCTTTCGAGCGCGTTTCTGATGCTGAGGCTGGGGCCCTCGTCCGGCTCTTTCCCAAGGCCTCTCTCCGCCGCAGAGGAACGCAAATATGTGGAGCTCTGGCTCGATGGCGATATCGAGGCCCGGAACGTGCTCATAGAGCACAATCTCCGCCTCGTGGCTCACATCATCAAGAAATACTACACCCAGGCCGACGATGCCGATGACCTCATCTCCATCGGCACGATCGGGCTCATAAAGGGCATCAACACCTACCGGCCGGAGAAAGGCGTCCGGCTGGCCACGTATGCGTCGCGCTGCTGTGAGAACGAGATACTGATGTATTTCCGAGCCCAGAGGAAGTCGGCGGGGGATGTGTCGCTTTCGGAGTCGATAGACGTGGACGGGGACGGCAACACGCTCTCGCTCATGGACATCATCTCACAGGAAGACGACATGGCCGAGCGCATAGGCGACAGCGAGACCTGCCTCAGACTGCGCGAGCTTGTGGACGGCGTACTGACCGAGCGCGAGGCGGAAATAATCCGGCTGCGCTACGGACTCGACTCCGACAAACCGCTGACGCAACGTGAAACCGCCGCGCTCTGCGGCATCTCGCGCTCCTATGTATCCCGCATTGAGAAAAAGGCGCTGGAAAAGCTGCGGGAGGCTTTGGGAGAGGATGTTTAGAGCGTTGACGTTTTGTGAGCCGGGTGTATAATTGTGTTACAACCTTTTTGGAGGTACCGGCTTGGACATTTTTGAGATCAACCGCTCCGTCTTCGGGCACTCCGATTTCAGGGACGGGCAGACTTTCCTGATATCCTCCATACTCAACGGCCGCGACTGTCTGGGAATCATGCCCACCGGTGGAGGCAAGTCTCTCTGCTTTCAGATCCCCGCGCTCGCCCTGCCGGGTTTGACGCTCGTCATTTCACCTCTCGTCTCGCTCATGAACGATCAGGTGGCGTCGCTCAGGGATTCCGGCGTCGCCGCCGACGCCATCAACAGCTCTCTCAGCACTAACGAATACAGGGATGTGAGGCTGAGGGTCAGGAGCGGCAGGACAAAGCTGCTCTATGTTTCCCCCGAGCGGCTCGAGACCCCCGGCTTCAACGGCCTCATAAACGGGCTCAGGATCCCGATCGTTGCTGTTGACGAGGCGCACTGCATCTCGCAATGGGGTCAGGATTTCAGGCCCAGCTACCTCGGCATATCCGACTTCATCGACAGCCTGCCGGAGCGGCCCGTTGTTGCGGCTTTCACCGCCACCGCCACGTCGGAGGTCAGGGACGACATTGTTCGCCTTCTGCGTCTCAGGCAGCCCAGGGTCTTAGTCACCGGCTTCGACAGGCCAAACCTCTTTTTCGACGTTCTAAGCCCCAAAGACAAGGCCCGGGAGCTCATATCTCTCATCGAAAAACGCCGCGGCAGGCCCGGGATAGTCTACTGTTCCACGAGAGCCGCCGTTGGGCAGGTCTGCTCGGCTCTCTGCAAAGCCGGAATCCCGGCTGTGGGCTACCACGCCGGGATGTCCGACGATGAGCGCAGGGAGAATCAGGCGGCGTTCCAGTTCGACAGGGTTGGAGTCATGGTGGCAACGAACGCCTTCGGCATGGGCATCGACAAGTCGAACGTCGGTTATGTGATACACTACAATATGCCCAAGAGCCTCGAGGCATATTATCAGGAGGCCGGCCGTGCGGGGAGGGACGGCAGCCCCTCCGACTGCATCCTGCTCTACTCCCCGGGCGACGCCGTGACAGCCAGGTTCCTTATCGAGAACGACGAGAGCGCCGGTCTGACCCCTGAAGAGCGGCAGGAAGTTCACAGGATGAACCTGCTCAGACTCAAGCACATGACCGACTACTGCGGCACTCACAACTGTTATCGAGGCTTCATCCTCGACTATTTCGGTCAGGAGCATCCGGGCAGCTGCGGAAACTGCGGGAACTGCCTCGCCGAACGGGTGGAAGTCGACCTCACCACAGAGACGCAGATGGTTCTCTCCTGCGTATACCGCATACGGGCCATGCTTGGCTACAATGTCGGCTCCACCCTGCTGGCCCAGGTTCTCAGCGGCAGCAAGGACAAGCGCCTGACTGAGCTGGGGCTCGACGGGCTCTCAACCTATGGGCTGATGAAAGGCACCAAGCTCCGCAAGATAAACGAATATATAAACCTGCTGATCGAGCTTGGCTATCTGAGCCGCAGCGTCAGCCACGGGGCCGTCGAGGCCACGTCAAAGGCCGACGGGGTCTTGTTCCACGGAGAGAAGGTCAAGGCGCTAGTCCGCCTCCAGCCCGAAGAAAAACCGAAACCAGAACCGAAGCGGCGCCCCGGCAGGGCGGCAAAGTCTCCGTCCCCCGGCTCATACGACTTTGAGCCGGTTCACGACGTGGACGCGCTCTTCGAGCGTCTCCGCCAAGTCCGCACCAGGCTCGCCAGGGAGAGCGGGCTGCC
Organism: uncultured Eubacteriales bacterium; assembly: GCA_902496595.1. Taxonomy (GTDB): domain Bacteria; phylum Bacillota; class Clostridia; order Oscillospirales; family Oscillospiraceae; genus Scatomorpha. The sequence goes on along the minus strand of CABVBV010000004.1, from coordinate 316 downwards.
CCCATATATGGTCTTTTCTGACGCGACGCTCCGGGATATGGCCCGACGCGCCCCCATCACCGAGGCTGAGTTCATGGATGTGAACGGAGTGGGAACGTACAAATTTTCCAAATACGGCGCAGCCTTCTTGGACGAGCTCAGGAAAGGTGTTATGTAAACCTACATCACAAGTATATACCCCGGCTCTGGCTGAAACCGGGGTATGTTTCTCGAGAAGGCCTCGCAGAGTTTCGCGGCCGCAGCCGCGAAATAAATTTTGATCATTTTCGGCGGCGGCGTGTACGTCGCCGAAAATACTTCTCGCGGAGCGCAGTGT
>CABVBV010000003.1 GCA_902496595.1 uncultured Eubacteriales bacterium | reverse complement strand
GGCGCGGCGGTCGCGGGCTGCTGCGCGAACATGGTCGGCTTCGCCGTCATGAGCTTCCGCGAGAACCGCTGGGGAGGTCTCGTCAGCCAGGGCCTCGGCACCTCCATGCTCCAGATGGGCAACATCGTCAAAAACCCTCGCATCTGGCTACCGGCGATAATCACCTCCATGATTACCGGCCCCATCGCCACCTGCGTCTTCAAGCTCGAGATGAACGGCGCGCCCATAAACTCCGGCATGGGCACCTGCGGCCTCTGCGGGCCCATCGGCGTCATCACCGGCTGGCTCGAGCCCAGCGAAGTCGCGCTCGCAAAAGGCGCCACGGCCATCGTGCCCACGGGCATGGACTGGCTCGGCCTCGTGCTCATCTGCTTCGTTCTGCCCGCCGTCCTCTGCTGGGCCTTCGGCCTGTTCTTCAGGAAGATAGGCTGGATACGCGAGGGAGACCTGACTCTGAACTGACAAATCATCGGCGCGAGATTTCGGCACTTTTTTGTTCAAAATCACCTTTGCATCTCTGAAAACAAGGGTATATAATTACAAATACAGCGAGTGGCGTAACTGCGTAAATCCGGTTGGCCGCCCGCTGTTTTTCTGTTTTGGGGTGATATTTTGAACGAAAAATCAAACGTCTTCCTTGAGACGGAGCCTGTCGGTGCGCTCATGCGCAGGTATGCCGTGCCCTGCATAGTATCGCTGCTCGTCGCCTCGCTCTACAACATTGTTGACCAGATATTCATTGCTAACGCCTCCTATCTCGGCTCCTACGGCAATGCAGCGAACACCGTTGTCTACCCTCTGACCGTAGTGGCCCTGGCGCTCGCCGTCATGATAGGCGACGGCTGCTGCGCCTTTGTGAGCATATGCCTCGGCGCCGGCGAGCAGAAGGATGCGCACAGGGGCATCGGCTGTTCGGTGCTGCTCTGCCTCATTGTGAGCCTCGTTGTCATGGTCTGCTATCTCGTCTTTGACGAAGGCATACTGACGATGTTCGGCGGCAGGGTCAACGACGAGACCTTCCGTCTGTCAAAAGAATACTTCTTCTGGATAACGCTCGGCATACCGTTTTATATGTTCGGCCAGGCCATGAATCCCATCATACGCTCGGATGGCAGTCCGCGCTTTGCCATGGCAGCGACTGTGTCCGGCGCGGTGGTTAACATAATACTTGACCCGGTGTTCATTTTCGGTTTCAGGTGGGGCATGATGGGTGCGGCTGTGGCGACGGTGCTGGGTCAGGTGCTGACGGCCGGGCTGTCTGTCTGGTATCTCTGCCGGATGAAGGCGGTGAGGCTGGGGCGCGGCAGCTTTGTGCTTGACGCGGGGCTGATGCGCCGGTTTTTGCCGCTTGGCATATGCAGTTTCCTGTCGCAGATCTCCATTGTTGCGTCGATGGCGGCGGTGAACAATATGCTGAGGAAGTACGGGGCTATGGACGCGGTATTTTCGCAGGCGCAGTATGCGCAGATACCGATGGCGGTGCAGGGCATCGTGATGAAGGTGTTTCAGATCGTCATATCGACGGCGGTAGGGCTTGCGGCGGGCTGCATACCGATAGTTGGCTACAATGTGGGCGCGGGGAGGAGCGACCGGGCGCTGAAGCTGTTCCGCCTGCTGCTCGCGGCGGAGGCAGGTGTCGGTGCGCTGGCGCTCTTTATAGTCGAATGCTTCCCGGGACAGCTCACAGCGATATTCGGCGCGGCAAATGAAAGCGAGCACTACACGCAGTTTGCGCTCCGGGCTTTTCGCATATATCTGTCCACGACGATGCTTGCCTGTGTGAACAAGGGGGTCTTCATATATTTGCAATCGTTGGGCCGTGCGCTGGTTTCGACGCTGCTGTCGATGGTGAGGGAGATCCTGTTCGGAGTGGGCTTTGCGCTGCTGCTGCCTGCATTCTACGGTCTTGACGGCATACTGCTCTCCATGCCAGTATCGGACGTGCTGACCTTTGGCCTTTCGGCAGTGGTCATCGCCTACACCTGCAAAACGCTGAAAAGAGGCTCGCCTTCTTAAGACGAGCCTCTCAGCTTGTCGAAGAAGGCTTTGCCTTCTTCGACAAAAGAAATATCGCTGCGCTCCGCGAGAAGTATTTTCGGCGACGTACACGCCGCCGCCGAAAATGATCAAACTTTATTTCGCGGCTGCGGCCGCGAAACTCTGCGAGGCTTGGAGGGAAGCTCAGAGGCTCGCCTTCTTAAGACGAGCCTCTTATTAGCTGCGTTTTTTCAAAAACCGTTTGCGGTAGAAAAGGAAGAAGGCCGGGATCGCGAACAGCAGTGCGCCTACGGTGTCTATAAAGGCGTGCTGCTTCACCAGCACGGTCGAGGCCATGCAGAGCACGCAGGCGGCTGTTATGAGTATTTTCCACGGCTTCTTGAAAGCCGGGCTGTCCAAGGCACAGAGGATATCGCCGATACAGCCCAGCACGTGCATACTTGGGAAGACGTTCGTCGGCGTGTCTGCGGCCCAGATGATAGTCATTATCCAGGTTCCGAAGTCCGTGGCCTGCACACCCTCGGGTCTCAAATTCTGCCCGTTCGGGATGAGCACGTCGAAGACCAGCGTCGCCGTTAGCGTGAACATATTATAATACATCCAGCGTTTGAACGCCTCACCGTCCTTTATCAGAGCCGGCAGGCCAACAGCTGCAAAGAGCGGATACCAGAGTATGTAGAAAACAGCAAAGCCGGGCACAAACGGTATGTAGCTGTCGATGACAGAATCCGTTACCCAGTAGCCCTCGGTCGGAGTATGTGCCTCTATGATGAAAAATGCCGTCAAGTAGACTGGAAAGTACAGTGCGAGCATCCAGTATTTATGCGTCCGCAGAAACTCCCACACCGTTTTGAACGTATTGCGTAAAATGGCCGATTCCCCCAAATTCCCGTACGGAGCTTGTTCCCATCAGGGCAAAAATATGCTATCCTTTGAATATCAAAAAACTATCGACTCGGAGGCCGACATGGAAAAGACGCCGCGAGGCCGCTTTGCTCCCAGCCCGAGCGGGCGGCTGCACCTTGGGAATATGCTCTCGTCACTTCTGGCATGGCTGGATATCCGCTCCCTTGGCGGTCAGATGCTCTTCAGGCTCGAGGATCTCGACCCTGAGCGCAGCTGGGATGAGTATGCCCGTCTCATGGCTGAGGATCTGCGCTGGCTGGGCCTAGACTGGGAACTCGGCTGGCCGGAGGACGGCTCCTGCCGTCAGGGTCTGCGCACGGAGCGCTACGAGGCCGCATATGCGAGGCTCGAGGCCCGGGGCCTCGTCTACCCCTGCTGGTGCTCCAGGGCTGAGCGGCTAGCCGCCAGTGCGCCGCATCCCGGTGAGGAGCGGCCCCTCGGCTGCAAGTGCAGGTACTACACCGAGTCTGAAAAGCTGAAAATGCGCCGGAGCCCTGCCGCCAAAGTCATCGTTCCGGACACGGAGGTCTCCGTCTTCGACGGGCATTACGGAGTGTTCCGGGAAAACCTCGCACGTGAGAGCGGAGACTTCATCATCCGCCGCTCCGACGGCGTCTACGCCTATCAGCTCGCCGTCTCGGTGGACGACATGGAGATGTCTGTGACCCGGGTGGTGCGGGCGCGAGACCTGCTTTCCTCCGCGCCGAGGCAGAAGTGGCTGATCGAGACCCTCGGCGGTGAGGCGCCGGACTACTGCCACTGCCCTCTGCTCGTCTCGCCCGAGGGCCGCAAACTCTCGAAGCGCGAGGGCGACCTCAACATGGAGACGCTGCGGCAGCGCTACGCTCCCGAGGCGCTCTGCGGAGTCCTGGCGTATCTCGCCGGGCTCCTGGACAGGCCGGAGCCCATAACGCCTTATGAGCTCGTGCCGATATTCTCGTGGTCGAAGGTGCCTGAAGAGGACGTCATCTTGCCTTCTTGGGTCTAGCGTGTCGTCCCGGCGACCTGAGCGAATCGAGGCTCTGCTTCAGCTTCTCCTGGACTTTGAAAAAGACTATGAGCGCCGGCCATGAGAGCAGCACGAAGACGGTCAATATCATGCCCGCAGGAAGGTCTAGCGAGGATATGGTAAAGAGCTCCGGAAGTACGAGCACGCAGACGCCGAAGCCGATGACCAGGGCGATGATCATGGCCTTGCGCAGCAGATTATAGGGCCTGCAGGTGCGGTGAACCACCATGAGGCCCACAACGCAGAGGATGACGGTGCAGATGGTGCCCATCATGCTCTCGCTCACCTCGAAGACGAGGCAGAACAGTATGGCCCCGAGTACGAGCACGAGATCCGTCAGCCCGGCGGGCAGTGCCCGGTAAATGACGTTTGACAGGAATTTGCCCTTTATGAGCGAGGTATTAGGCTCCATTGCCAATATAAAGCCCGGGATGCCGATGGTCAGAGCGGACACCAGGCTCATCTGTGCGCTGGTAACAGGATAAGGCAGCGTGAATATAAGCGTTATGACAGCGAGCGCGAAGGAGAAGACGTTCTTCACCAGGAAGAGCGTCGCCGAGCGCTCGATGTTGTTTATCACGCGCCTGCCCTCGGCCACGACCGACGGCATGGCGGCGAAGTTCGATTCAAGCAGCACGATGTGCGACACCTGGCTCGCAGCGTCGGAGCCGGAGGCCATGGCGATGGAGCAGTCGGCCTCCTTGAGCGCGAGCACGTCGTTCACGCCGTCGCCGGTCATGGCCACGGTGTGCCCGTCGGCCTTGAGCGCACGGACGAACCTGCGTTTCTGATCAGGAGTCACCCGGCCGAACACTGTGTATTTCTCAACCGCCTCTGCTATGTCCTCATCCGTCTCCAGCGTTCTTGCGTCTACATAGCTCTCTGCGCCCTTTATCCCGGCCCGCTTCGCCACCTCGGAGACGGCCATGGCATTGTCGCCGGAGATGACTTTTATCGCCACGCCCTGCTTGGCGAAGTATTTGAAGGTGTCGGGCGCCTCTGCCCTTATCTTGTTCGAAAGCAGGATGAGCGAGATGGGCAGCAGCTCGGCATCCGGCCTCTCGTCTTCCGGGTCGCCGTCGTACATACCGAGCAGCAGTACGCGGCAGCCCTTGGAGGAGTAGCCGTCTATGAGCTTTGCGTACTTTCCGTAGCTATCTCCCAGCAGCACGTCGGGTGCGCCGAGCAGATAGTTCTCGTCCTCGTGGAAGCTGACGCCTCCGAATTTTTTTGCCGAGGTGAAAGGCACGGCTTTCACTGCCTGCTGAGTGACCTTGCCCGTAAAGTAGCGCCGCAGCGCGGCCATGGTGTCGTTGTCGGCCTTCATGGCGGCTACGTAGTCTGCCATGATGAGCCTGATATCCGAGTCCTCAAACCTGTCGGGGCAGAGCGGGACGATATCCTCGACGGCCATCTTGTTTTCGGTGACTGTGCCGGTCTTGTCCACGCAGAGCACATCCACCCTCGCGAGAGTCTCGATGCAGCCCATGTCGTGGACGAGGGTCTTCTTCTGCGCCAGGCGCACGACGCCGGCGGCCAGGGCCATACTGGTGAGCAGGTAGAGCCCCTCGGGTATCATGCCTATGAGCGAGGCGACCGTGGCGACTACGCCGTCCGTGACGCTGCGGTCGAGCCAGGCGATCTCCTTTATTGCCATGAGTATGCCGAGCGGGATGACAGCGATGCCGATTATCTGCACAAGTCTCGTGAGCGAGCGCATCATCTCCGACTGCTGTGGCGGTTTGGAGGCCTTGGCCTCGAGGGTGAGTCGGCTGGCAAAGGAGTCCGCTCCGACTCTGGTCAGCCGTGCGCGGCATTCCCCGGACACGACAAAACTGCCCGAGAGCAGCTCGTCCCCGGGCTTCTTCTTTATCTCGTCGGCCTCGCCGGTTATAAGGGCCTCGTTCGCGCTGCACTCGCCCTCGACGACGACGGCGTCGGCGAAGATCTGGCCCCCGGCGGAGAAGACGACGATATCGTCGCGCACCATGTCGCTGGTTGGTATCTTCCGCTGCCTGCCGTCCCTTATCACCGCGCCCTGCGGCTGCGTGAGCAGGGTGAGCTTGTCGAGCGTGCGCTTGGAGCGCAGCTCCTGCACTATGCCTATGGCGATGTTGGCGATGACGACGCCCATGAACATGACGTTCTGCCATGAGCCGACCGCCAGGACACAGGCCGCGAGCAGGAAAAAGAGCATATTGAAGTAGGTGAAGACGTTGGACTTTATTATCTGTCCAACGGTCTTCCCCGGAGGGTCGATGGGAAGGTTGGCCCAGCCGGCGTCTACCCGCTCCTGAGCCTGCGCCGAGGAGAGGCCGGTCTTGGGATTTGTCTCCAACTCGGCTATGTGCCTTCTCATCGGTTCATCGATTATTTTCTTTTTTTTAAACGGCATTTTCATAGTGGATATTTTAGCACATTTGCACGAAAAGTACAGTAAATTAATTGTTAATAAAGATTCGGCGTCCTGGGCGTCCATGCCCCACGAAACGCCTCGTTTTTCCGGTCAGCGCGTCTGCTCGCCTTCAGTGCGGCGCTTGTATGGTCTTGGCAGGTTCCAGCGGAAGTAAGCAGACAGAAACCTAAGCGCGGCGACTGCCGCCATGCCCGCGACCATGGCGAAGCTGTCCCCCACTCCGAGCAGTTCCAGGACGGTGCAGACGATCGCCCCCAGCAGAGACGCGCAGGCGTAGACGTGCTTAACAAAGATATAGGGCATATCCCCGGCCATGACGTCCCGCAGCACGCCTCCGCCCACTCCGGTCACGACTCCCACGAAAATGAGCAGGAACCAACCGCTCTCCGCATTCGTCTCAAGCGCGGCGCCTATGCCCGTCACCGTGAAAGCCGCGAGGCCGAGGCTGTCCATGATGAGCATGGAGAAGTCGTAGAGCTCATGCCTGCCTTCAAAGTAGCCCCTTCTCGCTATCACGAAGATGACGATAGCTACGGCTATGGCGAGGCCCGCGTATATGGGATCCTGGAACATACGAGGAGGAGTCTGGCCCAGGATGAGATCGCGGATGACGCCGCCGCCCACCGCTGTGGTCAGGCCGAGTATGGCGACGCCGAAGATGTCCATGTTTTTCTTTATCGCGGTCATGGCGCCAGAGGCGGCGAAGGCCACGGTGCCTATCATCTCGAGCACGAAGATGAGCGTCTCCATGACTCAAGCCCTCCCTGCGCCCGGAGGCGGGGCCAGCAGCGCCAGCTGCTCCGGAGTGTCCGCGTCGAGCGTAAACCGGTTCGTGTCATAGCGCCGGACTAGCTCCGGCGCGAACAGACCGGCGAACTCGTCCACCGGCCGGAGCCTCCTGTTCCCCAGGCCGTGCCCGCCGTAGTGCATGGGTATGACCACCCTCGCTCCCGAGTCCCGACAGAGCTCATAGGCCGCGTAGGGCTCGATGGTGAGGATGCCGCCCGCCGGAACCATGATGGCGTCGCAGCCGCGGAGCCTGTCAAGCTGTTCCCCTGTCAGCCGGCAGCCCTGGTCGCCCATATGGACGAGCTTGAGGCCCTCCGCTCTGAGGATATGTATCCTGTTCCCGCCCCTTAGGTGTCCGCGCATGACGTCGTGGAAGCTGTCCACCACCTCGATATCGAATGGGTCGCGGGCCCCATGCCTCAGAGTCACCGCTTCCAGCCAGCCGTGGCCGTAGTGCTGGTGGCTGCATATTGCCGCGTCGGCTTCGAGCCTCAGCTCGGGGTAGCCGCAGAGCTCTTTGTGGTTGTAGGGGTCTATTACCAGGGAAAATCCCGAGCTTTGAAGCTCGAAGCAGGAGTGTCCGTGCCAGATGATCTCCACAATATTACCTCTCAGTCTCCCCACCTCTGCCCCAGTTCAGAGCCGTGGCGGGTTTAAAAGTTGAAATTGAGCCCCACTTGTGCTAAAATGTAGTCCATCACGGCAGCAAGGAGGCAAATATGCTGAAAAAGACTATATGTCTGGCCATCGTGGTCGCGCTTTTGTGCGCCGTTCCGGCTTTTGCGGCGGACGCAGAGCCCAAGACCAGCGAGGCCGGAATACTGTTCATAAAGGAGCAGGAGGGCTTTTCCGCCACAGCCTATGAGGACTCCGTCGGCTGGGCGATTGGCTACGGCACGCACTGCGACGTCAGTCTCTATCCCGACGGCATCACCGAGGCCGAGGCAGACCGGCTCCTGCGCGAGCACCTGGTCGAGATAGAAGGCTACATAGACAACGCCATGGCCGGACTCGGCGTCAAGCTCACTCAGAACCAGTACGATGCGGTCGCGAGCCTCACCTATAATCTTGGCGTCGGCTGGCTGCACAGCGGCTATCGGCTTTATAACATCCTCGCCTACGGCACACACAACTACACCGACGAGTACATTGTAAACGCCTTTGCCCGTTACAGCAACACAGCAGGTGAAAACACTGTCGAGCAGCTTGTAGAGCGCAGGTTCAAAGAGGCAATGATCTTCCTCTATGCAGACTACGGCTTCGGCGGCACTCCTCTGTATGAATTTGAGTACAAGCAATTGGATGACGACGAGTACGAGCTCTATCACAGGGTCTGGGCGGAGTATTCCCCAGCCAAGTTCTCTGACGTACCCTATACGCAGTGGTATTATCAATACATCTCGCCGCTGACCTACGCCGGTATAATCGACGGTTACCCCGACGGCAGTTTCAGGCCCAACAGCGACGTGAGCGCGGGAGAGGCGCTGAAGCTGATACTTCTCGCCGCCGGCTATCCGGAGCAGGAACACCCTGAGGACACGCACTGGGCCACCTATTACCTCGATTACGCGGTCTTCAAAGGCTTCCTGGAGCCCGGTGACGTGGCGGATCTCTCCGGCGGCATCGACAGGCTTACGATCGCCAAGCTCGCGGCAAAGGCCCTTGGTCTCGCGGAAAGCAGCGGCGCCCCGTTTACCGACACCCAAGACGGTTATGTCTCTGCGCTCTACGACGCAGGCATCGTCGAGGGCAGCTACTCCGGTGATCAGCTGGTCTATCAACCGAATGAGCCTATCTCCAGGGCAGAGATAAGCGCCGTCGTCTGGAGGATATACAACAACTGAACTCAGCCGCAGGCCGCAGCAGGTCTGCGGCTTTCTTTATCTTATCCCGAACAGCCGCTTTGCGTTCTCCGAACCGGCACGCGCTACCTCCTCAGCTTCCAGGCCGCGCAGCTGAGCTATCTTATCGACGATGTACCGGAGCTTGGAAGAATCGTTCCTCTTGCCCCTGAATGGCACAGGGGTAAGATACGGACTGTCCGTCTCCACCAGTATGCGCTCCAGCGGGCACCATTCCAGCACCTCAAGTGCGCGTCTGGCGTTTTTATAGGTTATTGGCCCGTCGAAACCAAGGTACCAGCCCCTTTTCACCAGCTCCTTTGCCATCTCAAGGCTCCCTGAAAAGCAGTGGAACACCCCTCTGAGGCCCGGATAGCGGCCTGTGATTCTCAGGCAGTCCTCATGCGCCTCCCGGTCGTGGATAATGACGGGCTTGTCCAGCTCCAGCGCAAGCTCCAGCTGGCTCACAAACATCTCGTACTGTATCTCCTTGTGCTCTTTGTCCCAGTAGTAGTCCAGGCCGATCTCGCCTATCGCCACGCATTTCTCGTGACTCGCAAGCTCCCTCACGAGGGCCGTGCTCTCGAAAGTCCAGCTCTCCCACTCCTCCGGCTGCCAGCCTACCGCGGCGTAGACGAATGGATATCTCTCCGCAATGGCGAGCGCAGCGAGGCTCGAGGCCCCGTCACAGCCCGGGTCTATTATATAGTCCACCCCCTGGGAAGGCATTGAGCCGAGCAGCTCGTCCCTGTCCGCATCGAAATGGCTGCTGTCATAATGCGCATGAGTGTCGAAGTACATCGTATCACCTCTTTCGATATGATAACCCAAACCGGCGTTGCGCACAAGGGGAGCTTGTGCTAAAATGCAGGTATGGATAAGAAAGCAAGATGGTTGACAGACAAATATATCTGCCTCATGCTGCTCGTCTTCCCGCTCTGGACGGGCTTTGACGGCTACTCGAATATCACGAGGCCGAAATTCCTGTTTTTCGCCGCCCTGACCGGCATCTGGCTGGCGGCGCTTGTTGTGTGCGCCCTGATCTGCCGATACAGGCCCTCCAGGCCCAGCCTGTTCCGCATCTTCGTCCTCGCCTTCATGGCCGCAGCCTGCATCTCGGCCGCGTTCTCCGACTCCGGCGCCTTCACCATAGTCGGCTCCAGCCGCTACGACGGGCTCGTGACCCTGCTCCTCTACGGCTGCATTGGCCTCGGCGTCTCCAGATGGGGCGAGTTTAAGGAACGTTATGTAAACCTAACCGCCGTCGCGTCCGGGCTCTGCTGTCTCGTCTGCATATTGCAGCTGCTGAGGGTGAACGTACTCGGGCTGTTCCCGCAGGGCTTGGATTTTTACGATGCCGGGACTAAATATTCAGGGGAATTTCTCGGCACTATCGGCAACACGAACGTCCTGGCGGCGTATTTTTGCCTTGCGATCCCTCTGCTCGCGGTCTCTTCACTCAAGGCGAAGCCGCTCAGGAGGGCGCTTCTGCTGCTGCCCTGCCTAGGCTGCATCTCCGTGCTCGTCATAATCAGAGCCGAGTCCGGACTTGTTGGCTGCCTTGGCTGTCTGTTGGTTGTTGTGCCGTATTATGTAAACTATATCGGGCGCAGGAAGCTCGCGCTGAGGCTGCTCGCTGCGGAGGCTGCCATTGCTGCGGCGGCGCTGGCGCTCGTATTTTTCTTCCCACCGTCCGGCGGGACGCTTTGGGAGCTTTCGGAGCTGCTGCACGGCAGGGTCGAGGACAGTTTCGGTTCCAGCCGGATCGCCATCTGGCGCGAGGGGCTCAGGCTCTTTGCCGAGGCTCCAGTCACCGGAGGAGGGCCCGACACCTTTGGCCTGCGCTCGGAGCTCAACTTCAGCCGATTCGTGGCCGAGACCGGTGCGACGCTCTCGACCCATGCGGACAATGCGCACTGCGAACCTCTGGGCATTCTTGTAAATCTGGGCATACTCGGGTTCTGCGCCTATTGCGCCGTTGTTTTCAGTTCTCTGCGCCGCTGGTTCAGGGGTTCGGCTCCGGCGGTCGGTGCGGCGTTGCTCTGCTACCTGGTACAGAGCCTGTTTGGGCTCGGGCTCTGTATCGTCGTGCCCATTGTCTGGATATACATGGGACTTATCAGCTCTGATGCGGGGGTGAAAAGGCTTGCCGCGTGAAATGAAGCGTGAACTCGCGCCCGACGCGATAAAACTGCTTGCCTGCGTAGGGGTAATAGTTATCCACTGCTCCGGCTACGGGCTGAAGCTCTTTGAGGTGGGCAGCTTCAACTGGATCTCATGTGCGGCTTGGGACGTGCTCGCCCGCTTTGCAGTGCCTGTTTTCTTCATGTGTACCGGTGCTCTCATGCTCTCGCCTGAGCGGAAGCTCACCGGCCGCGACATCTTCAGGCGCTATTTTTTGAGGATACTCATAATCCTGCTGGTCTGGGCCTGGCTGTATTTCATCTACAACGCCGTCGGCACTTACATCTTCACAGGCGTTTTGCAGCCCGATCTCCTCATCGATTCTGTTGTTCAAACGCTCAGGTTCAACCACCATTTTCATCTGTACTATCTTCAGATACTTCTGCTGCTCTATGCTCTTCTTCCGGTGCTCCGGGCCCTTGTCCGGGGCGCGGACGAGAAGGAATTGAACTGGGCGATTTTCATCTGGGCGGTACTGGGGATAATCTGGCCGCTTGCGAAGCTCCGGCCTCCTCTGAGCCTGCTCGGGGGGATAACGAACCAATACCCGCTGAACATGAGCTGGGCTGCGATGGGATACGCTCTGCTCGGTCATGTCATGTACTCGAGGCAGCCGAGACCGGAGCTGCTGCGCAGGTATGTATGCTGCTTTGCGCTCGGCTTTGCCTTCAGCTTTCTTGGCACTCTGCTTCTCTCGCAAGAACGCGGAGAGCTCGTTGAAGTCTTCATGGAGGGAATGTCCCCCGGGCCCGCCCTCATGGCCTACGGAGTTTTCGGCGCCGCCCGCTGTCTTTTCTCCGGCAGGGTCAGCAGTCCGAGGACTGCCGTACTTGTAAAAGCCAGTTTCTGTATTTATCTGGCCCACCACGCTTTCGTCATGGCAATACGCCAGCTCGGCCTCGGCCTGACGCTCATGCCTGCCGTCATCGCCGTACCTGTGGACACGGCAGTGGTCTTCGCACTCAGTCTCGGAGTCTGGTGGCTGCTCTCGAAAATACCTTTCGTCAACAGGCATTTAATATAGTCAGGAGCTTTATAATGGAAATATTTGCTGAAATGAAACTGGACGCTTTCACCGAGGCCCTGGCCTCCAAAGACGCGGTACCCGGTGGAGGCGGCGCTGCGGCGCTTGCCGGCGCCCTTGCCGCAGCGCTCGGCTCGATGGTCTGCAACCTCACGACAGGGAAAAAGAAGTACGCGGAGTATGAGGCCGACATTGCCTCGGCGCTGGAAAAGCTGGAGCTGACCAGGAAGTATATGCTCCGGCTCATCGACGAGGACGCAAAGGCTTTCGAGCCGCTCAAGAAATATCTGTCGCTCCCTGCGGACGACCCGGAGCGGGCCGCGCACATGGATTCCGCCCTCAGGGTGGCCTGCTTTATACCCACCGAGGTGATGTACACCGCCGCCCAGGCCGCCGAAACGCTGCGTTCCCTCGCCGACAAGGGTGCGAAGGGCGCGATATCCGACGTGGGAGTAGGTCTGGAACTCTGCCGCGCCGCGATGCTGGCCGCTCGGCTGAACATCCTGATAAACGCCGCCGGAATGACCGACGACGTCTTTGCCATGACGCTTCGGCGCGAGTGCGAGCTGGTTTTTGAGCAGTACGGGCCCGTCATAGACGAGGGCCTGAGAATCGTTGAGGAGAGGATAGGCTGATGGCCAGGATATTGAGCGGGGCTCCGGTCGCGGAGGCTCTGACAGCGGGCCTCTCTGTAAGGGTGAGGGCTCTGAGGGAGCGCGGCGTTGCCCCAACGCTTGTAATACTCAGGGTCGGTGAACAGGAAGCCGGACAGTCGTATGAGAAAGCCGCAAAGAGAGCCTGCTCTGCCGCCGGAGTCGAAGCCTTCAGCGTAGTACTGCCGGACAATTCACCTAAGGAAGCCGTGCTGCACGCGGTGAAGAGCATAAATGCGGAGCCCGGAGTCCACGGTGCGCTGCTGCTCCGGCCCATGCCCGATCCGGACACGGAGTCTGCCGCCTGTGCTCAGCTGTCGCCTTCGAAGGATGTGGACGGGATCACGCCCAGTTCTCTGGCCTCGGTTTTCATCGGCGCCGGCGAGGGCTTTGCGCCATGCACGGCGAGGGCGGTGCTGGAACTTTTGGATTACTACGGCATAACGGTCAGCGGCAGCAGAATAGCCGTTGTCGGAAGGAGCCTGGTGGTCGGCAAGCCCTTGGCCATGCTGCTCGGGTCGAGAGATGCCACGGTGACGCTTTGTCACTCCAAAACCAAGGGTCTTGAAGACATATGCCGAAGCTGCGATATTGTCATTGCCGCAGTTGGCCGCGCAGGTCTGCTGGGGGCAGGCTGTTTTGCAGAAGGGCAGACGGTCATAGACGTAGGCACCAACGTCACCCCTGACGGTCTCAAAGGCGATGTCGACCGGGCTGCGGCCGAAAGCATCGTCTCCAGTCTCACCCCGGTACCTGGAGGAATTGGCAGAATAACCGCCGCCATCCTCGCCCTGCACACCGTCGAAGCCGCAGAGAGGTTATAATAAGAACGAACAGCTTGAAGCCAAAGCGGACGGGAGCTTTCCCGTCCGCTTTGGCTTTAGACCTCGCAGAGTTTCGCAGCTTAAAACTCTGCGGCTATATTCACGAAGGTTTCGGCTCTTCTGGTGAACTCCATCCAGTCCCCGGCGGCTATCAGCTTTTTATCCGTCAGGCGTCCGCTGATCCCCGCCCCCTTGAGGCCCAGCTCGAGGAAGCGGCGGAAGTTGTCCTCGGTTATTCCGGCTGTGGCTATGATTTTTACGTGGCTTATCGGGGCCAGGATATCCTTGACGTATCTCTCTCCCAGAGTGGCGGCGGGGAAGAGCTTTACAAGGTCTGCCCCGCAGTTGTGCGCTGTCAGGATCTCGGACGGCGTCATGGCCCCAGGTATGGAGATGAGTCCGCAGTCCCTGGTATATTTGATTATATCAGGGTCGGTATTTGGGGAGATGATGAACCCGGCCCCGGCCGAGCGGGCTGCATCCACCTGTTTCCTGCTCAGCACGGTTCCTGCGCCGAAGTGCATGGCGCCCTTATAGTTCTCGTCCAGCATGGCGATCGCCTCCGCCGTTTTGTCCAGGCAGGCGGGGTCGCTCTGGTCGAATGTCACCTCCATGAATCGGATCCCTCCGTCGTACAGGGCCCGCGACAGGCAGAGCAGCTCTCTGCCGTATGTGCCCCTCACTATCGTTATGATCTTTTTCTCAAGAATGCCCTCAAGCATATCGTTCATTGCTCATTCCTCCGTGTTTTCGTTTGTCCGGATCTCCTCGGCGGGTCTGAACCTGTCCTGAATGGCCGCGTATTCCGTCGGCGTCACCTTGGTTATCTGCTTGAACACCTCGCAGAACCTCTTATAATTTGAATAACCGACGGCTTCGGCGACCTCGTATATCTTCATGTCCCCTCCTTCTATGAGAGTGACGGCTTTCTGGACTCTCAGGTGCTGGAGGGCGCTGCCGAATGTCATTGACGTCTCCGCCTTGAAGCGCTTGCTGAGGTATCCCGGGCTTATCTTCATCTGCTCTGCGAGATCCTCTATGCGTATATGGCTGCGGTAGTGTTCCTGCATATATCTCAGAACCCGGCGGACATAGTAGTCGTCACAGGCCTGGAGCTTTTCCTCGATGTTCACAGCCAGGAGCTCAGGTCTTGCTCTCTCTCGCATAACGCTCTCGTATGCCCGTTTCTCGAGCACTCTGGCCACCGCTCTGCGCACGGCGATGCAGAATTTCTCCTCGTCTATCGGCTTCAGGATATAGTCTACGCTGCCCAGGGCAATGGCCTTGCGGGCATATTCGAACTCGCCGTACCCGGTCAGGAGTATGCTCTGGAAGCTGCCTCGCTCCAGGCCGCGCTCCAGCATCTGTATGCCGTCCAGCTCGGGCATACAGATATCCGTAACGACAATGTCCGGCTCAAGTTTCTCTATGAGCTCGAGCCCCTCCTTGCCGTTTCCGGCCTCGCCGGAAACGGTGCAGCCCATGGACATCCAGTCTATCGTATACACCAGCAGTCTCCGGATGATCTCCTCATCCTCGACGAGCAGTACCTTTATCATGCCGCCCCCTCCTGTCTGAACGGCAGTCTCACCGTCACCTTTGTGCCCTCTCCGGGCCTGCTCTGTATCTCAAGGCCGTAGCCCGCCCCGTACATCAGGCGGATCCGGCGGTGTACGTTGTACAGTCCGAAGAACCTGTCCGGTGTCTGAGGCTGGTTCATGGCGTTCCTGATCTCGGCCAACAGCTCCGGCTGTATGCCCACCCCGTCGTCCTCGATGCTCATGACCAGGTCTCCGGCAAGGCGGCGTATGTCCATCTTTATCTTCAGCCCGCCGCGGCCTACACCGGCGTACTTGACCGCGTTTTCCACGATCGGCTGGAGGCTCAGTTTCGGTACGACGCAGTCCAGCGCACCCTCCTCGATATCTATCTCATAGTCCAGGCTTATCGATTTGCGCAGGCGGACTATCGAGAGGTAGGACTTCACATACGTGAGGTCGTCCCTCAGCTGCACCATCTGACGGCTGCCGTCTATGCTGTAACGCAGAAGGTCTGAGAAGTCCAGTATCATCTTGTTGGCCCCTGCAGGGTCTAGCTTTATCAGGCAGCGAATGACTTCTAGCGTATTGAATATGAAGTGTGGATTGAATTGCGATTCCAGCTGCCTTATCTCCGCCGTCGTGCGCATAACGGCCTCTTGCTTATTCATTTCGACCAGCTTCCGAATATCCTCTATGAGCTTGGCATACGTCTCCTCGAGGCTGGCGAATCCCCCGTATTCCTTTGTGGTTATGGGCACATAGATGCCTTCCTGCTGCATTTTGTGCAGGTCGGCAATGAGCTGGTCGACGGAACGTGTCTCCACCGCCGCCATCCTTCGTATCAGCAGGAAGTTCGCCATTAGCATAACCAGAAGCAGGAACAGCGTCAGTGCGCTGGTCATGGCAAGGGCCTGATAGATAGAGCCTATCTCAGCTACGATATACAGTTCAAGCCCCAGATCTCCCACCGGGCAATGCGTAACGAACAGTTTGGAACCCAGCCTTGAGATCAGCTTTTCTCCCGAACTCAGCGTACTGTCCAGCTTGTTATAGTTGTCCTGATAGCTGTTTTTAGAGGTCAGAAGCACCGTGCCGTAGGAGTCCGTTACCACGAGCTCGCCCACGCCTTGGCCGGCGATATAGTCCAGAGTCTCCTCGGGATCCAACTCAAATACTATGAAGCCTACGGTATCCTCCCCGTCCACGATGGCCGTGCCTACCGAGAGCACCATCGACTTTCTCCTCACTGTGCCGGCATTGTTCAGCATGAGAACCACCTCGTCAGGGTCGTTGCTCATGCGGTAGAGCATTCCGGAATAGAACGGCGGCTTGATTTCGAGGTAGTCGGAGAGGATGGTCGTGCTCCCCAGCACGCATTCCCCAGAGCTGTTCAGAATATAGAAGTCCGCCCTGACAGTTTGGCTGTTGATGAACCCGTACAGCGTCTCCGCCGCGCTCTTATTTCCCCCTTCGCCGTTGAGCAGCCTTAGCAGCGTCTCATCACCGCTGATTTGGCCCGTATATCCCTTATACGACTGCACGCTCTCTTCAAGCCTCTGTGCAGCCTCATCCCTTCTCTCCACGACGCTGTACTTGAGAGATAGGTAATACAAAACGCACAGCACAAGTACTGCCGAGATGAAGGCCAGCGTTATGGGAAGGATGGAATACTTGGTCAGCATCCTGCTTACTTCCCGGGAAAAATTGTGTGCGGTCGGTTTCATTGCCGTACCTCCAAGCTCAGCCGTTATTCAGGCGTCTCCGACAGCCGGCGGCGCCACAAGTAGTATTATACTCTGCCGGTAAAGCCCGATTAAGCCTAAAGTGAAAATTCCTCCGATTTTGTCGCCCGCATAAACACCACGAGCGACAGGGCTGTGGACAGCATGAGCACCGACGCTATTGCAGCGGCTGAACCGTAGTTCCCTCTGGACACCTGCTCGTACACCGCGACAGACAGCGTTTTCGTGCTGCCCGTATATAGGATGAGCGAGGCGCTCAGCTCGTTTATCACCGTGACCCAGCTCAATATCGCACCGGTCATTACACCGGGGAGCATCAGTTTGAACGTCACTCCGAAGAAAGCCTTCTGCGGAGCGGCGCCCAGACTTATCGCCGCCTCCTCCGTGCTCGGACTTATCTGATAGAGTATTCCCACGCTGGATCTGAGCGTGTGCGGCAGTCTCCTTATTATGAACGCAATGATGATTATTGCCGCAGTTCCGCTGAGAATGATGGGCTTCTTGTTGAAGCATAGCAGCAGCATGATGCCCAGGATCGAGCCGGAGATGATATAGGGGAACACAGTTACCACGTCCAGCAGCGAAGTCAAAGGATTGCGCTTCCTGACCGAGAGGTAGGCTACAAAGATCGCTATGAGTACGATGAGCACTATCGCTATGATGCCGAAAAGGTATGTGTTTTTCGCGCTGGTCAGTATGGTCGAAATCGAGCTCTTGAAGCTCTCGAGCGAGAAGCCGCCGACAAAGCGCGAACCCTGGACTTTGATGAAGGCGGTGACAATGACGGTACACTGCGGAACAACGGATATCAGGACGAGGCCGTAGATGTATATGTGTGCGAGCACACTGCGCCAGCCCTTTATGGGCTTCGGTTTCATGCTCTTTATCGAACGCATACGGAAGGACATCCGGCCGATTACAAACTTTTGCAGGAAATAGAGCGCCGCAGTCAGCACGACCATTATCAGGGCTATCGCGGCGGCAAAATTCGCGTTGCTACCGCTCTCGCCCATGAATGCCCGGTAGACCAGGACGGGAAGCACACGATAACCCTCGCCTATCAGCATCGCCGTGCCGAAATCTGCTATCGATGTCATGAACACCATGAGCGCGGCTGCCAGCAGCGTGGGGAGCACCAGCGGCACGATCATTTGCACCACATTTTTGGTCGGGCTGCAGCCCAGGCTCCGGGAGGCCTCCAGCAGCGACACGTCCACCTTCTTCATCGCCCCGGAAACATAGAGGTAGATGAACGAATACATCTTCAAAGTCAGCACCAGGACTATGCCCCCCACTCCGTAGATGGTGGGCACAGTGAGGTGCAGCGTGTTGGTAAGGAAGCTCGTCACCAGCCCGCTGCGGCCGAGGAGGATGACCCACGAATACGCGCCGATAAACGACGGTGACATCATGGAAAATATGATAAGCACCTGCACGAAGCCCCGGCCCTTTATCTCAAAACTCGTCATGAGATACGCCAGGATCGTGCCCAGCACCACCGTTATCACCGTCACGCTGCAGGCTATCGTGAGGGAGTGCCAAATGGCGTTTGAGTAGTACTTTTTCCCGAAAAAAGTGGCAAAGTTGCTCAGCGTCCACTCCCCCGTTGCGGCGTCCCTGAAGCCGCTTATCAGCAGCTTGCCCAGAGGGTAGACCATAAACATGGCAAACAGGATGAAGATGGCGAGGGTGATAATGCCCCAGAAATCCAGCCGGAATCCGCGCTTAATCCGCATAGCGTCCGACCCCCTGTATGCAAGTCTCCCTGCTCTCCACTGAGAACACGTTTACCTTGTGACTGTGTGCGCCCAGCTTTATCTCGTCTCCAACTTTCAGCAGCTCGGTGGCGGTGCCCAGATCCTGGGAGAGCTCTATGGGCTCCTGGTCTTCCATCAGCCGGCAGTCGGAAAACTCCACCACATAGGTTACGTATTTCCCCAGGTAAGTGGACTTTGCTACCTTCGCGCTCAGGCCGGTTCCGTCTTTTGAAACGTAAAATTCCTCCGGCCTTATCGCCACGATCACCTCGCCGTTTTGCGCTTCCGGCAGAATATTGTCCATTTCCAGCGTGCAGCCGTCGCTGAGCTTGATATTTCTCCGGCCGCCCTCACCGCTCATCTGCCCGTATATGAAGCCTGAGTGGCCTATGAAGTCCGCGACAAAGAGGTTATACGGCCTGGTATAAATATTGTACGGAGCTGCCACCTGCTGGATAACGCCCTGGCTCATGACGGCTATCCTGTCCGAGATCGCGAGGGCCTCTTCCTGGTCGTGCGTGACGTATACCGTGGTTATTCCTATCTCTTTCTGGATATCCCTTATGACGCCGCGCATCTCAACCCTCAGCTTTGCATCAAGGTTGCACAGCGGCTCGTCCATCAGCAGCACGTCTGGGTGGATAGCTATGGCTCTTGCGAGGGCGACCCTCTGCTGCTGGCCGCCCGAGAGGTTTTCGGGCAGTCTGTCCCGATACTGGTCTATCTTCGTCAGATGCAGCATATTCTCCATGCGCTTTCTGGCCTCGTCCTTCGGCACCTTATGCTGCTTCAGCCCGTACATGACGTTCCCTTCGACCGTGAGATGCGGGAAAATGGCGTAATCCTGGAACACCATGCCGATGTTCCTCTGGTGGGCGGGGATATTGTTGATCACCTTGCCGCTGAATCGGATCTCCCCGCCCTCGATGCTGTTGAAGCCCGCGATCATCCGCAGCAGGGTGGTCTTGCCGCAGCCGGACGGCCCGAGCAGGGTGAACAGCTCGCTGTTTTTGATGTTCACCGTCAGATCCGGTATTATCGTGTTTTTCCCGTACCTTTTGACGGCGTGTTCGATAGCTATGTCTTTGCTCATGAGTTACCCTCCTAAATAGGGGAAACGCGCCACTTTATCGTGCGATCGTGACGCGTTTCCCCCGCCTGTCGGCCAGATTAACGGCTCTTACTCGGCAACTGTTGTCCAGATGTCCATGAAGGTGTTCAGCCAGGTCTCTTTCATGGAAGAAGCGTAGGCCGGGTCGGCGTCGACCAGGACTATGCTGTTGGTATCGACGAAGGCGTCGGAGAACTCGAGGTCATTGCGGACGCCGCGCAGGCAGAGGTCGTTGCTGAGGGTGGTCTGCACATCGTAGCTGGTCAGGAAGTCGATGAACGCCTTCGCGTTGGCGAGGTTCTCGGCGCCCTGGATTATTGCGGCTGTCGTGGCCTCACCGAAGGTGCCCTCTTCGCAGTACACGATTTTGACGGGATATCCATCCTTGACGGCCTGGAGCGCGACCTCCTCATAGGTCAGGCCCACGGTGTACTCGCCGTCGCAGACGCCCTTCCACACGGCGCTGGAGCTGTTGAGCAGCTTGCCGTCGAGCGCCTCGCAGAAGCTGGTGACGTAATCCCAGGCGGCCTCGGATTCAGGGTCGTTGTTATCGCCCATGTCAAAGAGCATATTGGACAGCTGGCCGAAGCCGGACGAGGAGGCGGAGGGGTCGACCATGGCTATCTTGCCCTTGAGCTCGTCCTGGAGCAGGCTCTGGTAGCCGGTGATCTCTATGCCCTCGGCGAGATTGGTGTTCACGAGCAGGCAGCGCATCGCAACGCCGTAAACCGTGTAGTAGCCGTCCGCGATCTTGTACTCGTCATAGATGGTGTCGTTGTTCGCAGAGACGTAGGGGTAGAAGAGCGAGGTGTCGTAAGCCTGGATGGAGGATAGCGCCGCGCCCCAGATTACGTCTCCGAGCGGGTTGTCCTTCTCGGACTCGATCCTCTTGAGCAGTTCGCCCACGCCGCCTGTCACGAGCTCGACCTTAATGCCGGTCTGGGCCTCAAATTCGCTGATGATGGTCTCCACCGTTGCGTCGGATACGGTGGTATAAATCGTGAGGTTGTCGGTCTCCGGGTCTGCCGAGGGCTCTGTCTGAGTGTCGCCGCTGTCCGTCTCGACCGCGGGGGGCTCGGTAGTTTCTGTGTCTCCCTCACTGCCGCAGGCGGCAAGAGCCAGCAGCATACACAGAGCCAGTAAAATCGCAATTAGCTTTTTCATCATTATCCTCCTTCATTTTTTGTGCAATATAGCTATATTCCCGAACTTATTTCAATATTAGCATATCAATTTTGACTTGTATATCCCGAAAACTGCACTTATATCCCGTAAAAAATTTGATTTTGTTATTCTCACGGGCATATTTTATGCGCAATAATACCGCTGCCGGAGCAGCGGTCATTCTGCCGCCAAGCCTCGCAGAGTTTCTCGGCTGCTAACTCTGCGAGGCTTGGACTTGGTCTTTCAAAACAAGCTGGTCTGTTCATATCGCTCATCCGGTTCTGGGGCTTGGGGCGGCGGGAAGGTTTTCAGCGTCTCCTGCGTCAGCGGGATGGCGCCCCGGGCGATTAGGGCCGCGTTGCCGCTGCTGCCGTTATCCCAGCAGTAGAGCCTGCTCCAGCGGTGTTTGATATTATCGATGCAGCCTGCCCAGGTACCGCCCCGGCCCAGGGATGTCTCTATCGCCACCGTCGCAGTTCCCAGGGCGTGGATGTATCGGTTCCTCATCATTGCGAGCCCCGCACTGAAACCTGCGTCCGGATGCGCCGCCGTGAGCAGCAGCACGCGGCCGCCGTTCAGCAGCCCGCCGGTCTCGTCTCTTTCCAGCCTGCGGAGCAGAGAGTCTGAAAGGAACTCAACAACGCTGCCACCGAGGCCCGCCGCCGCATCCTCAGCGGCTCTGTCCACGCCTCTCGCGCCCCCAGACACGAGCGCATACCCGGTATCCGCCAGCCTTGCAGCGACCTGCTTTGCGATGTCCAGAGCCTCGGCTCCGGCGTTCCTCGAGCCGACCACGCCTATCGCCGGGCGCCCCAGAAGCTCCAGGCTTCCGGCGAAATAGAACACCGGGGGGCTGCTTCCGCCGAGCTTCGACAGTAGCGGCCCAGGGTATTCCTCGTCGGCTCTCGTGACTATATGCACGCCATACCTGCCGTATCTCTCCAAAACCGACAGGAGCTCGGGAGCGCGATCGAGCAATTTGAGCAGCCTCACGCTCTCCTGCTCGGTCATGTTCAGCCGGTCGCAAAAGTCCCCTGAGCTGAAGCTGAACAGTTCCGACGCCTCGGCGTTCACCGCCCTCAACCTGCCCTCAAGCACAGACCACTCCCTGGGCTCCAGCGGTTTTGAGTCCCCCCTGGCCACGTGGCTGCACAGTGAGGCTATTGCCAGCGAGCTGCGTCTCATCTCAAGTACCTCCTGTCTCCGCTGTCCGCAAGCGCGAACGGGTACACCTCGGCGCAGCCCTGTTCCATGAGCAACCATCCGCAGACCGTGAGAGTCCAGCGTGAATCCACCACGTCGTCCACCAGCAGCACTCGTTCGTGAGCTGCGGAAGGCTGCATCGCTTTGAAAGAGCCAAGGGCATTCTCGCACTGGTGTGCGCTGTTTTGCATTGATTTCTGCTCCATCGCCGGGGATTTTTGCAGAAGCCGCTCATGGCGCAGGCCCAGCTCCGACGCCAGTCTCACGGCAAAGTCCTCTACGATACCGCTTCTCAGCGACGGCACGTTCGTCACGCAGTCGATCCCATGCTCTCTCACAAAGGGCCTCAGCGCCTTTACGCTTCTCGTCAGCAGCGCGTCTCTGAATCTCTGGTCTCCCGAGTATTTATCCAACTTCACCATTTCGCCCACGCCCGGGTCTCCGTACTTGCCGAGGCACAGTCCGGTCTGGTTCACATGGGATATCGGCCCCTGTTTTGTAAGCCCGGATTCAGGCCAATTCTGCCTCGGCCTGATCTCCAGCGTGCGTCCGCTGAGGTAGGCCTCGGCCTTCTCAACGCCCACGGCGCTCGCCTCCGCGGGCAGGAGATCTCTGCCGAGACAATTTGAGCATCTGCCGCAGTCCCCTGCTGCGTAGTCATCCAGTGCGTTCACAATATACCGGCTGTAACACTGTGTGGTATCCAGGAGCCCTCGCATCTGTCTCATCTCGCCGCGTCGCAGGCTGCGGAGCTCGCCGTAGTGTTTTCCTGCGTAGCTGAAAGGCTTATCTTTCGTGAAGCCCCCGCTTTCTCCGGGGACGATGTGGCCGTCGTTCAGCAGGAAGGCCAGGGCTTTCTCCAGCCTGGACGGTCTGAGATTGAGCGAGGCTGAGAGCCCGCTTCTTCCTATGCCCGGTTCGCAAGCTATACGCTCGTACACGGCTCTCAGGTCTCTCTCGCTTGGGAAGGCAGTTTCAATGAAGTATTCCAGGATATCCTCGTCCTCCGTGCCGCTCATCAGGAAGACATAGGCCCTGTCGATACTTCTGCCGGCTCTGCCTATCTGCTGATAGTAGGAGACGATATTTGCGGGCATCTGGTAGTGGATGACGAAGGAGATGTCGCCCTTGTCGTAGCCCATGCCCAGTTTCACCGTAGCCACGAGCGCCTTTATCCTGTTCTCCCTGAACAGCTCCTCGGCCTGTATGTTCAGCTTCTCATCCTCGCGGTTTCTAGAATAGTAGGGCCTGGCCGGGATGCCGTTTTCGTTCAGGAACTCCGAAAGCTCTTCGCAGGCTCTCTGGGTCAGGCAATAGATCAGTCCGGAACCGGGAAGCCTCGGGATATTCTCCACGAGCCAAGCATATCTTCCCGCCGTGCCGCAGGTTCGCAGCACCTGGATGCAGAGCGAATCCCTGCTGAGCGGCCCTCGCAGCACTTTCAGCCGCCCTCCGAACTGTTCTGCTATATCCTCGATGACCCTCTCATTCGCTGTGGCTGTCGTAGCGAGCAGCGGTACGTCCTTCGGCAGATTCGCGGCGATATCTTTTATCCGGCAATACTCCAGCCGAAAGTCATGGCCCCAGTCGGATATGCAGTGGGCTTCATCCACAACGAAGAGGCCTATATCGGTTTTTGAGAAGCTCTCTCGCACAGACGGACGCTGCAGGGTCTCCGGGGTAACGAACACCAGGTCGAGCTCATTTCGCCGCATGGAAGCCAGTATTTCCTCTCTCCTGTCGGCTGTAAGGCTGTTGAGCGCGTCGCATTTGAGCCCGAACTTTCCGGCAGAGTTGAGCTGATCCTGCATGAGTGTGAGCAGCGGGCTGACAACAATGGTGAGGCCGTGCCCCCTTCTCCTCAGGAGCCTGGTACAGAGGAAGTACACGAGGCTCTTGCCCCAGCCGGTTCTCCTCACCACAAGCACGCGTTTATGTTTCATCACAGCCTCGACGGCCTCGAACTGGCCGTCTCTAAACTGTGCGCCGAGGCCGTAGAACCTCATGAGTTCCGCCTTTGCCTCCAGATACAGCAGCCCCCCGGCCATGTTCAGCTTCACGCTCCCCACCCCCTGCTCAGTTCGATTGTAAACCCGGCGGTACAGGTACGCAACACCAATATTTGGCTCGTCGAAGAAGGCGGAGCCTCAGATGTAAAAAAATGCCCCCGGCGGGTCATTGGCCCTGCCGGGGGCTATGTCGCGGTATTGCCGGCTTATTTCATAACAGCCTTGTTGTAGTTCTTCTTTCCTCTCCTCAGCACCACGCCGGTTTTCAGCTCGGATTCGGTGAAGGACTTGGCGATATCGTCCACCTTCTCGTCGTTCGCCGTTACGCCGCCCTGCTGGACATTTCTCCTCGCGTCGCTCTTGGACGAGCACAGGCCGGTCTTGACCAGCAGCGTCAGTATATCCACCGCTCCGTCGGTGAGGTCGTCGACCGTTATCTCGGTCTCAGGCATATGCTCGCTGTCGCCGCCGCCGAAGATCGCCCTCGCGCCGGCCTTGGCCTTCTGTGCCTCTTCCTCTCCGTGTACCAGAGCGGTGAGCTCCGTAGCAAGTATCTCCTTCGCCTCGTTGAGCTGCGCGTCCTTCCACTTCGCCATCTCGTCTATCTGCTCCAGCGGCAGGAAGGTCATCTTGCGCAGGCAGTTTATGACGTCCGCATCGTCGATGTTGCGCCAATACTGGTAAAATTCGAAGGGGCTGGTCTTGTTCGGGTCGAGCCACACGGCGCCGGACTGGGTCTTGCCCATCTTCTTGCCCTCGCTCGTGAGCAGCAGGGTGATGGTCATGCCGTAGGCGTTCTTGCCCAGTTTCCTCCTGATGAGCTCCGTGCCGCCCAGGATATTCGACCACTGATCGTCGCCGCCGCACTGCATGACGCAGTTGTATTCCTTGAACATATGGTAGAAGTCGTACGACTGCATTATCATGTAGTTGAACTCCAGGAAGCTCAGGCCCTTCTCCATCCTCTGCTTATAGCACTCGGCCCTCAGCATATTGTTGACGGAGAAATGTGCGCCCACGTCGCGCAGCAGCTCAATATAGTTGAGCCCCAGCAGCCAGTCGGCGTTATCCAGCATCAGCGCCTTGCCCTCGGAAAAGTCTATGAACTTCGCCATCTGCACCTTGAACTTCGCTGCGTTCTCCTGGATCTTCTCCTGAGTCAGCATCTGCCGCATATCCGTCCTTCCCGACGGGTCGCCGACCATGGTCGTGCCGCCGCCCAGCAGCGCTATCGGCCTGTTGCCCGCCAGCTGCAGCCTGCGCATCAGGTTGAGAGCCATGAAGTGCCCTATATGCAGCGAGTCCGCCGTCGCGTCAAAGCCGATATAGAACGTCGCCTTTCCCGCGTTTATGAGCTCCCTTATATCTTCCTCGTCCGTTACCTGCGCGATAAGCCCACGCGCCCTGAGTTCCTCATAGATCTGCATCGATCTTTCCCCTTCATCTTATAAATTTTGCCGGTGTATTATCTATTTCGCAATGATCTCCGCCGCCTTGTCGGCGCACCACTCGCAGAAACCGTAACATACGTCATGGTCATCGTTGTTTATGGCCAGCAGATCCTCGCAGCGTATGGCTCCGAATCTTTCCTTAAACTCCGACGCCAGCTCTTTAGCCGCCGCAGCGACCGGGCCGCCGGGCTTGCCCATACCATCGGCGCCTACCGTCATGCCTAATGCCAGTACCGCGCCGCAATACGCCCCGCAGGCTTCGCCGCAGCGCAATCCGCCGCCAAGTCCAGTGCTTATCGCCTTCGCCGTCTTCTCATCCAGCCCCGTCAGCTCGTCGAGCGCCACTACAACGCTTTGCCCGCAGTTGAGCGTATCCTTCAGCTCCTTTGCCTTTTCGCCGTAGGTCATTTCATATTCCCCCTTTATACTTGCTCGCCGCGTCGAGCTGCTCGGCAGCGCTCGCCAGCGTAGTTTCCGTGATATTCTCCCCACCGTGGAGCCGCGCAAGCTCCCGTATTCTTCCCTCTCGCTCCAGAGGCGTCACCTTCGTATACGTCCTGCCGTCCCGCTCCGTCTTCTCTATCCGGAAATGCGTGTCAGCCATCGCCGCTATCTGCGGCAGGTGCGTCACACAGATGACCTGTTTTTTCCGCGACAGCCGCGCCAGCTTTTCCGCGACTCTCTGCGCAGCAATGCCCGATACGCCCTCGTCGATCTCGTCGAACACCATAGCAGGCACACCGTCGCGCTCGGACAGCACGTCCTTCATCACCAGCATTATCCTGGCCA
This sequence comes from uncultured Eubacteriales bacterium, assembly GCA_902496595.1. Classification (GTDB taxonomy): domain Bacteria; phylum Bacillota; class Clostridia; order Oscillospirales; family Oscillospiraceae; genus Scatomorpha. The sequence goes on along the minus strand of CABVBV010000003.1, from coordinate 18,448 downwards.
GCTCGCCGCCCGAGGCTATCTTCGATATCCGGCCCGGGGCCTCGCCCGCGTTCGCAGACATCAAAAACCGAACCTCATCCATACCGGTCGAATCGAAGCCCGGCTCGCCCTCCATAGGCGTCAGCTCAGTCTCAAACCTCACAGACGGCATTGAGAGCTCCCTGAGTCCCTGCTCTATGCGGCTCCTGAGCTCCTCGCCTGCGGCCTTCCTCAGTTTTGACAGCTCTTTTGCGGAATTATACGCCGCATTTTTCCGTTTTGCAAGCTCGGCTTCCAGCTGCCTGCGCTTTTCGTCGGACACATCAAGTTCTTCCAGTCCGTTTTTCGAGCTCTCCAGCAGCTCGGCGAGCCCCTGTTCGTCCGTGCCGTATTTTTTCTCCAACCTTCTGAGCTGGCTAAGCCGCGTTTCCAGAGCGTCGTACTCTCCCGGGGAAAAGTCCAGACGCTCCCTGAAGTCCCGGAGCCGCTCTGCCGCGTCCTCAATGCTGCTCCGCGCCTGCTCTATCTCGGCCACCGCCTCGTCCAGCTCAGGGGCAAACGCTGCGGCTCGCTCCGCCCATACGGATGCGGTTCCCGCGTTCTCAGCCGCGCTGCCGTCCTCGGAGTACAGGGCCGAGTAGGCGGCGTCTATCGCCTCCGTCAGCTTCTCGGCGTTTCTCAGCAGCTCCCGTCTCTCCTTGAGCGTCTCCTCTTCTCCGGGCCTGATCCCCGCAGCCGTCAGTTCCTCTGCCGTCAGCCTCAGTTCCCGCTCCCTGCGCTCGCGCTCAGCGTCGCTCATGTCCAGTTTCCTGAGTGCGGACGCCGTCTCGCGCCAGCTCTCGTACAGAACTCTGTGCCGCTCCAGCGCATCTGAGAGGCCCGCAAAACCGTCCAGATAGTCCCTGTGCCGCGTCTCATCCATGAGCTGCCTGCCGTCGTTCTGGCCGTGGATATCCAGAAGCCTGCCTCCGAGAGCCCTTAGTTCCGAAGCCGACACAGGAGCGCCGTTCACCTGCGCGGAGCTCTTGCCGTCCTGTCCTACCCTGCGCCTTATCACCAGCCCGTCCTCGGCGTCCATCTCGTTTTCAGACAGCCAGTCCTCAGCTCCGTCTGCTGTGAACACGGCGGAAACCGAGGCCCGTGCGGCTCCGGTACGCACCAGCTCCCGGCTCGCTCTCGCGCCCAGCACGGCTTCGAGCGAGTCGATAACTATGCTCTTGCCCGCGCCAGTCTCGCCGGTCAACACATTCAGGCCCGGCCCGGGCTCAATATCCGCCCGCTCTATCACCGCAATATTCTCAATGTGCAGCTCAGTCAGCATCCGCTTCTGCCTCTTTCTGCCTCTCTCGCGCTCAGAACAGCTTCCTTATCTCCTCGCAGAATTGCTCCGCGCTCTTCACGTCCTTCATCGCAACGAACACGGTGTCGTCTCCCGCGACCGTTCCGACAAGCGCGCTCATTTCCATTCCGTCCATTGCCGAGCTCGCCGCCGAGGCGAGTCCGGGCAGGGTCTTGAGCACTATGATATTCATCGCCGTATCGCAGGACACCACGCCTTCTTTGAATATCTTCCTCAGCTTCTCATTGTGTCCTGCGGACTCGTCATGCGCCGGTTGTGCGTAGCGGTAGCGGCCGCTGGGGGCGAGCTCCTTGACCAGACGCAGCTCCTTTATATCCCTTGAAAGCGTGGCCTGGGTGCTCTTCACCCCGCATTCCATCAGCGCCTCCAGGAGCTGATTCTGTGTCTCGATGTCCTTGGTCGCAATGATCTCCAAGATGGTATTCTGCCTTGCCGTTTTCATTTAAACTCCTCCTATCCCCCGGCGTCCCCGCCTGAATTGGACTTGTACAAGTTTATAGTCACGGCCCTGTCAGTTTGCCTCTGGCCGTATCGTAAAAGCTCCTGACTTCCATGTCTGCCATTATCACCCGGTTTCCCGACCGGCTTATCCTGACTTCGTCTCCCGGAGCAATGCTCACGCCCTCGGAACCGTCCACCGACAGCACCACTCTCTTTCCGTGCAGCCGCTCGGGCAGGATCATGACGGTTCTCCCAGGAGATAGCACGAAGCTCTTTGCAGCCATTATGTGTGCGCATATCGGCGTGACTATTATATTCTCCGCCTCAGGCTCCACGATCGGCCCTCCTGCGGACATCGAATACGCCGTCGACCCGGTCGGAGTCGCGATTATCACTCCGTCGCCCGCGAAACTCGTTATCTCCGTTCCGTCTGCAAGGACGTTCAGGTTTATGCAGTTCACGTCGCTCTTTACAACGGCGTCGTTGAGGGCGCAGTCACGCACTATTTCGCCGTCGGCCTTTATGAGCTCCACATCCAGCATCATTCTCAGGCTCTCACGGTATCCTCCTGCCGCCGCTCTGCGCACGAGCTCAATGTCCTCCGGCTCCAGCCCGGCCATGAAGCCTTTCGTGCCCACGTTCACGCCGAGCAGAGGTATCGGCAGGCCCAGGGTCTGCCTGGCGACGTGCAGGAAGGTGCCGTCGCCCCCGAAGGAGATTATCAGCTCTGCGTCCTCGGCAGCCTTTTGCAGCGGAAGCATATTCGAGTCGCCGGGCACATCCACGAACACCGGGGCGATCACCGTCTCACGCCCGTCCCGCTCCAGCAGCTCCTTCGCCCTGTTTGTAAGCACGAGGCCCCTGTCACGGTATGGATTCGGAGACAGAACGATTTTCTTCATCACTTCGCCAGCTCTCTGTGCGACGCCTCGACCACCGCCTCAGCGTCCATGATAGGCGCTTCAAACTCGCCTTTTTTTAGGTATGCCAGGTATTCAATATTGCCCTCCGGCCCGCGAACCGGAGAATAGTCCAGGCCCATGACCGTATAGCCCAGACCCGGAGCAGATTCGAGAAATTCCTTCAGCACCCGCTCATGCACTGCGCTGTCGCGCACGACGCCCTTCTTTCCCACGTCTTCGCGCCCCGCTTCGAATTGGGGCTTTATGAGGCAGAGCACCTCTCCGCCCTCAGTGAGCAGCCCGCGCACTGCCGGCAGCACCAGCCGCACCGATATAAAGGACAGATCCATGACCGCGATATCCATCACATCCGGGAACATCTCAGGCTTAAGGTTCCTTGCGTTCGTCCGCTCCATCGTGACGACCCTGGCATCGCTTCGGAGGCTCCAGGCGAGTTGACCATAGCCCACATCCACGGCATAGACCTTCTTGGCCCCATTTTTCAACAGGACATCAGTGAACCCGCCCGTAGATGCCCCGCAGTCGATACAGATCTTTCCCTCTGCGCTCACCGGAAAGACCCTGAGCGCCTTCTCCAGCTTGAACCCGCCTCTCGACACATATGGGCAGGCTGAGCCCCTGACCTCGACTTTCGCGTCCTCTTTGACCGCAGTGCCAGGCTTATCCGCCTTCTGGCCGTTCACATAAACAAGGCCGCTCATGATGGTGGCTCTCGCCTTCTCGCGGCTCTCGAAGAGGCCCAGCTCCACTAGTTTCTGGTCAAGCCTGACTCCGCTCATCTCTTCAGCTCCTTAGCCGCTTCCGCGATCGCTGCGGCGTCGATGCCGCAGAGCTCCCGGAGCTTCTCCGCGCCGCCCTGGCCGACTATGCCCTCGCCCAGATTCAGCAGCCTGCATTCAAAGCCCGCGTTCCCTCCGGCACTAGCAAGTATCCGCTCTCCTATGCAGCCCGAGGAGCAGGCCTCCTCGGCTACTACAAGTCTGCCCGTCCTTCTCGCGGACGCCAGCACCGGCTCCGCATCAAGGGGAAACACGCGGCCCAGCTTCACTATCTCCGCAGAAACGCCCTCTGCTTCGAGCAGCCGCGCCGCCCTGAGCGCTTCGTTGACCATGGTTCCATAAACAGCGACCGTCACGTCTTCTCCGCTTTGCACGAGCTTGAAAGCCGCGGCGCCGCCTTCCCTATATTCTCCCTCTCCGCCCCTCGGATATCTCACGGCGACAGGGCCGCTTTCCGAGAACACGGCGTATTCCAGCATATCCTCAGCCTCGGCGAAAGACGCCGGACACCACAGTTTCATGCCGGGGACTGCGCCCAGATATGCCACGTCGAAGACGCCGTGGTGCGTCTCCCCGTCCTCCCCGACAAGTCCCGCCCTGTCTACGCCCAGGACTACATGAAGGCCTAGCAAGCTCACGTCGTGGATGAGCATATCAAAGGCCCTCTGCAGAAAGCTCGAGTACACACAGGCCACCGGGATCAGCCCCTGTTTGGCCATTCCAGCCGCCATTGCCACCGTGTGTCCCTCCGCGATGCCGGTATCGTAGAAGCGCTCAGGAAAGCGTTTTGCAAAGTCCGAGAGGCCCGTACCGTCGGCCATCGCAGCAGTCAATGCGCACACCCTTGTGTCCTTCTCAGCGGCGCGGCAGACAGCCTTGCCCACGACGGTGGAAAAGCTGCCTGAGCCGCTTTTAACGACCCCTGTTTTCGGGTCAAAGGGTGCGACTCCGTGATAGCGCTCCGGGTCGAGCTCCGCTCTCGGATAGCCCCTGCCTTTTTTTGTTATTACGTGCAGCAGCACCGGAACCCGCATATCTCTGGCCCAGGCTATCGCGCTCTCCAGAGCTTCCACGTCGTGCCCGTCGACCGGCCCAAGGTAATAAAAACCCAGATCGTCGAACATATTTTCCGGAAGGATGGCGCCCTTCACGCCCTCCTTCAGCTTGTGTGAGAGCTCATAGACGGGCTTCACCTTGCCGACAGTGTTGCGATACCATCTCTTGAACCTCAGGTATCCCGGCTGGACGCGCATACGGCTCAGTAGCCTCGCCATACCACCGACATTCGAGCCTATCGACATGGCATTGTCGTTCAGTATCACCACCAGAGGTTCTCCGGACTGCCCCGCATTCGACAGTCCCTCGTAGGCCAGTCCCCCTGTCAGGGCTCCGTCTCCAATGACGGCAACTACGTCGTAGCTCCCTCCGAGTCTCGTCCTGGCCCAAGCCATACCCAGAGCCACAGAAACGCTGTTTGAAGCGTGCCCCGCAATGAAGGCGTCCGTCTCGCTCTCCGAAGGCTTGGGGAAGCCGGAAATGCCTCCAAACTGTCTCAGCCTGGAAAAGCCGTCCCTTCTTCCTGTCAGCAGCTTGTGGGTATAGCACTGGTGGCCTACGTCGAAGACTATCCTGTCCCTGTGTGCGTCATAGACCCTGTCCAGAGCCACGGTGAGCTCCACCGTACCCAGATTTGAAGCCAGATGGCCGCCGGTCTTCGAGACGTTTTCTATTAGAAACCTGCGTATCTCCTTGCACAGCTCCGGCAGTTTCTCCTCCGGTATCTTGCGCAGGTCGGAAATGTCATTTATATTCTCAAGCAAAGCCAATACCTCTTATTACACCGGCTCGTCTGCTCCGGCGATACTACTCCTTATACTATATTATCAAAAACCGCCCGGTTTTTCAACACAAACCGGGCGGCGTCCGTGTATATTCATGCACTTTGCATAATTAGTTTCAGCTTCTTCTGTCCGACAGGCGAAGAGCCAGCTCCGCCAGAAAGTCCGAGCCGAGCTCCTCAGCCAGCTCCACCGCCAGCTTCGTGAGCCTCTTCACCATTTCGGCGCATTTTTCCTCACCGTAGAGGGACATGAACGTGAGCTTGCCCTCCTGGGCATCGGAGCCTATGGGCTTGCCGAGCTCTTCTTCGGTGCTCAGCTCGTCCAGCATATCATCCCTTATCTGGAAGGCCGCGCCCAGCGCCGCGCCGTAGCGCAGTGCGAGTTCGGTCTTTTCCTCACCCGCCCCGGCCGCGGCAGCGCCGATGGCGCAGGCAGCCGAGAGCAGGCTTCCCGTCTTCCGGCCCTGGAGGTCGGAGAGCCACTCCTCGTTCTCGGGGTGCTCCGGCAGCATATCCATGAACTGGCCTCCGCAGATGCCGTCCACGCCCGCCGCCGCCGCCAGGTGCTCCGCGCACTCGGCACGGCGTTCCGCCGGAAGCTCAGACCGGAGTATCGTACCGAAGGCCTCGGCCTGGAGCGCGTCTCCGGCAAGCACCGCCGTGCACTCGCCATAGACCTTATGGTTCGTGGGCTTGCCTCGCCTCAGGTCGTCGTTATCCATGCAGGGCAGGTCGTCGTGAATGAGACTGTAAGTGTGCAGCATCTCGACGGCGCAGGCTGCGGGCAGGGCGGCCTGCACATCCCCGCCGCAGACCCGGCAGAACTCCAGCACCAGCGTCGGCCGGAGCCGCTTGCCTCCTGCAGTGAGGCTATAATCCATCGATTCCAGCAGCCCGTCGAACGGAAGCCCCTCTTTCCGTCCGAAATACCCCGCGAGCTTCGGTTCTATCATTCCGAGGTACTCTGAGTACCTTTCCTCAAAACTCATTCCGAGGCCTCCTCAAAGGGCAGCTCCTCCGGCTCGCCCTCGGGGCCCTTCCTGAGTTTCACGACTTTCTGCTCCGCCTCGTCGAGCTCCTTCGTGCAAGCGGTTATGAGCGCCGCGCCTTCCTCGAAGAGCTTGAGCGAGTCGGCCAACGGCGCGTCGCCGCGTTCCAAGGTGCGCACGACTTCGCCCAGCCTTGTCAGGGATTCTTCAAAAGTCTTTTTCTTTCCTGCCATCTCATTTCCCTCCGTTAACGCTCTCGACCAAGCAGTCTGCCGAACCCTTTGACAATCTCAGGCTGAGCCTGTCTCCGGCTTTGAGCTGTCCGGCCTCCTTTACGGCCCTGCCCTCGGAGTCAAGGGCTATCGAGTAGCCCCTGCCAAGCACTTTGAGCGGGCTGAGCGCGTCCAGCTTTGCAGCCAGCTTTGAAAACTCCTGGCGCTCCCGGTTCAGCTTTGCCGAGGCCGCTGCGTCCAGCCTCAATCTTATCGAATCCAACTCCAGCCTGCGCTGGTCAATAAAGCCCGTCGGGCTCTGCATGACCCTGCGCGAACTCAGCTCGGCGAGGCTCTTTCTCCTCTCGGATATGCAGCGGCTGATCGACTGATCCAGCCTTGACCTCGCCGACATTATGGCGTCACTCAGCTCGGAGACGTCCGGAGCCGCGAGCTCAGCCGCATTTGACGGGGTGGCCGCCCTCAGGTCGGCGACGTAGTCAGCTATCGTCACGTCCGGCTCATGCCCTACCGCCGAGATTACGGGCAGTTCGCTGTCATAAATCGCTCTGGCCACCCTCTCGTCGTTGAAGGCCCAGAGGTCTTCGATGGAGCCGCCGCCGCGGCCTGCTATGATGACATCCGCGACCTTATATTTGTTCGCGTATCTTATCGCGCCGACGATTTCCGGAGGCGCCTCCACGCCCTGTACCCTCACCGGCAGCAGCACGACCTTGGCCACAGGCCAGCGCTTCCTCAGCACCCTGATGATGTCGTGCACCGCCGCCCCTGCGGACGAGGTGATGACCGCTATCCGCTCCGGGTATCTCGGGATGGGCTTCTTGTGCTCAGGGTCGAACAGGCCCTCCTTCTGAAGTTTCTCTTTCAGCTGTTCGTAGGCTATTTGCAGGTCTCCGGCTCCCTCGGGCATCATGCCTTCGCAGTAGAGCTGGTAAGCGCCGTCCCTCGGGTACACGGACACCCTTCCCCAGACCGTGACGCCCATGCCGCTCTCCGGCCTGAACCTGAGCCTTGAAGCCGCCGACCGGAACATGACGCAGCGCAGGCTCGACTCCGAGTCCTTGAGCGTGAAATAGTGGTGCCCGGACGGATAAACCTTGTAGTTCGACAGTTCTCCCCGCACATAGACAGAGCCGAGCACGGGGTCGGACTCTATGAGCCCCTTGATCCTCGCGTTCAGCTCCGATACGCTCAGCGCTTCCCTGTCATTCATTCGCCGCTCTCCGGCACAAGGCCCTCGCCTCTCGCAAAGCCGCCCAGCACACCGTTTATGAAGGCCACCGTCTCCGGCTCCTCATAGCGCTTGGCCAGCTCCACCGCCTCATTTATCGCGGCGCCAAGGGGTGCGTCGTCTATGTACAGCACCTCGGCGATGGCGCAGCGGAGCACGGCCGCGGCGGTTCTGGTTATCCGCTCCGGCTTCCAGCCCAGGGCATATTTCTCGATATAACCGTCAAGCTCAGCTCGCTTTTCCCGGCAAATGCCAAGTAGCTTTTTGATATATTCCAGGCTCGCGCCCTCCGGCCTCTCGGTGAACAGCTCGTCCTCCGAGGCAAGAGTTTCAAAATGCTCAGGCTCCAGGAAATCCTCCAGCAGTTCCTCTGAGTCCGAGGCGGACTGCGCGTAGATCAGCCTTATCGCCAGTTCTCTGGCCTTCGTCCTCGTCATCATTTGTCGAATGCCACTCCTGAGACATGGACGTTCACAACGGGGGCGCCCATACCGGTCATGGACTCCACAGCTCCTGTTACGGCGTCCTGCACCTGCTTCGCCACGTTCACAACGTTGGAGCCATATCGCACCATGATGATGACGTCGACGGTGATCACGCCATCGTTTATCTGCACTTTGACGCCCTTCGACGGTGACTTGATGCCGAGCAGCTCCGCCAGCTCCGCTCCCGCGTTATTTACAAGAGAAGCGACTCCGTCTATCTCGTTAACCGCAGCCCTTACCATGGAGACCAAGACGTCCTCCGAGATGTTGATGCTGCCTTTCTCGTCCTTGCAGGTAATATAATTCTCGCCCATGGCGCAAACCTCCTTACCATAATAGCAATACAGTATACCACGGCCAGCCCTGAAAATAAAGACATTTTTCCACGATTTGCACTTCAAAGTTAAAATGCGCCGCCTCAAAAGAGGCGGCGTCAGCTTGTCGAAGAAGGCCCTGCCTCCTTCGGCGCTCCGGTATCACACCACCCTGACTCGCAGGACGTCGGGGTTTTGCTGTATCTGGCCGGTGATCTCCCCGTTCACCTTCTTGGCGAGGTCGATCATCGTGTAGGCATATTCGCCTCTCGGCTTATTCAGCATATGCTCTATATTTATATTTCTGGCGCTGATGAGATCCAGGATGCTGTTTATCATGTTCGGTACGTTCCTGTGAATGACGCACAGTCTGCTCTCTCCCATGCGGTCGAGCGCCGCGTTCGGCATATTCACGGAATTTTTGATGTTCCCGTTCTTAAGGTAGTCATAGATCTCCTGAGCCGCCATCACAGAGCACTTCTCCTCGCTCTCAGGCGTACACGCTCCGAGGTGCGGGGTGGTGATGCAGTTTCTTACTCCGACGAGCTTGGCATTCGGGAAGTCGGTGACATACTTACCGACCTTGCCGCTGGCGAGGCCCTCTATCATCGCGTCGTCGTCCACTATCTCAGCCCTGGACTCATTGACTATCCTCACGCCCGGGCGCATCGACGCGATCGCCGCCGCGTCGATCATGTGGTGAGTGCTCTCGTTATACGGCACGTTCAGGCTGATATAGTCGCTCGTGCGGAAGATCTCCTCGAGGAAGTCCACGTGTATGACGTCTCTGGAGAGCCTCCAGGCGGACTCCACCGACATATACGGGTCATATCCTCTGACCGTCATGCCCAGCTTGAGCGCGGTGGAGGCGACCAGCACGCCGATGGCGCCCAGGCCGATGACGCCGAGGTTCTTGCCGCAGAGCTCCGGGCCGGCAAAGGCGCTCTTGCCCTTCTCGACAAGCGCCGGGATCTCGTCTCCGCGGTCGGCTATCGACTTCACCCACTCTATGCTCCCGAGGATATCCCTTGAAGCTGCCAGCAGCTGGAATATGACCATTTCCTTGGTGGCGTCCGCGTTCGCTCCGGGGGCGTTGAAGACGACTATCCCCTTCTCAGAGCAGCGGTCGACCGGGATGTTGTTCGTGCCCGCTCCGGCCCTGCCGATGCATTTGAGCTCGGGCCAGAGCTCCGTCTGGTGCAGGTCGGCGGAGCGTATTAGCAGCGCGTCCGGCCGCTCGAAGTCTGTGCCCACCTCACAGCCGTGTTTTTCAAGTATATCCGTTCCCAGGTGGGATATCGTATTCATCGTCCTTATCTTAAACATGGTGTGCCACCTCAAAGTCCTTCATGTATTCAGCAAGTGCCTTCGCGCCCTCCAGCGGCATGGCGTTGTAGAGCGAAGCCCTCATTCCGCCGGTCAGCCTGTGACCCTTCACATTCAGCAGGCCCCTGGCCGCCGCGCCTTTACAGAACTCGGCGTCGAGTTCCTCGGAACCCGTCCTGAAGGTCACGTTCATGCACGAACGGCTGTCCGCCGCCGCATGAGGCTTATATAGTTTGGAGTTATCCAGCACCTCATAGATGAGCCCGCTGCGCTCCTTGCGTCTGGCGTCCATGGCCGCGACCCCGCCCTCTTTTTCGACCCAGTCGAGCACGAGCCCCAGCATATATATGCACCAACAGGGCGGCGTGTTCAGCATGGAGTCCTTCTCGACCATGAGCTTATAGTCCATTATCTGAGGAGTGTCCGCCCTCTGTCTGCCGGTCATCGCCCTGTCCACGATCACCACTGTGAGGCCGGCGGGAGCCATGTTCTTCTGAGCTCCTGCGTAGATGAGCGAGTATCTGGACACATCCACAGGGTGAGACATTATTTCCGAGGACATATCGCACACGAGCGGGACGCTTCCCGTCTCCGGCACATAGTCCCATGCGGTGCCGAAAATCGTATTGTTGGCGCAATAGTGGAAATACGAGGCGTCATCGTTCACAGCCAGCTCGCCCTGGCCCGGTATCCTGGTGAAGTTCTCCGGTTTTCCGTCATAGGCCGTTGTGACCCTGCCGTATTTCGCGGCCTCCTTTGCGGCTATGCCGGAGAAATTGCCTGTGACAGCGTAACAGGCGCCCGTTTCGGTCATGAAGTTCAAAGGCACCGCCGCAAACTGTCCTGTGGCTCCGCCCTGGAGGAACAGCACCTCGTGCGTATCCGGAACCGAGAGCAGCCGCTTCACGCTCTCCTTGGCCGAGGCAAAAATCTCCTTGAACTGGCTTCCCCTGTGGCTCATCTCCATGACGGACATACCGCAGCCGTGCCAATTGAGCATTTCCGCCTGTGCGATCTTCAAAACGGACTCCGGCATCTGTGCCGGGCCCGCCGCGAAATTATAAGCCCTTTCCGTCATCTCTGGACACTTCCTTCTTACAATGACACTATTATAAAGTATAGTCTTTTCCGGCTATGCTCGTCAAATAGCAGCTCCAACAAGCATTTCTCCCGAAACTCCTGAAATTTGCACGTTTTTGACAAGCCCGCGCAGTCCTGTCCCCGGTACGGATACTTCAACGTAGTTTGATGCGTGTCCTGTGGACACCCCGTCCTGCTCTGTCTCGAACAGCACTTCGAGCCTCCTGCCGACGCAGCTTTGCAGGTATTCGGACTTCATCCGCTCCGCCACAGCGTGCGCCTGGGCGGCGCGTTCGGACTTCAGCCTCGCCGTCAGCTGTTCCGGCAGCTTGTCGGCAGGAGTTCCCGGCCTTCTCGAATATGGGAAAACGTGCATGGAAGAAAAAGCGCACCTTTCAATGAACTCCAGCGTCGCCCGGTGGTCTTCCTCAGTCTCACCCGGGAAGCCGGTGATGAGGTCTGCAGTGAGGCCGCAGTTTGGAAAGTATCGCCTCAGCCTCTCAGTAACGGCGAAGAACTCCGCCGTATCATACTTTCTGCGCATTCTCGAGAGAGTACGGTCACAGCCCGACTGGAGCGAGAGGTGGAAGTGATCGCAGACCCTGCCCGTTTCTGCGAGCCTCCGGCAAAAGTCTTCGGTCACGACCGTCGGTTCGAGCGAGCCGAGCCTCAGCCTCAGCTCCGGCGCCGCTCCGGCGATGGAGCAGACGGCGTCCGCAAGACCGGGTCTGCCCGGCAGATCCTCACCGTAGGACGCTATCTCTATACCTGTAAGCACCAACTCCCGGTAGCCCTTGGCGGCAAGCTCCGCAGCCATCTCCGACGCCTTTTCCGGGGGCAGGGAGCGCACACGGCCTCTCGCGTAGGGTATGATGCAATAGCTGCAAAAATTCTGGCATCCGTCCTCGAGTTTCAGGTAGGCCCTCGCGTGGCCCGAGAACGCACCGGCAGGCAAGTCCTCGATGAGCCGGCGCTCGAAAGGCTTGTCCACTTTCCGCTCGTGCGCCCCATCGGCTGCGGCCCTCTCAACGGCCTCGACAAAGCCGCGCCTGTCGCCGCTGCCCCAGACAACGTCCGCCCCTATCTCCTGGGCGGCGTCCGGCTCGGTCTGGGCCCAGCAGCCGCAGACCGCGCTCTTGGCGTTCGGGTATCGCTCCATGAGCCTCCGGAGCGCCTGTCTGGATTTTCTCCCGCTCTCTGCCGTGACGGCGCAGGAGTTCACGATAACGACATCCGCTTCGGCATCTTCCGACGCCGGTTCGTGCCCGCGCTCGCGCAGCAGAGTCTCCATCGCCTGCGTCTCGTACTGGTTGACCTTACAGCCAAGGGTGTTTATAATATATTTCATCTCAAAATACCTCGAGGGTGATAATTTGGACATCTATCTTGACAATGCGGCCACAACGAGGGTCTGCCCCGAGGCCGCGGATATCGCTTACAAAGTCATGACCGAGCAGTACGGCAACCCCAGCTCGACCCACGCGAAGGGCCGGGAGGCAAAGAAGCTCCTGGACAACGCCCGCCGCGAGATATCCCTCTGCCTCGGCTGCCAACCCAAGGAGCTGGTATTCACCTCATGCGGCTCGGAGGCGGACAACTGGGCCCTGCTCTCCGGCGCCTACGCCGCCTCGGCAAAGGGCGGGCACGTCATAAGCTCCACGGCCGAGCACGACGCTGTGCGCAAGTCCCTCGACGAGCTCGAGCGCCGCGGCTATGAAGTCACGAGGCTGGCCCCCGACGCGAGCGGCGCTGTGCCCGTGCAGTCTGTCGTCGACGCGCTGCGTCCAGACACGGCGCTCGTCTCGCTCATGCTGGTCAACAACGAGACCGGCGCCGTTAACGACATCGCCGGAGTTGCCAAGGCGCTGAAGAAAGCCGGTTCCAGGGCGCTTTTGCACTGCGACGCCGTTCAGGGCTTTCTCAAAGTCCCCTTCACCGTGAAATCGCTGGGAGCCGATATGCTGACCATCTCCGGGCACAAGATACACGCTCCGAAGGGTATCGGCGCATTGTACATACGTCAGGGTCTGCATCTGCGCCCGCTTGTCCTCGGCGGCTCGCAGGAGGACGGCCGCAGAGCCGGCACCGAGCCTATGCCGAGCATCTGCGCTTTCGGCGAAGCGGCAAGGGTCGGGCGCTCGCTCATGGCTGAGTCTGTGAAGCGCATGGCCGGTCTTCGAGAGAGCGCGGCCGAGCGGCTTCTGGCGGAGAACCCCGGGCTGGTCGTCATCGGCGGCGGTGCGCCGCACATTCTCTGCCTCTCTCTGCCCGGGTACAGGAGCGAAGTGCTGATGAACTTCCTGGAGGCCAGAGGCATCAGCGTATCAAAAAGCTCCGCCTGCAAAAAAGGCGGGCGGAGCCATGTGCTTGAGGCCATGGGGCTGCCTGCCCCAGTGATCGACGGTGCGCTCAGGCTCGGGCTCTCGCGTTTCACGACCCGGGAGGAGCTCGATGAGTTCTGCCTCTGTCTTCACGAAGCCAGAGAGAGCCTCGCCCACGCGTGACGGAGACGCATGGGGCCGCTGAGTCATTTCTTCTCGTTTTTCTTTTCGTCCGGGGCGGCAGAGCCCCGGGCGTTTTTATTTATGAGCCTCCTGAGCCTCTCGGCCCTCGCCGCCCCTGCCGCTTTCGACGCAGCCCTTGATTCCGCCTTCCTGGCCCTGCGCTCCTCAGCGGTGGGTTTTGGCGGCATCTCGACCTGTTCTCCTGTCTTCGGGTCGATATGGTGCAAGTTCTCGTAGCTCTCATAATCGGTCGGCAGTCCGCTGCGCCTCAGCTTCCGGTTCGTCAGGCTCTTGATGCCGGTGTAAATGACCACGAACACGGGCACGCCAAGCAGCATCCCCATAAAGCCGAAAAAGCCGCCTCCGACTATTATGGCAAACATTATCCAGAACCCGTTCACTCCCGTCGTGCTTCCAAGTATCTTCGGCCCCAGTATGTTCCCGTCGAACTGCTGCAAAATTAATATGAACACGAGGAACAGCAGGCACTTCATCGGGTCTACAAGGAGGATCAGGAACGCCGAGGGGAAGGCGCCGATAAACGGGCCGAAGAAGGGTATCACATTTGTCACGCCAACGATGACGGATATGAGCAGTGTATACGGCATCTTCATGAGGCTGCAGCAGATATAGCAAAGTATGCCGATTATCGCACTGTCGAGCAGTTTGCCCGAGATGAAATCCATGAAAGTCTTGTCCGTGAAGCGGATACCCTCGAGTATCTTCTCCGAAGCCTCCACAGTGAAGATGCAGTAGAGCACCCTCTTTGCTCCCGTAGCCACGGCTTCCTTATTGAACAGCACATAGAAAGAGACGATTATTCCCACGGCAATGTAGTATATCCCACGCACTACGGTGTAGACTCCCGAGGTAATGCCGCTTATGATGTTCGTCATCTGAGGCAGCAGAGTGTTTGTCGCCCACTGCGTCAGCTGGCCGGAGGCGCTGTCGAGCAGCGAAGTGACATTCGTCATCAGCTCCGGATAGTCCTCGAAGGTGCTCCTGACCCAGCTCTCTATCGTCGCAAAATAGCTCTGACTATTCGACACTATGCTGTTTATGCTCGAATAGATCTGAGGCAGGATGAGCCAGAGCAGCGCGCTTACGATAAAGATCATGAGCAGCTCCACGATGATGATGGCGAGCGCCCTGCTGAAGCCGAAGGCCCTGCGGTGGTTCGCTTTGAAGATGCGGTCGCCCAGCGGTGTCGTCACGTTGCGTTCAAAGAATACCATCGCCGGCCTAAGCAGATATGTTATGGCAAAGCCCCAGATAAACGGCGCTATGATGTGTACGAACGCCGAAAGCGCCTTGGCGACCCCGGGCCAGCGCGAGAGCAGCAAATAGAACATTATGCTGCAGGCTATGACCGCAAAGGCAGTCGCGCCCCAATAGAGGTATTTTTTGTCACCGCCGAACCTTTTCATGCAGTCCTCCGTTCTTCATTCTCCGAGCGTACTTTTTTATTTTAACCTCAGCCAAAGCCTCCGTCAACCGCTAAAAATCACGCGAGGGGCCTGTTTGATGCTTATGTCAACCTTTTTGTGAATATTCCTCGACTTTTTTCGACAGTCGGGGCGGTTGAAAACTCTGTTGAAAATGTTGAAACCCCTTTATTTAATCGCGTTTTTCGCCGCTCTTCCAGTTCACGGAATATTCATATTCAGCGTGAATAAGTCATAATCGAATGTCTACCTTTCGCCGCGACATAAGCGGGGACAAGGCGGCATATCTTTTTACAAAAACCGGCTTGGAGGTCGTTTGCATGAAAAAAGCCTTCAGAATACTGCTTGCCGTCCTGGTCTGCGCAGGCCTGCTGGCCGTGCCCGGCGCGGCTGAAGAACGCTCCGTCTCCACCGCGCCTGAGATTGCCGCGCCTTCCGCGGTACTCATCGAGAGGCAGACCGGCTCCGTCATCTATGCCAAGGGAGAGACGGAGCGCAGGCCGCCTGCATCGGTCACCAAGGTCATGACCCTGCTGCTCGTGGCGGAGGCGGTGGATTCGGGCGAGCTGGCGCTCGAAGACATGGTCACCGGCTCCGAACGAGCCGCCTCCATGGGCGGCAGTCAGATCTGGCTCGAGGCAGGGGAACAGCTCTCAGTGTCGGATATGATTAAATGCGTGGCAGTAGTCTCTGCCAACGACTGCGCCGTAGCCCTGGCCGAGCACCTTTGCGGCTCCGAAGCCGCCTTCGTCGAGCGCATGAACGAGAGGGCCGCCGAGCTGGGGCTCGAGAATACCAACTTTACCAATTGCACCGGGCTCTTTGAAGACACGGCTCACTACACCTGTGCTCTGGATATCGCAGTAATGAGCCGCGAGCTGCTCTCGCACGAGTGGATCAAGGAGTACACGACCATCTGGATGGACAGCATAAGGGACGGCAAATCGGAGCTCACGAACACGAATAAGCTAGTTCGCCGCTACGAGGGCTGCACCGGGCTCAAGACGGGCTACACCTCCACGGCCATGTACTGCCTCTCCGCCTCTGCTGAACGCGACGGCACTGAGTACATTGCCGTCATCATGCACGCAGACAGCATAGACAGCCGCAATGCAGACGCCTCCGCCCTGCTCGATTACGGCTTTGCCAACTACAAGCTCTGCCCGCTCACGGACGGCTCGGCGCTGCCTGAGGTCGCTGTCGAGCTGGGCGAAGCGGCGAGCGTAGGAACGGTCTGCGACGGCGGCGGCGCTGTGCTGCTCCGGGCAGGCGACGCCGTGGGCATCACCAGGAGCGTGGAGCTGCCCGACAGTGTGCGCGCCCCGGTACAGGCGGGAGATGTTCTCGGCAGGTTGGTGGTGTCGAACAGCTCCGGCCCGGTGGCCGAGGTTCCGCTGCTCGCCTCCTGCTCCGTGCCCGGGCTGAGTGCGCAGGGCATATTGCTCCGGATGCTCGGATTGCTCGTAGGTCTGCATTGATCCTCCACTTCATCCGACATTTATCGTGATTTTGCGAGTTTATTCCCCACTTTATCCCTGAAATGCCGGGATTTTTGGGGGCTTGTAATCTGTGAAAAAAGTAGTATAATCTTCCTAAACACGCAAATTATTATACAAAGGATGAGGAAGATGATAAAAGTCGATCTCAGCGGAGCAGCCGCGTTCTTCGACGCCGCAGGGCCGGATTACGCAGCGGCCGCAGCAGCGCACAGAACCCTTGCGGAAAAGAGCGGCCCGGGCGCGGAGTTCACGGGCTGGACTGAGCTGCCCATGAGGGTCAAGAGGGGCGAGCTCAAGGCCATAGTCACCGCGGCGGCCAAGATCCGCGCAAGGTCGAAAGCTCTCGTCGTCGTCGGCATCGGCGGCTCGTACCTCGGTGCGAGGGGTGCGATAGAGCTTCTGCGTCCCCTGCCGAAAGAGGGAGACCCGAAGGTCTATTTTGTCGGCAACGGCCTGAGTGCGGACTATCTGAACGGCGTCATCGAGCAGCTGGGCGACGACGATTTTGACGTGAACGTCATCTCGAAGTCCGGAACCACGCTGGAGCCCGCTGTGTCCTTCCGGGTCTTCAGGTCTATGCTTGAGAAGAAGTACGGTGCCGCGGCAAAGAAGCATATTTTCGCCACGACCGACTCCGCCAGGGGTGTGCTGCGCTCCATGGCGGACGCCGAGGGTTGGGAGTGCTTCATTGTCCCGGCAGACGTCGGCGGACGATACAGTGTCCTTTCGGCGGTGGGCCTGTTACCCATGGCTGTCGCGGGCATTGACGTTCAGGCGGTAATCGACAAGGCCATCGAGACTTTCTCCTCTCTGGATCTCCGGAGCCCGGAGAACCCGGTCTGGCAGTATGCGGCGGCGAGGCAGCACCTCTACGGCAGGGGCTATGGAATAGAGCTCCTTGCCTGCTATGAACCGTCCTTCAGGTTCATGGCCGAGTGGTGGAAGCAGCTCTACGGCGAGTCAGAGGGCAAGAACGGCATAGGCATCTATCCGGCCTCGCTGGAATACACTGCCGACCTGCACTCCATGGGTCAGTACGTCCAGGATGGGCCGAGGAAGCTCTACGAGACTGTCGTCTCCTTCGACAAGTCGCTTACGAGCTTTGCCGTGCCCTTCGGTATGGGCGACCCCGACGGGCTGAACTATCTCGCGGGCCGCGACCTGCACGACATCTGCCGTGTTGCGAGGGATGCCGTCAAGGCGGCGCATATCTCCGGCGGAGTTCCGAACATAGGCATAACCGTCGGCAGGCGCGACGAGGCAGGATTTGCGGAACTGGTCTGCTTCTTCGAGCTGGCCTGCGCCATCTCGGGCTATATGTCCGGAGTCAATCCCTTCGATCAGCCCGGCGTCGAGGCCTACAAAAAGAATATGTTCAAGATGCTCGGTAAGCCTGGAACCTGAAGTTTAACAAAATATAAACTTTGATTTTACCCGTTGAACTCGGGATGAAAAAATGGTAAGCTGTAAGTACAAGATACGGCTTGCCATTTTTAATGGACAAAAGTAAAAGGAGCGTGATTCAAATATGGTCAAGGTGATCGTGGGCCTGAAGGGTTCGGGAAAGACCAAGAGGCTGGTGGAGCTTGTCCGCACGGCGGTGAACGAGGAGCACGGAGACGTCATCTGCATCGAGAAGGACAGGAACCTCACCTACGACATACCGTACCAGGCCCGCCTAATCCACGCCAGCGACTATCAGATCGGCACATTTGAATTTATGAAAGGCTTCATAAGCGGCCTCAGAGCGGGCAACTACGACATCTCACATATTTTCATCGACAACTTCCACAAGATGTTCAACGCCGGCACCGAAGCGCAGGTAGTGGATTTCCTTGACTGGCTGGCGAGTTTCGCCGAAACCGAAAACATCCGTTTCACCATCACCATGACCGCCGACCCCGACACTGTCGGCCCGGAGATCAAGAAATACGCGATGTAAGACCCTGTGTGCAGGTCTGCCCAGGAACATATCATGTATAATGCAAACTGTTGAAGAACCCTGCCCGCGCCTGGTGCG
>CABVBV010000002.1 GCA_902496595.1 uncultured Eubacteriales bacterium | reverse complement strand
AGACTAAATTCATACAGGAGACCCTGGAGGACAAGCGCTTCAACAACGGCGAGCCGACGCTGCTGCTCGTGTGCGAGGAGGGCGTCGAGGAGTTCGAGCCGGAGGAGTTCTCCGGCCACCGCGTGAAGCTCAAGGCCGTGGAGGAGGAGACAGACCTCACACCGGAGAACCTCGAGGCCTGGCTCGAGGCCGCGGGAGCGGAGCGCGTCATGGTCGAGTACAACGGTATGTGGATGCTCGACTCGCTCTACGGCGCGCTGCCCGAGGGCTGGCTCGTGGCGCAGGAGTTCATGTTCGCGGACGCGGGCACCTTCCTCAGCTACAACGCCAACATGAGGCAGCTGTGCTACGACAAAATGAAGAGCGCGGAGCTCATAGTGTTCAACCGGTTCAAGCCGGAGATGGACAAGATGGAGTTCCACAAGGTCGTGCGCGGCGCGTCGAGAAGGGCGGACATCGCCTATGAATCCGCCGACGGCAAGGTGGCCTACGACGATATCGAAGACCCTCTGCCCTTCGACCTGGACGCCCCGATAGTCAACATCGAAGACCGCGACTATGCGCTCTGGTACAGGGATGTGGCGGAGGAGCCGAAGAAATACGCGGGCAAGACGGTGAAGGTCAAGGTGCGCTGCGTGAAGCGCAGGGGCATTCCTTCAGGCAGCGTCATCGCCGGCAGGCACGTCATGACCTGCTGTGAGGCGGACATACAGTTCGAGGCCTTCATCTGCAACTGCGCGGAGGCGGGCGAGCCGGAGAACGACACCTGGGTCATTCTGACGGCGAAGATGGACTACAAGTTCCACCGGGCCTACGGCAGAAGAGGCCCCGTGCTCACGGCGCTCGGCTGGGAGCTCTCCGAAGCCCCCGAGCAGCCCGTCGCGACTTTCTATTGAAAAATTCACCCCGAAGCAATTTTGAGGCCGGGCTTTCAAGAGCCCGGCCTCAGTTTCTGCCATGCCGCGATATGGGTCATTGGATTTTGCAATATGTGCCAGGTTACTGCAAATTATTAGTTGCCTGGTGCGGTGATACTGTGTATAATCAAGTTACATACAAGTTTCTGTATTTCGCGACAGCTGCTCAAATACGCTCAGAAGGAAGGAAAAAATATGAAAAAGCGGATCCTCGCCACGCTCTTATGTCTGTTCCTGTTCTGCGCACTGCTGCCCGCGGCGGCGCTCGCGGGGGACGAATATGCGGCCTACATAGGCAGCACCGGCTATGAGACCCTTCAGAAAGCCCTGGACGCCGCCGAAGAGGGCGACACCATCATTGTCATGCCCGGAAACCATCCCAAGCTCGAGCTGAAACACCGCGTCAGGGATGTTTATGATTCTACGGGCGAGCCCGACTATTTGAGAACGGTCAAGGATGTCACAATAGAGGGCCAGGGCGAAGGCGTATATATCGCCGGTTTCGAGGTCAACAACTGCAACTACACCGGTGTTAATAGGATACCTCGCCCCAACGGCGATGAGGGCAACTGGCAGTCCTATTTTGCCATCGACGGGCTGACCTTCAAAAACATCACCTTCACCGACAGCGTGACCTTCAACTACTGGTATAACGGCGACGCGGATTATACGGGCCCGGGCGCTCTCAGCAACATCACGATAACCGACTGCGTGTTCGATATGACCGAGACCGGAGCATACGGGCTCAAGTTCGCACTTGGAACTAACGCTGCTGAGGAAATCGATAAAATCGAGCTGAACAACCTGACCCTCACCAACAACAAGTTCACAGGTGTGACATCAGGAACCAATTCCGCCGTCCTGGCTGCCTGCCTCACCGGAGACGTGGTGATCACGGGCAATGAAATAGATGAGAACACCGCGTGGAACGCCATTCAGATCCAGCATTCCGTGATCGACACGCTGACTATCAAGGACAACAAGCTCGGCTCCCAGGCCGGCGAGGGCGTGCTGAACCTGAACAATACAACAGCCGCGAACATAGCCGTCTCCGACAATGAGATAACCTTAAATGAAGGCCAGCCCTTCTTCTGCTATGTCGAGGGAACGGTGCAGGAGGCCCTGCCGGAATATGATTGGACGGACAACAATACGGGCGTACCGAAACCCGCGCCCGAATACACCGCCCCGACGGCGAACGAGCTCACCTACAACGGAGGCGAGCAGGAGCTGATAACCGCCGGGACTACGACCGAAGGCACGATGCTGTACGCCATGGCCAAGGACGGCGTATACAGCACGGCCATACCCAAGGCCACAGACGCCGGGAACTACACGGTCTGGTACAAGGTTGAGGGCGACGACAAGCATTTCGACGTCTCCGCAAAGAGCGTGGCCGTCACCATAGCCCGGGCGAAGCTCACCATCACGGCGGAGAACAAGTTCATGTACGTCGGCGGCAGGGTGCCGGGATTCACCTTCACCGTGAGCGGGCTTATTGCGCCCGACACGCTGAGCACGCAGCCGAGGTTCAGCTGTGCGGCCGACGGCAGCAGGGCCGGCCGCTTTGACATAGTGCCCGGCGGTGCGAGCGCGGGCGGCAACTACGAGATCACCTACGTGAACGGCACGCTGACGGTCTACGGTCTGCCGATAGACATCGAGGTCAGCCACGCCGTCAACATCTCCGCCTCGGAGCACGGCAGAGTGAGCGCCGACCCCGTGAGCGCCGCGGAGGGCGACACGGTCAGGCTCACCGCCGTCGCGGACAGCGGCTATGAGCTCGGCTCACTCACCGTCACGGGCCTCAACGGCGCGGAGATACAGCTCAAGGCCCTCGGCGGCGGGCAGTTCAGCTTCACGATGCCCGACAGCGTCGTGAGCGTCAGCGCCGTCTTCAGGGCCGCCAGCCTGCCCTTCACCGATGTCGCGGCCGGCGCGTGGTACTACGACGCGGTGAGGTACGCCTACACGAACGGCCTCATGAACGGCACGGGCGCCTACACCTTCTCCCCCAACGCGACGCTCAACCGCGCCATGGTCTGGACTGTGCTCGCCCGCCTCGACGGAGTGAACACCGACGGCGGCGCGACCTGGTACGAGAAGGCCCAGGCCTGGGCTGTCGCCGAAGGCGTCAGCGACGGTACCGACCCCATGGGCGCTGTTACCCGCGAGCAGCTCGTGACGATGCTCTGGCGCTTCAAGGGCGAGCCGAAGGCGGGCTTCCAGCTCACATCCCCGGACGCGGACAAGGTCAGCGACTGGGCCTGTGAGGCCATGCGCTGGGCTGTCTCCGAGGGCATCATCGAGGGAGACGAGAACGGCATGACTGACCCGACCGGCACCGCCGCCCGAGCCCAGGCGGCTGCGATATTCATGAGATTTATCGAGACGTAAAAAACAGCCTGTCTCCAAGCCTCCCGGAGTTTGCATCCGGAGCCGAAATAAAAGCAATTCGTTTTTCCCGGGGATGTGTGCCTCGGGAAAAACTTTTCCAGGGAGCGCAAACCTTTCTGCGGCGGCGGGAAAAGGAGGGCTAAATATGGACATTGACACCATCGCATCGGGCTTCGCCGCTCTCGCAGGAAGGCAGGCGCGTTTCACGCAGCTCGCGCACGTAGAGGACGGGGAGCTGTTCCAGGTCTGGCGCGTCGAATGCGAGGAAGTAAGGACGCGAACCGGACGTATTATCTGAAATACCTTGAACTCGCCAAGCTGCAGGCTTCGCGTGTGCTCGAGCTTCACAGATAGACGGCCCGCTGCATAGAATGCCGTAAGGCTCAAATTGGAGGTCTGCGGCACTATGAAACGTTATAACTGCATGGGAGATTGCTGCCGTATCTGCACGATCCCCGGCCCTGCCGGCCCCACCGGGCCTTCCGGAGCGCCCGGGGCGACTGGGCCGACCGGGCCGACTGGCGCTTCAGGCGCTCCCGGCATCACCGGGCCCACAGGCCCCACAGGCGCCGCAGGTGTGACAGGCCCCTCCGGGGCTGCCGGAGCCACCGGGCCCACCGGGCCGGCAGGGACGGCAGGTATGGCCGGGCCCACAGGCCCTACGGGCGCTTCAGGTACATCCGGGCCGACGGGCCCTGCCGGAACCTCCGGCGCAGCAGGGCCGACGGGGCCCACCGGGGCAGCCGGTGCGACAGGGCCCACCGGGCCGACGGGGGCTTCGGCCTCAGACCCATACGACCTCTATGTCCAGGCAGATGCGGCTCCCGGTGGGAACGGCAGCAGATCGGCTCCGTTTCAGACGATAGCCGATGCTCTTGCCGCATCTCTGCCGGACGGCACGATACACGTCCTGCGCGGCAGTTATCCGGTGACAGAGCAGCTGTATGTGACTCAGCCGGGCCTTAGCATACGGGGTTCTGCGGGCGCGGTCATACTGCTCCAGGCCCCGGTCGTCCCCATCTTGCTCGGAGGCGACTGCGAGACAATAGAAGGGCTCACTCTGACCAGCGACCAGGCCTACCCCGTAGAGTTCATACAGGTCGCAGGGGCCGGGGATCAGATACTCAACTGCCGGGTCTACGGCCCTGAGCAGCCCGGCGATTCTTCCACCTGGGTCGTCAATCGCGGCTTTGTGACCCAGGGCGGGGCCTCCGACCTGCTCGTGCGCGGCAGCATTTTTCACAGCCTGAGGCAGCCGGCCTACCTCAATCCCGGTTCCACAGGCACCATCATGGACAACGTCTGCTATGATACACGCGGCTATGTCGTGGACAGAGCGGTCTTCCTGTTCTCTGGCAACTCCTGGGGCATACCTGAAAACGCCTCGGACATAGCGCTGCTCGCCGGAACTCAGTCAGGCGCGCCATACGACCCGCTTTCCGCTCTGGAAGCAAGCAACAGCGAAGCCACGATCAGCGATCAGCGGTAACAAATAAAAGCTCGGGGCCGAGAGGCTTCCCGAGCTTTTTTCAAT
The DNA here is from genome assembly GCA_902496595.1 of uncultured Eubacteriales bacterium. GTDB lineage: Bacteria > Bacillota > Clostridia > Oscillospirales > Oscillospiraceae > Scatomorpha. The sequence goes on along the minus strand of CABVBV010000002.1, from coordinate 40,586 downwards.
TGATCATCAAGCTCTTCTGCCCACGGTTTAACGCTATACCCTCAACTTGCAAGAGTTTCATCTTAACCGGCAGACCCGCAGCATAACCTGTGAGCGACCCATCCGAACCTAGAACCCTGTGACAGGGTATGATTATTGAGATCGGATTGTGCCCCACTGCGCTGCCAACAGCCCTAGCGCCCGTGCCAAGACGCCGTGCGAGTTCCCCGTATGTGGTCACAGATCCGCTTGGAATCTCAAGAAGCAGGCTCCAGACCTTTCTTCGGAACTCGCTGCCTGTGAGAGTCAGAGGCAGTTCCCCCGGCTCCGGACGTTCTCCGGCGAAATAGCGCTCGAGCCAGCTCGCGACCAATTTGAAAACGGGCAGTTCTCTCGCCTTCGCACCCGGGTCAAGACCGAGCGAGTGGTATTTCTGCCCAGAGATCCACAGTCCCATCAACGTCGACCCGTCCGAGCCCAAAGTGATCTCCCCAACCGGAGATGTCAACCGTGCAAAATAATTCACACCCTTACCTCCATCTCGTTTATTACAATAACACACAGTTTAGAACAAAAAACAACAATTTGCGGTAAATGTTGACTTCCATAGCTCGTATGTTAGAATTAATAAATAGATGTATGGAATCAATTCTTTATGAAAATGGAGGCGCTTGGATGCCAATCTATTCAGTAGCGTTAGAAACAGACCTGAGTGATGACACTTTGCGACTGTACTATGAAAATGCCATGCTGAATTATCCGTTTGACGACCGTCAGGCACTCGACAGCATTTTTTCGATCGCCCTGGCTCACAGGGACAGGTTTCCGGGCATAAATCTAAATGGTTCCAACAACGCCCAGTCCTACATGAACAGATGGGTAAAAAGCTACATCGACGCTGTCAACAATCGGCCTAGCCTTCGCCGCGCAACAGCAAAATCAACCTGCACGGATCCTGCAATAAGGGTGATCGTTCAAGCCACCCAGGGATTGGACGACGACGACGCCGCCGCAGGTGAGAAAAACCACAATCTATTCATGTCCGCTGAAAACGTCCAAGGCAACCTTTTGGAAGAGTATATTGCCTCAAAAGTGCTAGACTACGGCTTCTTATGGTGCGAAGGAAATGTGTTAAAAGCCGTGGATTTCTGCAACACCGACGGCAGCTTGCTATTACAGGTCAAAAACAAATCTAACACGGAAAACAGCTCCAGCAGCAACATTCGCGAGGGAACCCAAATCAAGAAATGGTACAGGCTCGGGACAAAAACGAGGGCCGGGATAAAATACCCAGATTTCAAATGGCAGAACCTCAATCGCCTTATTGGAAGTAACCGCACCTCCGGTTTAGCTTTGCCTGCCCCAAATATGAGCGAAAACGACTACGAGGACTTCCTTCGCAGCGCCGCATCGACCAATCCCGATCTTATCTCCAGTCTGTAACGCTATTACTCCTCTTTACATATCAAGGCTTAGCTGAATATAGCTATCTTCAGCTGCGTTTCGCCTTGCCCTGTTGAGTATGTCGTCCATTGAACTGCGCCACGTGACGTCATTTGTATGCTTATATCTCGAGTAACTGAAATTCTCATACTGAGAGAGTTTTTCTCCGCGCATATCGGCAATAATTGTTCTGGCTATTGCCTCTCCAAGTTTTATTGGCACAGCGTTGCCAATCTGCTTGTACCGCTCAAGTATCGGGCCACATATCTCCCAGTCGGTCGGAAACTCCTGTATGGCGGCGTATTCCTCGACGCTAAGAGGTCGATCTTCCGTAGGATGGCACAAGTCCGTTGCAGGCATGGTCGGATTTGTAACCAGCGTCGGCGAAGGCTTATCAAAACTTAACCTTCTGAAAAATCCGGTTTTGCCTCCTCCCAGTTTGAGTTTGTCTCCCATGGCTTCTTGTTGGACATCTTTGGGCAGATCCTTCCAATACTGACCCTCTTTCAGCATACGATAATACTTCAGGCGGTTTTCAGGGAACTCAATATAGTGCTGCTCCCTTGTCTCGGTCTGCGCGAGCACCTCTCCTAGAGTTCTCCACTTCGGCAGGCCTTCGCTCCCGCGCTCTGAGTGTGTCGGAGAAAGATAAGGAACGTTTTCTCCGCCCAGCTTACCTACCATCACGATACGTTCCCTTATCTGAGGCGCTCCAAAATTAGCAGCATTATAGAGCTCAAACGAGACGGAATAACCAGCTTTTGTCAAGCGGTCAAGTATGATGCAAAGCGCCCCTCCCTTTACCGGCTCTTTCGATCCTCCGTAGGTGTATGGCGCAGACAAAAGACCACGTACGTTTTCGATCACCACATATTCCGGCATGATATCTGAAACGATATCCAAATAGCGCAGGAACACATTGCCTCTGTCATCATCCAGCGCTCTCCGCATTCCAGCCGTACTGAAAGCCTGACAGGGCGGTCCACCAAAAATGACATCCACCCTGCGGTTTTGAGGAACTTTGGCGAACCTAAGTATCTCCTCAGCACTGTAATCATTGATATCCCCTATGAGAGCCATATCCGGGACATTCCTGTCGATCGTCATCCGGCAAAACTTGTTGCATTCGCAGGCCAGCAGGGCACGTATCCCTCCCCTGCTCATGCCTATGTCCAGGCCCATAGCGCCTGAGAAAAAACTGAGAGCAACGATTTCCGGAACATCTTCACCTATACGTGGATGGTCGTCAGGCTCGATACAAATGTCGTTTTCACGAATATACGTGTCCAAGCTCCCGTCGCTCACCACCCATTGGTTGCCCACTCTCGCGGCAGACAATCTGTTATCACGTATGAGCTTCCTTACATATTGCGGAGTCACTTTTAGTTTTTTGGAAACTGACTGGACAGTGAGGAAGCCGTTGATATTATCCATCGGTCTATTCCTACTTTCTTATGCGAAACAAAATATAGACCATTTTAACACACTCTTATATGAAACGCAACGGCTCCTCAAGACTTCACACGCTCTTCCACGCACAAAAACAGCCCTCCTGTCGGAAGGCTGTTTTTGTGCTTTTTGGGAGGTTTCAGGATATTTGGAGTTTGAGTGATGTCATTTATCAGCCTTGTTTTCCAGTATGGACAGCATTGCGTCGCACACCTCGTCCATATCGGCCACTATACCGTAGTCGCAATAGTTGAATATCGGAGCTTCCGCGTCTCTGTTTATCGCAACGAAGGTCTCCGCATCCACTCCCGTCACGTGGTTTACCGCTCCGGAGATGCCGAAGCCCAGGTACAGTTTGGGCTTTATCATGACGCCCGACTGGCCTACCTGCAGCTTGGAGGGGAGAAGCTCCCGGTCGGCTACGGGTCTTGTACACGCCAGCTTGCCGCCCAGCAGTTCCGCCAGCCTCCTGTATTTCCCGAGGCTTTCAGACTTCAGACCGTTGCCGACGCACACTATCGTCTCGCAGCTCGAAATGTCCAGCTCCGGGTCAAATGCGTCGGCCGCATACGACAGCAGCCGCGTCCTCATCTTTTCCCTGGGAAACCCCAGCTCTTCCACTGTTATCTCTATGCTTTCCCTTCGTCCCGCCGGGGCATATTTGAACGTTCCGGGTCTTATCGTCCCGACCTGCGGGCGGAGGCTCGGTATCGTTATGACCGCCATTATCTTGCCTCCGGCTGCGGGTTCCACAAATTCGATATCCCCTGTCTCCGGATTGTATATCAGTTCGGTGGCGTCGCTCGTGCAGCCGGTCTCGAGCCTTGCTGCGAAACGCGGGGCAAAGTCGCGGCCGTTTATCGTGCCTCCGACAAATACTGCGGACGGCTTATATTTTCTGCACAATTTATCGAAGAGATCAGTATAGGCCTCGGTATTATACCTCTCATAGCCTTCGCCCCTCACCAGGAGCATTGCGTCTATGCCGCACTCTTTCAACTTCTCCAGCGCCGCCCCGTCCGGGCCCTCGGTCATCACCGCCACCAGCCTGTCTCCAGACAGGTCGCAGAGCTTGCGCACCTCGCAGCAGAGCTCGAGGGAGACCGGATGTATCGCGCCTTCACTGTGCTCCACATAGACCCACATATCCTTGTAATCGTTCTTGCTCATATACCGGCACCTCTCAACGTCCGACAAGTTCCAACAGCTTCGCAGCGCTTGCCTGCACGCTGCCCTCGTCCACCATCACGCCGGGTTCCGGCAGGACGGGCGGGAACATACGCGGCACCTTCGTGGGCGAGCCGGGGTCGCCTATACGGTTCTTGTCAAGGCCGGGGATATCGTTGGAGCCGAGCTTTATTATCTGCGCTTTCTTGGCCGCCAGCTTGCCTTTCAGGTTCGGTATCCTGGCAGGATAGTTCTTCTTCTCCATTGTGAGCAGGCAGGGCAGAGCGGCCTCGACAGTCTCGATGCCGGTCTCGAGCTCTCGCTCGGCGGTGATCGTTCTCTTTTCTTCGTCGACCTCCAGTATCTTCAGCGCCGACGTTATCTGTGCCGTGTCGAAGCGTTCCGCAAGCTGGCTGCCCATCTGGCCCGTGGCTCCGTCCAGAGTCTCTTTTCCGCAGAAGATGAGGTCGTAGTCGCCTAGCGTCTTTGCAGCGGAGCATATCGAATAACTGGTCGCCAGGGTATCCGCGTTGCCGAAAGCCCTGTCAGTCACCAGCACGGCCCTGTCCGCGCCCACGGCCAGGCACTCTCTCAGCACCGCCTCGGCCCCCGGAGGGCCCATCGTTATCAGGCTGATCTCGGCCCCGTATCTCTCTTTAACGCTGACCGCGGCTGACATGGCATTCGCGTCCAGGGGATTCAGTATCGCTGGCACGCCGTCGCGGATGAGGCTGCCCGTCTCGGGATCCATGCGCATCAGGTCTACGTCCGGCACCTGCTTGACGCACACAAGTATTTTAAGCATCAGTCAACGACCTTTCCAGGATTGAGTATCCCCTTCGGGTCGAAGGCGGACTTTATCCTTTTCATCAGTGCGCAGGCCTCGGCCCCGGCGGATTGCTCCAGATAGGCTTTCTTGGCGTAGCCGATGCCGTGTTCGCTCGACACGGAACCGCCGAGCATCCTGCAATTCTCATATGCCGCGTCGGCATATCTCGCGATCTTCTCCACAAATTCCGCCTTGTCGCCCTCGCAGCAGACGTGGACGTGAACTCCCCCGTCTCCGGCGTGGGCGTAGGTGTACACCTTCATGCCCATCTCTGCGCCGAGCTCTTTGGCGCAGGTCAGGAACTCGGCCAGCTTCGCCGTAGGCACGGACATATTGAGCTCGTCGGTGTTCTTGACCGTCTCCATAGATGTGTGAAAAGCGTCGTGCGCGGCCCATACGTCCCTCTTCAGCGCCGGAGTATCCACGACGAGGATATCCAGGCACTCTATCTCCTCAGCGAGATCTGCGACGGCTTCCATGACCATATCCAGCTCGTCGCTGCTGTCTCCCTCGAAGGTAAGCAGCAGGCTCGCGCCCACCCTCTCCCCATCCATGACGATGGGAAACACGGGGTTGCCCGTTATCTGCCCGGAAAACTCCGCAATGTCCGTATCTATGTACTCCATCGTGGTGGGTTCCAGGCCCTCCTTCAGTATCCTTTCGGCAGCCTTGATGCAGCTCTCGGTATCCATGAACGGCAGGATGAGGCTCACGTCCTCTTTTGCCTTGCGGCGCAGCCTCAGCGTCAGCTCAGATATAACTGCGAGCGTACCCTCCGAGCCCAGAACGAGCTGGAGCAGGTTGTAACCCGAGCTGCTCTTGTCGGTCGCGCCTCCCAGGCGGACGATCTCTCCAGTGGGCAAAACCGCCGTGACCGCCTTGACGTTGTCCCTTGTCGTCCCGAACCTCAGTGCAGACGGGCCTCCCGCGTTTGTGGCGGCGTTTCCTCCTATGGTGGCCGTCTTCTCGCCAGGGTCGACAGTATATCTCCAGCCCTTGGCCTCCGCATCAGCCTTCAGATCCTGGAGCAGAACCCCGGGCTGTACGCTTACCGTCATGTTCTCATCGTCATATGCCAGTATGGAGTTCATAAGCCTGGTTGACATAACTATGCCGCCATTCAGGGGCACGGAGCCCCCGGCGAGGCCGGTGCCCGCTCCTCTTACGGTAACTGGCACGTCCAGGCTGCCGCAGAGCTTGAGGACGGCGGAGATCTCCTCGGCGCTTTTCACCTCCACCACTGCGTCCGGCATATGCGCGTAGCCTCCGGGCAGCTCGTCGTGCCCGTAGTCGGCTCCGATCTGCTCTCCGGTGAGCACGCGCTTTTCTCCGACAATTTCCGAAAGCGCCGCCGTCAGGGCATTCAATTCTTCTGGTTTTAGTTTCATGGTCACACCTCACGGTCTTTTAATTTCCGCAGTAACTCCAGCGGCTCACACCAGCTTGCGCCGTTCCGGTCTGTAAAGGGTGACGGCGGGGTTGTTGCAGGTGAGCCTGTCCTTGGTTATCATTATCGTCGTCGGGGCGGCGGAGTGCTTCATGAACAGGGTATCGCTGCCGACGCAGAGGCCGAGCACTATGTTGAAGTCCGTCCCGGCTTCGTTGAGCAGCTTGGCCTGGAGCATGGGGTTGCACATTACGCGCCCGTTCGGCTCTCCGAAGAGGAACCCGCCCTCGTCCACTCCGCCTGCTTTGCACATGACGGACACCACTTCGAAGCCGTTGAGCCTGAGTATCTTTGCATAAAGGGCCGACTCCTCCTCCAGTTCCCCGCAATAGGCCAGGCCCAGCTTCCGCGCCCCTATGCGCCTGGCGAACTCCATCGTCTCCTCGACCCTTGCCATCTCACCGTAGAACTCGCCCTCCACCTCAACAGAGCAGATGGACATCTTGCCGGTCAGCTCGTCCTCGAAATAGTCACGTATGACTGCGCTCTTATCCTCTTCGCTCAGTTTTGCGGTCAGGCAGAACTCGGGGTAGTTGTCCTTCCCGTAGCGGCAGGCTGTTACGGAGCAATCCACGCAGGAGAGCTTTGAATTTTCCTTGCAGTTCTCGCCCGTCACTTCTCCGCCTCCCCTGCCTGCCCGGCACGCCCGGCCAGGAACTCTCTCGCGGAGGGGGTATCCTGGGGCTTCAGCAGCTTTTTGTAAAAGCTCGCGGTTGTATACAGGGCGGCTGCGGGGTTGTTGCCCAGCACCCTGTCCTTCACCACGAGGGAGGTGCACCAGCCCTTGCAGTGCTTGATAAACAGGCTGTCGTGCCCGACGCACAGGCCCATGAGAATGTTCAAGTCCGTACCCGCGTCGTTGAGCAGCTTGGCCTGGAGTATGGGGTTGCACATTATTCGCCCGCTTTTGAAGCCCGCCAGCTGTTCCTCAGTTATGCCCAGGCAGGTCTTGGGGCTGCTGCCGACCTTACAGCAGACTCCGAAGACCTCAAAGCCGCGTTTCCTGAGTATCTTTGCCAGAGTCCGGCTCTCTCCGAGCAGGCCCACGCAGGTGGCGATGCCAAGTTTTTTTGCGCCGATGCGCTGCGCGAACTCGATAATATCCTCCACCCTTGTGCGGCTGCCGTAAAAGAGCCCGTCCGTCTCGGCGGAGGCTATCGCTATCTTCTGCACCATCTCGTCGGATCTGTAAAGGCTGCGCATCTCGTCCAGCTCAGCTTCGCTCAATTTCGTGGTGAGGCAGAACGGGGGGTAGTCGCCGCCCTTATTCTTGCAGCTCTTCTTTGAGCAGTCGACGCAGGACAGAGTGTATCTCTCATCGCTCATTTGCTTTTAGTCCTTTCCTTTCATCCCCCGGCCCGGCCGTCGGACATGAGCTTTCTGTAAAAGCTGCCCGTCTGGTACAGCGCCCCTGCGGGATTGTGCGCAAGGACTCTGTCCTTCGTGACCAGGGTCGTGCAGTAGCCCTCGCAGAATTTATAGAACAACGTGTCGTGGCCCACGCACAGGCCCATTAGGATGTTCAGCTGAGTCCTCGCCCTGTTGAGCAGCAGCGCTTGCCCTATCGGGTTGCACATGATCGGCCCGTTTTTGAACTTGGCCAGCTGCTCAGGCGAGAGCCCGGTATCCAGCTTCAGGAGGCTGCCGACCTTGCAGCAGACCCCATAGACCTCAAAGCCGTTTACCCTCAGGATCTTCGCAAGGATATGGCTCTCGTTCATGAGCCCCACGCAGGTCGCAATGCCTATCTTCCTCGCTCCTATGCGCCTTGCGAACTCCATCGTCTCTTCCACTCTGGTCATCTGCCCGTAGAACTCTCCCTCCACCTCGCAGGATGCCTGGGCGAGCCTCTCTGTCAGCGGGTCGGCCCTGTACTCCTTCTCCGCCTCCTCAATGAGCCCGGTATCCAGGCTCTTCGTCAGGCAAAACTCCGGAAACTCCTTTCCGTTTGCACGGCAGGCAGTGGTAAAGCAGTCCAGGCAGGAGAGACCGGTCTGTTCCTCTCTCATGTCATCCATCGTCTGTCTCCGTCTGCGACCGGTTCAGCGCCCCGCCCTTTCGAGCTCCTCGATCAGCGCCGGCAGCACCGAGTGCAGGTCTCCGACAATACCGTAATCGGCGATCTCGAATATCGGGGCTTCCGGGTCTCTGTTTATGGCCACGATGCAGTCCGAGTCGGCCATCCCGCAGGTGTGCTGCATGGCTCCGGAAATGCCGCAGGCGATGTACAGCTTAGGCGCCACGGTCTTGCCCGTCTGCCCGACCAGGGCTGAGTGCGGCATCCAGTCCGCATCCGTGACGGCGCGGCTGCAGCCTACGGCGCCGCCCAGGAGCTCCGCCAACCTGCCGAGCAGCTCGAAGCCCTCCGCGCTCCCCACGCCTCTGCCGCCCGCTACGATCACCTGGGCGTCCTCTATGCTCAGGCCCCTGTCCTCGGAGCCGGAGACAAGCTCCTTGAGCAGCATCTTCACATCCCGCGCCGGGCCCGCGGCCTCTGCCTTGACGATCTCAGCCTCAGCCGTGTCAGCCGCCGCTGCGGCCTTGAAGGCGTTCTGCTTCGCAACTGCGATCTGCGGGCGCAGGACGGGGCACTTTGTCTGGGCCATATATGCGCCTCCGAACACGGGCCGAGTCCACAGTATGCACCCTGCCTCAGTATCGTACTCCATGTCCACGATGTCCGTCGTGAGCCCCGTGCCCAGGCGGCAGGCCAGCCGCGCCGCTACGTCCCTGCACAGCGGACTGCCGCCCAGCAACAGCGCCTCCGGACAGTTCTCCACGATCAGGGGTTCGAGCGCAGAGGCATATGTATCGGAGTCGAACTTCTCCAGGCGCTCCGATGCGAGCTCTACGACCTTGGAAAAACCGCTTCGTGCCGCCGCCTCGGACGCCGTCTCCGTGTACTTGCCCATGACCACAGCCACGGCTTCTCCACCGGCAGCCCCTGCCAGCTTGCGGGCGGCGTCGGCAAGTTCGAGCCCGCTCTCGGCCGCTCCGTCCAGTCCGGTCTCTATAAGCACCCAGATATCTCTGGTCTTGGCTTCCATATCTTCGCCCTCCAAATCAAATAATGCCGCGGTTGTCGCCGGACATCCTCTCGAGCAGGTTCCTTACCGCTTCTTCCGGCGTGTCGCACTTGAAGGTCACGCAGGACGAGCTCTTCTCCGGCCTGTATACCCTGACGACCTTTGTTGCGCTCTCAGGAGCCGCCCCGAGCTCTGCGGAGCTCAGCTGGGGAATGACCGCCCGGTTCGCCGCCAGCTTTTTCTTGATGGTCGGGAACCTGAAGGCTCCCTCAGGCTTGTCGAAAGACACTACGCAGGGTGTCGAGCACTCGATGAGCTCGAACCCGTTTTTCGTCTCTCTCCTGACTACCAGCTTTCCGTCTTGCGCCACGGCCTCGATGCAGCCGCTCGCGTACGCGCAGTCGAGGGCCTCGGCTATGCCTGCGGGCACTGCCGAAGTCTCGCCGTCTGCGGCCAGCTTGCCGCAGAATACGGCGTCAAAGCCGCCCTCTTGCTCCTCCAGCTTTTTCACTGCGGAGGCTATCGTCGCGGCGGTCGCCGGGGCGTCCATGCCCGCAAAGGCGCTGTCGCATATGTGGTACGCCTTGTCTGCCGAGATGGACAGGGCCTCCTTGAGCACGGCCTTCGCCTGCTCCGGCCCCGCTGTCAGCACTGTGACCACAGTCTCGGGCAGCTGCTCCTTCAGCCTTGCCGCCGCCTCGACGGCGTAGCTGTCGAACACATTTATCACCGAGGGAGAGTCGGCCCTGTTCACCAGGTTCGTGCCTTCGGTGTAATCCGGTGCGTTTCGCTCGGTGTCCGGCACCTGCTTTACGCAAAGGAGTATATTCATCCTTTCATCCTCCTGAAATCACATGAAGTCCCCGGGGCTCGTGCGGATATTGTCCGGCACAGGCTCCGGAGCTCTGGGCCGCTCGTCGGCCAGCACGGCCGCCTCGGCTGTGAAGAGCTGTGCGGCAAGCGCCGATGCCTTTTCGAGAGCGGCTATCAGCACTTCCGCCGCGTCTGCGACTTCCGCAGACCCGCTCAGGACTTCGGCCGGTTCCACACCCGCGTTCCCTGCCAGCTGCCTCAGAGGTTCGGACAGGGCCCCTATCACGGCCATGGCGCCGGTCAGTTCGTCTCCGCTCAGTCCCTCGCAGGCCCGACGGACGGCGGGCGCGATATCGGCGTATGCTCTTCCGCCTCCCGGCAGCAGTCCTCCCCTGAACCCCGCCTTTGCCGCGCTGAGCGCCGCCGCAGCCTTTTCCGTCAGGCTCTTCCTCTCGACCTCGGAAACGGCGCCTATCCTCAGTATCGCAGTTCCGTCGGTCAGGCTCGCTATGCGCTGCTCCAGCTTCTCCCGCTGCAGCTCGTTCGGGGCCTGGGCCAGCAGAGCCCTCAGGCGTTTCACATATTCCGCCACGTCCCCGGCGTCTCCGGCTCCGCCCACTATGAGCGTGCTGTCCCTTGTCACCCTGACATACCCGGCCCTGCCGCAGTCGGACGCCGCCGCACGCCCGAGCTCCGGCGCCGCCTCGGTTCCGAACACCACTGTGCCGGTGAAGGCGGCGATATCCTCAAGGTAATCCCTTATTGCAAGACCATAGCCCGGTGCCTTCGCGGCGCAGACCTTGATGGTCTTCTGGGCCAGGTTGCTCAAAAGGCTCGTGAGCACGCGCTCGCTCAGGTCTTCAGCGACTATGAGCAGCTGTTCTCCGGAAAGGCTCACCTCGTTCAGCAGCGGCAGTATCTCGTCTATCGTCTCTATCTTCCGGCTGCACAGGAATACGAGGGCGTTTTCCAGCACAGCCTCCATCTTTGAAGTGTCTGTCGACATATACGGGGAATTGTAGCCCCGGTCAAAACTCAGGCCGTCCTCGTGCTCTACGTAACTGAGCTCCGTGCCCGAGGCGCGGACGCTGACGCTGCCCCGGAAATTCACAACTTCCAGGGCCTCTGCCGCGAGCCTGCCCAGCTCGGCGGAGCCTGCCGCGGCGGAAGCCGCCGCGACTATGTCCTTCTTCCCTTCCGCCGGAACCGAGCGGCTGCGGAGCTCTTGAACCGCCGCCCGCGCAGCAAGCGACGCCCCGCGGCGCATCGCCACCGGGCAAGCCCCGGCTGCGATATTCTTCACCCCGGAGCGGAATATGCTCCGAGCCAGCAATATTGCAACAGTGGAGCCGTCTCCATACTGCTCGGTCATGCTCTCCGCCATATTTCCAAGCAGTCTGACCCCGGCGGCTTCGTTCACGTCTTCCGGCTCTATCTCTTTCACGATCTCGGAGCCCTTCACCGCCGCAGCCGGTCTCCCGGCCGGCCTGCTCAGCATGACGCCGCGGCCGCACGGCCCGTAGACCGCCGCCGCCGCGTCCGCCGCCTTATCAATGCCCCTGAGCATATCCGACCGCAGCGTGCCGCCGGTGGTAATTTTCATCTTCATTTTCGTCACCTTCGTCATTCCCCGCGAGACTGCGGCCGCCGTCTACACGACCAGCCGCCAGAATATAGGCACGAAGATTATTATTCCCAGAAATACAACAAGCTCCAGCAATATGTTGTATTTGAAATAGTCCTTGAACTTGTAACCCGCGACCATCGTCATTCCCGTCTGCGCGTTTGCCAGCGGAGTTGCGAAGCAGAGGTTGGCGCCGTAGCAGACGGCTATCGCAAAGGCCATGGGGTTGAAACCGTACTCGGTGCAGACCGCCAACACGGGCGGGAGCACGACGAAGACGGCGGTCGAATTGGTGATAAAGTTGCTTATCAGCATCACCAGCAGCACCGAACCGGCGAGGAACACCATGGGAGATACGTCCGTCCCGAATACGGCGGTGAAACCGTTCGCAATGAGTTCGCCGCAGCCGCTCTCGTCGATGCCTACTCCGATACCAAGGCATCCGGCCAGCCTGACCAGCACCTTCCAGTCCATGCGCTTAATTATATTTGCCTCGTTCGTGCAGCCGGTCACAACGCACAGGATGGCGCAGATGCAGGCGGTCACGACGTTGGACACGAGCTCGGTGATGAACAGGACGAGCATGAGCAGAAGTATGCAGATCATCGATATCTGCTTTCTCCGGCTTCCGGACTTGAGCTGCTCGCGCTCCGAGTCCGCCCTTGCAGACAGCTCGTCCAGAGCCGCCTGGTCGGAGTCGCCGTCCGAATCTCCCCAGATCCTCTTGCCCAGGGGGTAGCCGATGAACAGGACGTAGCACAGGTACAATATCGTGAGAGCTCCGCCGACAGGCAGGTAATCCCACATCCCGAAGCTCTGGCCGACAGTGCCCTCCACGATAGACTGCACCGTGAGCTGAGGCGTTGAGCCGACGAGCGTGCAGCTGCCTCCGAACATGGCGCCCATGCTGGTTGCAAGGCAGATGTTCTTCAGCTTTACCTCCTTATACGTCCTTGAGATGCTGTTCATTATCGCCAGAAACATGGCGATGACCGCCGTATTGGCGAGGAACATCGACATGAGAGATGAGGTCAGCCCGGCTATCAGGATGAACCTCCGTTCGTTGTTCCCGGCGAGTTTCATTACCTTGTGTCCGATAATGTGCGAAACGCCGGATTCAAACATCGCTTCCCCGATGACCATCATCCCGAAAACCAGGATGACGATGCTGTTGGAAAAGCCTGAAAACGCCTGAGAAAAAGTACAAACTCCAGTTAACGCGAACAGCAGACAGGCGATCATGCTTGTCACCGTCGTAGGTATCCACTCAGTAAGGAAAAAGATTATGCAGAATACTAGTATTCCTAGTGCTATCAACTGAGGACTTAGCATTTTATCACGCCCACTTCATTATTTGGATTCTATACATCCGCCGCCATGCCGTGACGGTGACGTATATTCTTATAAGAAGCTAAGCATAACCGATCATATCGGATATGCTTAGCCAGAAGTGGAACCTTATACGTTAACTTCTCAGATATGCGGTTTTGCCGCCGAACCGGCTCAGAAGACCAGGCAGCCGACGTAGTAGCCGATGAAGAGCAGGCAGATGTATGCTGCGATCATGGGCAGCCACATATACCTCGTCATGAAACTGCCGTCCGCGTCTCCGCTGCCGACGACAAAGCTCGTGGTGGTGGTGCAGCCGGGAGTCCACATGGCGTAGTGTGCGGCGCAGATCATAGCAACGCCGAGCGCGGGGCCGTTGACTCCGGGCATGAGGAGGATCAGAGGGGCGGCGACCTTGAAGAGCACCATCGCTATGCTGTTCGAGACGAAGTTCGTCAGTATCAGAACCGCTCCGATGCAGACCGCCACGAAGACGAAGGGCGGCAGCGACTGAACCATCGGCCCAAAGACCTGCTGTATCCATGTGACGATGCCGAGCTCCTCAAGGTTCACGACGGTGCCGAGCAGACGGACGGTGCCGATCATCATGCAGCTCTGCCAGGCGATGCTCTTCGTCGCCTTATTGAAGTTCATGAGCGGAGCGCCGTCGATGGGCACGAAGCAGAACACGCAGACGCAGAGCAGGACGGGGATGGCGGAGCCGAGGCTGGAGATGAACTCGCAGATCCCGGCCATGAACTTGATGCCGCCGAACAGATCCTCGGCGACCCAGCAGAGGATGACCACGAAGAAGCAAAGGCCCGCGAACTTCTCCCTCTTGCTCATCGGAGGAACGGTGGCGCGAAGGGCGTCGATGTCGAGATTCACGAGCTTGCTGGCGTCGATCTTGTACACCTTCGCCATTATGAGGACAACGCAGACTATCCACACCACGCCTATGGAAATGCCTATTGCAGCGGACTGCGCAATGCTGATGTCCAGGCCGAAAGCCTCTCCGACCCAGCCCATGCCGGTGATGAAGTTGCCGTGGCCTATTGCCGTCATGCCGTTGCCGGCTATCGTGATGGCCGCTATGCTGCAGAAGAGGAACTGGGAGAACTTGTCCTTGCGGCTTATCCCGCAGGTGTCTATAATCTCCTTTGCAAGAGCGAGGAACATTACGCAGGTCGCCGAGGAGGTCATGCCGAGGCCCAGCACGAACATGGCCGCAAAGAACATCAGAATGATTATGTACGGACGGCCCTTGACGAATTTCCTCGTTATGAACCACACCGCTATCCGGCGGGAGATGCCTGTCTCGCTCAGAACGTGGTTCACAAGCATACAGGCCATCAGGAAGGCGAACATCCAGTCGCCGAAAGAGCCCTTTATCGCGTTCGTGGCGCTCATGGCTCCGGATATTGCGACCATGCACACCACGAGTACGCTCGTCCAGCCGGTCTCAACGGTTATCCACAGATATGTGGCCATGATAAACACGCCGCATATCTCCATGCCCACGTCCGTCATCGGTTCGGGCGCGGGTATCAGCCACTTGAACACCGCCCATATTACCAGCGCAATAAGAACATGAATCAGTTTCTTATTGGAATTAGCAGCTTTCGCCATCTCTTCTCCATCCTTTCCCTAACTGTGTCTTAACCGATCACTTTTTCGGAAGAAAATCCTTGACGACATCCTTGCAGATGACCATCTTCTGGATCTCGTTCGTACCCTCGAATATCTGGTAGATCTTCGCGTCTCTGAACCGCTTCTCGACCGGGTATTCCCTGCTGTATCCGTAGCCGCCCAGGATCTGAACCGCCTCGGAGCAGACCTTCATGCCCGCGTCGGAAGCGAACACCTTTGCAGCGGAGAACAGCTTCGCGTCCACTATGCCCGCGTCCGCCGTCTTGCTGGCCTGCCAGCACATGAGGCGTCCCGCCTCGAGGAGCGTATACATCTCTGCGAGTTTGAAGCCGACTCCCTGATGCTTGTAGATAGGCTTGCCGAAGGACATCCTCTTCGTAGCGTACTCCGCCGCGATCTCGAAGGCATACTGGGCGTTGCCTATCGCCCCCGCGCCGGCAGTCGGACGGGTGCGGTTCAGGGCCTGGGACATTATGGCCATGCCCTCGCCCTCCTCGCCTATCATGTTCTCCTTGGGAACACGGCAATTTTCAAAGATGAGGTCGACAGTGTCGGAGGTGCGGTAGCCCATCTTGTCCTCCTTTTTGCCGATGCTCAGGCCCGGGGTCTTTGCGTCGACCAGGAAGCAGGAGATGCCCTTGCCCCTGAGCGAGCGGTCATGCGTGGCGAAGACCAGGAACAGGTCAGCGTGCTCGCCTCCGGAGATGAAGGTCTTCGAGCCGTTGAATACATAGGCGTCGCCGTCGTCATAATAAGTCGTGCGCATATCCGCAGAGTCGGAGCCCGAAGCGGCCTCGGTGAGTGCGAAGGCCATCGCGCCGCCGTTGCAGAGCACGTCGGTCACGAGCTTGAGGTGGTAGTCGGTACCCCTGAGCCTGGCCGGGAGCGAGCCCATGAAGCTGCCGGCGACCGCGCCCGCAAAGCCCGCGTCGCCTCGTGCCAGCTCCTCCTTGCATATGGAATAGGTCAGTATGTCCAGGCCCATCCCGCCGTACTTCTCGGGCAGGATCATTGTGGTCAGGCCCATCTCAAAGGCCTTCTTGTAGAGCTCGGCGGGGAACTCGCCCTCGATCTCGAGCACCTTCGCGGTCGGGATGATCTCCTCGTCCGCAAACTTGTGAACCATCATTCTCAGATCCTGCTGCAGCGGTGTGAGCAGGTCAAAGCTGGTCGTTGACACGTTTTATCTCCTCCTTGTTTTTCAGTTTAACATTCAGGGCTTGTCTATCGGCTGGCCCCATTTGGTCTCGAGCTCGTATATCTTCTCACGGCTGAGCCCCGCCTGAGCCAGTATCTCGTAGTTGTCGTCGCCGAGCACCGGCGGGCGTCCCGGGACTGCGGGAGTGGCGGAGTATTTTACGTGCATACCTCTGCCGCGGTACCCTCCGGTCATGTCCCTCGCTCCGGGCAGGTCGGCTATCCCGTCCCTCGAGAGCAGCTGCGGGTCTTCGCATACCTGGCGGCAAGTCAGGATCTTGCCGCTGACGAGCGGCACCTTGTCCATCACGGCCTTGGCCTCGTCCACAGACTCGAAAGTCGCGAGCCAGTCCTCTATTATCTTGGCCAGCTCAAGATAGTGCGTCGCCCTGTTCTGGCCGCCTACGAATCTCGGGTCTGTCACTAGCTCAGGCTTGCCGAGGGCCTCGGTGCATAGCTTCTCAAACGCTCTGTCGCTGTGGGCGGCGATGACCAGGTACTCGTCCTTCGGGCCCTTGAATACGCCGTAGGGGGCGGAACCCGCAGAGTGGTTGCCCTGGCGATGAGGGTCTTTGCCCAGCAGCGCGACCTCTATGAAGGGGTTCATCGACACGAGGCACTGCTGCATGGAAACGTCAATCATCTGGCCCTCTCCGGTCTTCATCCTGTGTATGAGCGCGACCATGACCGCGCCGAAGGCGTCCTTTCCGCTGATGAAATCGGACATGATGACGCCGGACTTCATGGGCGGGCCGTTCTTGTCTCCGGTCATGTCCATGATCCCGCTGCTCGCCTGGGCGAGAATGTCGTAGCCGGGGTCTTTCGCCTTTGGGCCCGTCTGGCCGAAAGCGGAGATGGCACAGTAGATTATGCTCGGGTTGACCGCCTTGAAGGCCTCATAGTCCAGGCCCATCTTCTTCATCGAACCGGGCTTCATGGTCTCCAGCACCACGTCCACGCTCTTGCCCAGCTCCAGCAGCGCCGCCACGCCCTCGGGGTCTTTCATGTTGACGGTGATGCTCTTCTTACCGCGGTTGTTCCACATGAACTGGGTGCTGTAACCCTCGACCTGGTTTGCCAGATAGCGGGTGTCGTCTCCGACCTTGGGCATTTCGACCTTTATGACCTCGGCGCCGAGGTCGGCCATCATGGCGGTGCAGCTCGGGCCTGCGGTGTGCGTTGAGAAGTCGAGAATGCGTATGCCTTCCAATGCTTTCATAGAAACGTCCTCCTGTTTTATCTGGTGAGCTTGTCGCCCTACTTGCCGATGAACTTCGGCTTCCTCTTCTCGAAGAAGGAAAAGACTGCCTCTCTGAAGTCTGCCGTCTGCTCGCACTCACCCTGGAGCTCGACCTCGCTGTAAGTGCCCGTCGACCAGTCCGAATAGACGCAGCGGTTTATGAGGGTCTTGATGTTTCCATACGCTGTCGTCGGGCCGTTGGAATACTTCTCGATGTACTTCGCCAGGCGCTCTTCCAACTGCTCGGGAGGCACTGCTTCGGTGAAGAGGCCCCAGTCCGCAGCCTGCTGCCCGCTGAAGCGCTTTCCGGACATGAAGAGCTCGGTAGCTCTGACGTGGCCCACGGCCTTCGTCACCAGCCAGGTCGCTCCGCTGTCGGGCACATAGCCTATGTTCACAAAGGCCAGTGTGCATTTTGTATCGGTCGCAGCTATCTGGAAATCGCAGCTCAGCGCGAGGCACATTCCCGCTCCCGCGATTGCGCCCTCTATGCAGGCGATGGTCGGCTTTTTGACATTGCGCAGCCTCAGATTCATCTCGCTGCCGAGACGGCAGTTGTACCTTGTGCCGCGCTCCCCCTTCTCTAGCCTGTCGCGCATGGCGTTGAGGTCGCCTCCGGCGCTGAAGCAGCCGCCAGCACCGCGGATGACCACCGCCCGGATGTCGTCGTCGAAATCACAGATGTCGAAGAGCCTGATGAGCTCCTTCTTCGCCGGATTGGGCACGGGGTTCTTCTTTGTCGGGTTGTTCAGAGTTATGTAGCCGACATGGTCTTTGACTTCAAACAGGATATGCTCGTAACCCATCTCTTTTCATTGCTCCTTTCCTGTCGGCGGGCGTCTCCCGGCCCGCCTTTGTATAAGATTTGAATATTAGTGCAGCCCTCCCACGACGCTTTAAGCGGCCCGGCTGCGCCGCCTGCTGAGTTGTCCGCGCCCTGTTGTGAAACTGCAACTGTTTTTTTGTGCTCACATCAAAAAATTTGTAATTTGCGTTCAGGAGCAAGCCGACTTGTTAAGTCTGTGGCAATTATATAATGAGATATTTTTGGTGTAAAATACGAAATTGGTTTAAATATTCATAGGTTTTTCCTATTATTTATTCTGGCAAAAAAGCCGGGTTAGTTTTTGTTCTCTTTAGCTTAAAACAGTATTTCGGGTCTTTATATGGCAAAAAAGTACACATTATACAAAGGAATAAAATTTACTTGCTATTATTTCTACAAAGTGTTATATTAAACAACGTGTAGAAATTGTTTGCGCAATTTGCGTAAATTTGGCGATAGTTTTGCGTACAGACGATTTAGGAATAATATTCATTTGATTCGCCCCAAATTATGAGCTAGGACAGGTAAATTGAGCGCATTTTGAACGAAACAGCCGTATCAGGCAAGCTAAAAGAAGGATTTAAGGAGCATTGAATTTGAGTTTGAGGGGCCATGATGAACTTTAACAAACTGCGCTACATCATAACCGTTGCGGAGGAGCAGAGCATCACAAAAGCCGCGAAAAAGCTGTATATCTCGCAGCCGTCGCTGAGCCAGTGCATACGCTCGATAGAGGAACAGATAGGCACGGAGCTCTTTGTAAGGGGCAAGACGAACACGACCCTTACCAGCGCTGGTGAGATCTACCTGGAGTGGGCAAAACTGACTCTTGAGTCCGCGAGGCAACTGGACAACAAGCTGGCGGAGATCCGCTCCGGCAGCAGCCGGCAGCTGGACATAGGCATCTCATGGCAGAGAGGCGCCGCGCTTCTGCCCGAGGCGATCGACCGTTTTTACCATGAAGTCCCAGGCTGCAACATCAGGATCCACGAGTGCATCAATCTGGAGATGCAGGAGGCCCTGGCGAGGGACGAGCTTGACGTGGCGATAAGCCTGCCCAATCCGGACGCGGCTCACTACGTCTCCGAGACTCTGTTTCAGGAGCGTCTGCTGCTCGCGGCGAGCGACGAACTGCTCATACCATGCACGGAGGGGAATCCCTTTCCCTACGTCGACAAGGATGTGGTAATCGGCAAGCCCATCATAATCCTTCAGGAAAACCAGTATCTGGGCCAGGTGCTGCGCCGTCTGCTGGTGGAGCTCAACTACTCTCCGACGAAGAGCACTGAATGCTATAATCTGGAAACTGCTCACAGACTTGTCAGCAAGAATGTAGGCGTCTCCCTTTTGCCTGAGGTGAGCGTATTTGCCAGGCGGCTGCCGAACGTCAACTACTATTTCTTCAAGGACAGGGATCTGAGCCGGACTGTCTCCGCCGTTTACAGGCGGACGCACACGCAGATAAGCGATATAAAACAATTTATCGCCTGTCTCAGAGACTTTCTGGAAAACTGCGATTATCCCTTCGACATGAATCAATAATTTCGTTCTTTTACACAAGTTTGTAAGTTGTTTTCAGGCAATTTAACTGCGGTCTCCGGGCACATTGATGATCGCCTATATTACTCATAAATATTTAAGTATTTGCCGAAACTCAGCGCGTATGATATTTTTTACGTGCTGAGTTGTTGTTATTTTAACTTCGATGTGAAAGGACGAAGGTTAAGATGAAGACCAGGATAACAGAGCTGTTTGGTATCAAATATCCTATAATCCAAAGCGGGATGCAGTGGCTCGCCAGCGCGGAGCTCGCCTCCGCCGTATCGAGGGCGGGCGGTCTCGGCATCATCAGCGCCACCCGCTTTATGGACAACAAGGAGGGCCTGCTCGAAGAGCTCGCCAAGGCCAGAGCCCTCGCGGAAGGCAAGCCCTTCGGTCTGAACATATCCATGCTGCCGCACAAGGACTACTCCGACTGCACGGTCATGTTCTTCGAGGCCGCTTACGAGGCCCATGTGCCCGTGATCGAGACTTCCGGCAGGAGCCCCGCCGAGTACATCCAGATGCTCCGTGAATGGGAGAGCCGCGACGGCAGGGACAACGAGAACGACAGGATAAAGATCATCCACAAGTGCCCCTCTGTGCGCCACGCCCTCTCCGCCCAGAAGGCCGGGGCCGACGCGGTCACGATAGTCGGCTTCGAGTGCGCCGGGCACCCCGGGCTCGACGACGTGACGACCATGGCGCTCATCCCCGTGGCGAAGGACACGCTGAAGATACCCGTAGTTGCCGGAGGCGGCATATGCGACCGCAGGACTTTCACCGCCGCCATGGCCCTCGGGGCCGACGGCGTGGTCATGGGCACCAGGTTCGTCGCCACCAAGGAGTGCGAGATCCACGACAACTGGAAGCAGCTCATACTCGATTCCAAAGAGACTGACACGATGATCACCCAGAGGAAGGTCAGAAACGCCAACCGCATCTGGAAAGGCAGCGAGACCGCCCAGTGGACGCTTGAGACCGAGACGAATTGGGATCCCGAGGCCGACCACGGCGGCAAGCAGCTCATCGACGTGCTGCTGACCAGGATAAGCGGCAAACTCCAGAGGGTGCATTACATCGACGGCGACGTAAACGGCTGCCTCTTCCCCATGGGCCTCTGCGTAGGTCAGATACACGATATAAAGACCATTCAGGAGGTCTTCGACGAGGTCTGCGGCGGCTGCGCCGAGGTGCTCGAAAAGCTCCGCGAAGAGCTCACCGACTGACGGCCCCAAGCCGCCGCGGCCGCAGGGCTGCAAAAGAGAGTCCAACGCCGTTTTGGACTCTCTTTTCTTCATAAGCATCCCCTCCTGCGGCGCAGTATTTCGGAGGTTCGACAATGAATTGCTTAGGTGACATTCTGCTGAAAAACGCCGCTGAGGCGCCGGAAAGGACTGCTGTAATAAGCGGAGAGAGGTCTTTGACCTACCGCCAGCTGAACGAAAAGAGCAACCGTCTGGCCAATTCCCTCTCCGGCTATGGGCTCGGCAGCGGCGACCGCGTAGCCGTGCTGCTGGGCAACAGCATAGATTGGCTCGTGACCTGGTATGCCTGCCACAAGCTGGGCATAGGCGTAGTTCTGGTACACGTCAGGCTGCTGCCGGAGGAGCTGGCAAGGACGATAGAGCTTGCAGGGGCAGGAGTCCTGATATACGGCATCGAACACGTTGAAAAAGCTGCGTACATAGAGGCGAACTGCCCTTCCGTCAAGCGCTGCATTGCCTGCGGCTACGGCAGCCACGAGTCCCCGGAGGGCCACGTCTCGCTCGAGACGCTCTTGGAGACCGGCCCGGACACCGAGGCGCAGAGGGAGCTCCAGGGCGATGAGCCGAGCGTCATACTCTTCACGAGCGGCACGACAGGAGTCTCCAAAGGCATAGTCCGGACTCAGGAGATGATGTCTGCCTATGCCCGGGTTCTCGCCGAGGGCTCCCCGGCCGGATCCGGGAAAGCAGAGGTCATGCTCACGCCCGCGCCTCTCTATCACGCCGCCGGGCTGTGCTGCGCTGTGAAAATGGCCGTGCTCGCCGGGACTCTGGTGCTGATAAACGGCTTTGACCCGAAGAAGATATGCTCGCAAATAGAAAAACACAGGGCCACGCAGGTGGCGCTCGTGCCGCCCGTCTCGTATCAGCGCCTCAAATGCTCAGGGGCGGTGAACGACCACGACCTCAGCAGCGTAAGGCTCGTCCACATTACCGCAGGCAAGACAACGGCAGAGTGCCTTGCCGACATTTTGGGCAGCTTCCCGAACGCTGAGATACGCACCTCCTGGGGCTCGACCGAAGCCTCCAACGTCACATACGCCGTTCTGTCGAGAGAACAGTTTGCGGAAAAACCCGAGCTCATGCGCACGGTGGGGCGCGTCAACAGCGTGTCGGAAATAAAGCTGGTCGATGATAACGGGGCCGAGCCCCCGGACGGGCAGCCGGGAGAGGCGTATGTACGCTCTCCGCTCGTCTTTCACGGTTACATCGATCTGCCGGAAGAGACTGAGCGCTGTTTTGAAGACGGCTGGTTCAAGACAGAGGACATAATGTATCGCGACGGCGACGGGTATTACTATCTGATGGATCGCAAGCGTGACATCGTGAAGACCGGAGGTGAAAACGTGTATGCCCAGGAGGTGGAGAGGGCCATCCTGACACACCCCTCCATTGAGGATTGCGCCGTTGTAGGCATACCGGATCCCCGCTTCGGCGAGGCAATAGCCGCAGCCGTAGTGCTCCGTCCGGGCTGTACGCTGGAGCCTGAAGAGTTCATAGCCTTCTGCAAAAAGTCTCTGCCGTCCTATAAAAAGCCCAGATATCTTGCAATAATGAATCAGCTCCCGGAAAATGACATCGGCAAAGTTCAGAAGAACGTACTGTGCCGGGACGCGGCGAAGCTGTTCAAAAAGATAGTGTGAGCGCCCATGCGCGAAGTGGCTGCGGCCCCCGGACAAGGGAGGCCGCAGCCATTCTGTCCTTTATACGCCGGTCTGCCGAAGCAGGCGGCGCTTTTTTCGACAAGCTGATACGCATTGTTAATAAAACGCTTCTTTTTATGGAGGGGACGATGTGGTATACTGGCGGTGGAGGTGTGGAAAATATGGAAGACCTGCTGTTCGGGCTCAATGACGCTCAAAGGGAGGCTGTGACGAGCACCGAGGGTTTCGTGCGCGTCGTCGCGGGGGCGGGCTCCGGCAAGACCAGGGCTCTGTCGCGCAGGTTCGCCTTTCTTGTGAACGAGCTCGGCATCCTGCCCGGGCACATACTCTGCGTCACCTTTACAAACAAATCCGCAGCCGAGATGCGGCAGCGCATCCACAACCTCACCAGGGACAACGACACAGGTTACATCAACACCTTCCACGGCTTCTGCGTCTCCGTGCTCCAGGAGGACTCCTTCGCAGTCCAGTACCCGAAGAGCTTCCTCGTCCTCGACAACTCCGACATAAACTCCATGCTCCAGGTCATCTACGACGAACGCGGCCTGTCCCTGAGAGACATGACCTTCTCCGCCGCCAGAGACATGATCGAGATCCGCAAACTCTTCAAGGAGCCGGAATACTACCGGGACATGATCTCCATGTCGCTCGACTCGCTCCGTGACAAATACCTCGGCGCCGTCTCGGCTCAGGATATCATCTTCTACGGCTATCTCTATCAGGAGAAAAAGTGCTTCGGTCTCGACTACAACGACCTCATCAAGTTCTCGCTCTACATCTTTGAGACGAACGAGGATATCAGGCTCAAGTGGCAGGCGCGGCTGGAGTATATAATGATAGACGAGTTCCAGGACATCGACGACCTGCAGTACAAACTCATGGAGGCCCTGTGCGGCTACCACCGCAACCTCTTCATAGTCGGCGACCCGGATCAGACCATTTACACCTGGCGCGGAGCAAACGTCAAGTACCTGCTCGATTTCGACAAGGTCTTCCCCGGCACGAAGACCGTCATGATGATGCAGAACTACCGCTCCAGCCCTCAGATACTGGCTGCGGCAAACTCGCTCATAGGCAAGAATGAGCTCAGGATGAAAAAAGACCTCATTCCCACGCTCCCCGACGGCGGGCCCGTGGTCTGCCATTTCGCCGATAACCAGGAGGCGGAGGCCGGCTGGATCGCCATGAACATCGATGAGCTGCACAGCTCCGGCGTGCCCTACCGGGATATGTGCGTGCTCTACCGCGCCCACTACGTCACAAGGTCGGTCGAAGAGCTGTTCCTGAAGCTGAAACTGCCCTACACCATTTACAGCGGAGTCCAGTTCTTTGACCGGGCTGAGATCAAGGACGCGCTGTCGTACCTGCGCATGGTCGTCTACCGCGACGACCTCTCCTTTCTGCGCATAGCAAACCGGCCCAAGCGCAACCTCGGCAAGCGGCGCATGGCCTTTCTGCAGGAATACGCCTCCTCGAACGGCTGCTCGCTGTACGAAGCGCTGCTCGAAAACCTGGACGAGCCGGAGCTCAAAGGCACCCGGGCAAAGCAGTTTGTGGAGCTCGTTGAGAGCTTTTCCTCCTCGCATCGGGACAGGCCCGTATCCGAGCTGCTCTCCGCAATACTCGACTCCAGCGGCTATGAACGTCAGCTGCGCACCGAGGGAAGCCAGGAACGGCTGGACAACCTGGCCGAGCTGAAACAGTCGGTCTACGAATACGAGATGAACTGCGGCGAGGAATCCGACCCCGAGAACTACCTTCGCCACGTGGCCCTGTTTACAAATTCAGACGCCCGTGACGGGGGCGACAGCGTCAAACTCATGACCGTTCACGCGGCGAAAGGCCTTGAGTTCCCATACGTCTTCCTCTGCGGCATGAACGAGGGCATATTCCCCTCCCGCAAAGTGCGGACTCAAAAGGGTATGGAGGAGGAGCGCAGGCTTGCCTACGTCGCCTTGACCCGCGCAGAACGGGGCCTCTACATCTCCGAGGCCGCCGGCCGGAACCTTGACGGCTCGCCCAGATACCCATCCAGATTCATCCTCGACATAGACCCCGAACTGCTGAGCTTCACCGAGCCCCCACGCGAGGGGCTCATAAAAGAAGCCCGCGACTATATAATCTCCAGCTCCGCCAGGCTGCCCTGCGAGGAGACCGCTCCCCTCTTCTCCCCTGGCGACCGGATCCGGCACTCCCACCTCGGCCCCGGCACCATACTCGAAACAGATCCGGAAGGCGAGGCCTACCTCATCCGCTTCGATATCCTCAACACCCCCAGAAAGATCTCGTTCAAGGTCAAGCTGGACAGGTTAACATAATATTAATTCCAATGGAGGTTAGACATGAACATTGCCAAACTCATGATACCCAAGGTCTCCACGGCGTTTCTGCATGAGAATGACACGATAAGGCAGGGGCTGGAGCGGTTCACCATACACGGCTACACCGCCATCCCCGTTTTGAACGACAGAGAGCAGTACATCGGCAGCGTTACTGAGGGCGACTTTTTGAGGCATCTGGTGAAGACGGGCACAACGGACTGGAAAGCGCAGGAGCAGTACAGGATAAAGAGCATACTCCGCAGGGACTTCTGCCCTCCGCTTTCGATAGATGCATCGCCGGAGGAGGTCGTCTCCGCGATACTGAATCAGAACTTTGTTCCCATCATAGACGGCAGAGGCACTCTCTGCGGCATACTTACCCGTAAGTCCGTCATAGAATACCTCTCCCAAGCCGCCGGCCTCCTTTGACGACAGACTGCGCCCCCGCACGATATACGCGGGGGCGCAGTCTTCTGTTTAGCCCAGGAGCGCACAGCTCACGGCGTGTCTCCAGCCGTCAAGGAGCTCGGAGCGCCTTGAATTTGTCATAGTGCTGTTGAAAATCTTGTCCGAAGCCCTTGTGCAGCGTATATCATCGGTGTTCGGCCAGACCCCCACGGCGAGGCCGGCCAGGTACGCCGCGCCCAGGGCCGTGGTCTCAATGCACTCGGGCCGTATCACATCCGCGTTCAACACGTCGGCCTGGAACTGCATCAGGAAATTGTTGGCGCTCGCGCCGCCGTCCACGCGCAGCGAAGTTATCTTCATGCCCGCGTCCCGTTCCATGGCCCGCACGATATCCACGGTCTGATAGGCCAGAGATTCCAACGTGGCCCTGACGAGGTGGGCGCTCGAAAATCCTCTGGTCAGGCCGGTCACCACCCCTCTGGCCCTCTGGCTCCAGTACGGTGCGCCCAGGCCCGTAAACGCCGGCACCACATAGGCTCCGGCGGTGTCCGGCACAGACAGGGCTATGCTCTCGCTCTCCGCCGCCGTGCCGAGCAGGCCCATCTCGTCCCGAAGCCACTGCACTGCGGCTCCGGCGGTGAATATACTGCCCTCCAGCGCGTATTCCACATGGTCTTCAAATCCTACGGCTATGCTGGTGACAAGCCCGTTCTCGCTCAAGACCATGTCTCTGCCGGTGTTCATGAGCAGGAAACAGCCCGTGCCGTAGGTGTTCTTCATCTCGCCCGGGAGGAAGCAGCACTGGCCGAAGAGTGCGCACTGCTGATCCCCGGCCGCCCCGGCTATCGGTATCGAAGCCCCGTAGAGGCCGGGCTCGGTGTATCCGTAAACGCAGCTGGACGGCTTCACCTCGGGGAGTATGCACTCGGGTATGCCCAGAAGCTCCAGCAGCTCCGCATCCCAGTGCAGCTCCTTTATGTTGTACAGCATCGTCCGGCTCGCGTTGGTGTAGTCTGTCACATGGACGCGCCCGCCCGTCAGTTTCCAGATGAGCCAGGTGTCTATCGTACCGAAGAGCAGCTCTCCTGCCTCTGCCCTCTCTCTTGCTTCCGGCACTGTGTCGAGCAGCCACTTTATCTTGGATGCTGAAAAATATGCGTCCGGCAGCAGGCCGGTCTTTTCCCTTATCATGCCGCCGAAGCCCTTTGAGGCCAGGGCGTCCACTATCTGCGAGGTGCGGCGGCATTGCCAGACTATCGCCTTTGCCACCGGTTCCCCGGTCTTTTTGTCCCAGATAACGGTCGTCTCCCGCTGGTTCGTGATCCCTATCGCCGCTATGTCCGAAGCCGCAGCGCCCGCCGCCTCCATCGCCTGCCTGGAGACTTCAAGGGTCGTCTGCCATATCTCATCCGCGTCGTGCTCGACCCAACCGGGCTTCGGGAAATACTGCCTGAATTCTTTCTGTGCGCTGGCAGCCGCGCAGCCGTTGTAGTCGAAGAGTATGCAGCGGCTGCTGGTCGTGCCCTGGTCAAGTGCCATTATGTATTTCATAGGTTCACTCCACAATCATCCGCTCGAGGCGGCAGAGCGTCAGGCGGTTCCTGATAGCGGCGGACATTTTCAGCGCCTCGCTGCCGAGGCCCTCGTCGACGCCGAGGTCGGATAGACGGTACTTTGCGCCGAGGCTCCGATACAGTTCACGGAGCTCGTCCGCCTCCGGTATGGAGGCGATTACGGCCCTTATTTCCGGCCAGCAGTTCCTGAACCCGGCCTCGTCCACCGTCTCCAGCACATCGTGCTCGTTTTCGAGCAGCAGGCCCTCCGTCATGGGGCCGAAACGCTCTCTGAGCCAGGCTTCCGGCAAGGGCTCGAAGGGCCTGGTCGCGAGCTTTTCCATCTTTGCGAGCCGGTGATACTCCTCGGCGCACATCACGGTGCCGACGCCGACACACTCTCCGTGCAGGCCGTGTGCGTTTTCAAAGCCCCTTGGCTTCATCTCCACGAGGTGGGCTATGAGGTGTTCCGCTCCGGAAGCGGCGCGGGAATGAGAGAGTATCTGCATCGTCAGGCCGGAGAGCATCTGGGCGTATGCCATTTTCTCGTGGTCGGGCGGCAGGCCCTTTCTGAGCTCCTCAGCACAGGCGGCCATGATGCCCAGGGCCTCCTCGGCCATGCTGTAAACCATGGGGCAGAAGTATTCCCCGGTCACGAGGTTCGCTATCTTCCAGTCGGCCAGAGATATGTATTTCGACAGAATGTCCTGAACTCCGGAAATGGTGAGGAACATCGGCGCACCCGATACCACGTCCAGGTCGCAGACCACGGCGTCGGGCGCGAGCATGGGAATGGACTTTTTCTGGCCGTCTATGATGATGGAGCAGATGTTGGCCGTAAATCCGTCCGAGCTGACGAGGGTCGGCACCGCTACGAAGGGGACGCCGAGCTTGAAGGCGCTGTATCGGCCGAAGTCCATGATGGTGCCGCCGCCGACGGCGACGATGTAGTCCGGCTTCCTTGAGAAACGGGTCATCATGTCTTCAATGAGGCCCTTTTCGCTGTGCAGGCCGTCGGCATTGAGGACGATCTCCTGATCGGCGTCCGGATGCGTCAGGGTCGGGAGTCCGAAGGTGTTGGTGTCGTAGATGACTATGCGGAAGCCATCCAGTCCGCAGCGGGACATATACGCATCGAAGTCCCGCAGCGCCCCTCTCTCGCATACCACCAGCTTAGTCCGCAGTTCATGCACCCTCCCGCACACGCATGGGCCGACGTATTTTGAGGTGTCAAGTATCATAGTTTTCTCCGTATTCCCTCAAAAAAGAGTATTATATCAGGGAGCCGCCGCAAAAGCCGCGGCTCCCATCTTCGTTTTACTTTTCGTTTTGTTATTTACTATTACACGTTGAAGAATGTGCTGAACCAGGTCTGAGCGTTATACACGTTGCAATTTAGACCGGCTGCCGAGCATATGCACCAGCTGACGAGGAAGGAATTTGTGAGAGCTCCGAGCCAAATGCTGTTTGTGAGCTTGTACATTTTCCTCGTGATGTAAACAGTGATGGGAACGACTACGAGCATTCCGTAGGTGGAAATGAAGGAGCTCCAGAGGTTGTCCGCACCTACGAGCATCAGGTAGTTGACAAGGCAGCAGAGGTACACGCCGGCAGAGTTTACGACGACTGTAACAAGGGTGTCTTTCCACTCTGCAATATCTGTTCTGATCGAATAATTCGTGCTTGCACCGATCAGCAGGAAGCAAGGCAGCATACAAATCGTGTATCTCCAGATGTAGCCCCAGTACTCCGTCTTCATCTCGGTGAATACCGCCATCCACATACGGAAGTCCTCATTGAACAGGTCAATGATAACAACGAGAGTCATGTACGCGGCAGTCAGCAGTATCGCCGACAGCAGGACGGTCTTCATGATATTGACGAATTTCATCTTGACGTTTAAGCTGCCAAACGAGTTCTCCTTCTTATCAAGGTAACGGAACAGAAGGAGCATGAGCGCCGAGCCGACTGCGAGAATGGCAATAAAGATAAATATCAGCCACCAGCTCGGGAAGAAGGGCAGGAAGTCAAGAGACGGCAGGCCAGGAACAAATACGCCGTTAGCAAGGTGGATAGCTATAAATTCTATCGCTATGCTGAGCAGGGCAAAGAGCCAGTACTTCTTTTTGTTGAACGGCTTTGCAGGTCTCTCACGCACCGCAGCAATGCAGGGCTTGAAGAATTTGCTCGTCATTATGATTGCAGCAAGCGGGAACAGCATACCGATCATGGACAGCATGGCAAGGAAGTTGAACACTTCACGCCACATGAACACCGAGCTTTCCGCATCAATCGGATTCGCATCGGCAGCGCCCAGCTCTCCGTTGTTATATCCAAGAGTTTGCTCAAAGAACTTTACTACGTCAGATGTGGTCGCAGTAGAAAAGAAGTTTTTGGAGTGTGTCTCGGTGTTAATCTGGAAGCTCCTCAGGGTACGGCTCTCAACTGCGGTCTGGAACTCCTCGTTGTCAATTGCAGAGACCTCGCTCATGCTGCCGAGTATCGTGCTCGTTGCATTTACATCATCCAGGACATACCAGGTCTCTGTTTGAATATCTTCTGTTCCGGTATGCCACGCTTCCTTTGTCGTGTCTCTGGTGTTATAGTCCCTGTAGCTGTAGTCATACTGTCCATCGACAATACCGATGTTCACCTGACAATTTCTCAGTACCTCGAACCCGCCGACCGTCACGGTCTGCTGTACGCCTATCAGGTTTGCATCGCTGCCCATGAGGCAAAGGGCCTTGACACGAGTGTTGTAGTATTCCTCAGTCTCCGCTTTGAGCGCGTTGTAATACTGAAGCTGATCCGCGTTCAGCCTGGCCTCGGCAAGAGCGTCGGCATCTTCATTTATCTCATCCTCTGTAAACGTCTGGCCGAAGGTGTCGTAGAGTATGTTGATCTTGAGGTCGTTGAGGCTGTAGTAACCGCAATCGATCATGCAGGCGTAGGCGGTACGCCTTGAACCCATCGAGTGTCCCGTCAGGCCGATCCTTTCCTGGTCTACAAATTTGAGAGTGCGCAGGTAAGATACCGCATCGTAAACGCCGCTGGGAGTGAGCTGGTTATTGAAACCGTCCTCACCTTGTCCGCCGTCGTCATTCACCGGCGACTCACTCATGGAAACACCATATGCGTTGATATTCAACACCACAAAGCCACGGCGTGCCAGCTCTTCGGCAGTTCCGCGCATTACGCCCAGCTCAACGCCGCCGCCGTGAGCAACGACAATAGCCGGCAGGCTGTCCTCATCCGACGTTCCTGCCGGATAATAGAGATCTCCATTTATTGTCGCGCCTCGTGAATCAATGCTTACTTCGGTGATCTTGACTTTTCCTCCGCTGGATGACAAGAGCCTCGCGACACAGCTGAACAGCAAAACAAGACATAAAAACAATGCAAACAGCCGTATACAGCCTTTTGTCGTTTTCAGCGAAAACATCTTCTCTTTCTTCATTTTCTCCATCCTTTCTCCTCATTTTATCTTGTCGGCAAACTTCTCTCCCTTTATGTGGTTTCATGTTAATTCTTTATACCACTGAAGTAAATATGCAAAATTATCGTCATTTACGGCATTAATATAGGACAATCTTGTCTGATTGGATGTATTTGATGTGCATTTTAGATAAAAAAATAACTTGCCTAAAGCAAGCGTTTGATTATTGTGCATGATATTCAAAACGAACGATATGGCAATTATTTGTATCTGTACTGCCGGTACACCAGGGGCGTGATGCCTTCAAAGCGGCGGAAGACGTTGATAAAGTAGCTCGAGTCCATATAGCCCAGCTCGAGCGCTATCTGATTCACCGTCTCGTTCCCGGTTCGGAGGCGCAGCTTGGCTTCCTCCACCTTTTGACGGTTCATCCAGTTTATGAAGCTCTCGCCCAGCTCCCGGTGAAACACCCTGGAAAAATAGCTCAGGCTCAGGTGGCACAGATGGGCCATATCCACCATCTTCACCATCTCCTGCATATGGCTCCGCACATACTCCACCGCAGGATACACGGGGCTGCTCTTCGGCACCGGCTTCTCCGCGCTCTTCTTCTCAGGCTCGGGCATACGGAGCTCCTGGATCTCGCGCTGGCCACCGGGCTCCCCTGCACCGCGCAGCAGATATTCATAGGTCATGACCTCGTTCTCGCGGTTCACGGCCCGGTCGATGATATAGTTCACGATTGCGTTGATAGTGTCTGCGACCTGGACGATATTCTCGTACTCCATCTCCGGAAGCCGCTCGTACATCTCAAGAAGGTCGCTGCGCACATTCTCGCTCTCCACCTGGAAAGAGCTTATCTCGCTCACGAGCCGCTCCACTTTCGCCTCGGCCTCGGTGTTCTTGGGAATGCGCACCTCTCCGAACATGACTGCGCCCAGATAGCGGTCGCCCACGAGCA
The DNA here is from genome assembly GCA_902496595.1 of uncultured Eubacteriales bacterium. Classification (GTDB taxonomy): domain Bacteria; phylum Bacillota; class Clostridia; order Oscillospirales; family Oscillospiraceae; genus Scatomorpha. The sequence goes on along the minus strand of CABVBV010000002.1, from coordinate 9,417 downwards.
CGGGCACCGCAACATCCACTATCCCGCAATGACACAGATAGATATACGGCCTGCCCAGGCGCACGGCCTCAAGCCCCGCCAGCGAATCGCAGCGGTAGCAGCGCTTCCTCGACACAGGGTTCTCGCGTATCACGCTGCAGAACTCCGTCCTGCCGCTGTGCTTCGTTATCGGGTTGCCCTTGAAGTCGATCGTGATTATCGCCGTGCCGGTCAGCTTCGCCAGCTCGTCCTGCATCTTCTCCCACAAGGGGATATCCAGCAACGACTTGAGGTCAAATTCCCGCCTCGCCATTTTCCTTACCTCCTCACTTTCAGATACTTTTTGCTCAATTCTAGTATAATGTATTTTTCGTCCGATATCCATTTGACATTGATGCCGATTTATATGACAATTTTATCGTACTAATGTTTGAAATAGCATATATTCGCGGTTTATATTGGTTTTGCTCCCATTTTCAACAAAAAAGTCTCGCAGGGTTCCGCAGCTGCGGCCGCGAAACTCTGCGAGGCTTTTTCGACAGACTGAGAGCACCGACCTGCGGCCGGTGCTCTCGGTTCCTTCTCATTTTTGCGGTCTGGCTCCGGCGGCGGATCACAGCAGCCTCAGCTTCTCGGCTGCTGTCTTTGCTTCGCTTCTTCTGTTTACGTTCAGCTTCACGAGTATATGGCTGACGTGAACCTTCACGGTGGCCAGTTTGATGCCGAGTATCTCCGCTATCTCGGCGTTGCTCTTGTCGGCGCAGACCAGGCTCAGCACCTGGCGCTCAGTTGCCGAGAGCTGCCCGCTCATCTGCCGCCTGGGCTTCAGAAAGTCGGGGTAGCTTATGGACTGGCGGCGCAATTCGCTCAGGAGCTTTTCGAGCAGCTCGGCGTCCTTCGTCCAGCCGCAGCTCTCTACCATAGGCAGGACGGCGGCGCCGAACTGCGTGACGGGTCTCACAAAGCCGAAGCTCGCGGAAATATCCAGGGCCTCGCGTATCAGTCTGCGCCAATCCTTGTCCTTGAGCCTGTACCCGGCGATCGCCTTGAGCAAGCGCAGCTGTATGCCGTCCAGATATCTCGAGCACTTGCTGAAATACGTCTCCAGCGGGGCGAGGGTCAGCAGCGCGGCCTCGTTGTCGCCCAGCGCGAGCTCGGCCATTGCCTGGGTAAGATACTGATATCTCTTCATGACTTTCAGCTGCTGCGGGTCGTTCGGTGCCTTCTCGCGCAGCCAGATATCCACTTCAGTGTCATCACCGAGGTACATATCGACGCGGCAGAGCATGGCGTCGATGTTGGGCATGAACCTGGAGTAGCCGCTCTGCTCGAAGCGCTCCCTGAGCGTCAGCAGCGTCTGCCTTGCGTCCTGAGCCCGTCCGGAATCCAGCTGAGTCCTGGCGAGCAGGCCAATGACGGCGAACTCCATATCCGGGGTACCCTCGCGCCGGATATTTTCCAGGCGCGACATGAGCGAGAGCACCTTGTCCTTGACGTCCTCTCCCTTTTCAAACTTGCTCTCAGCGAGCGCACAGTCGGCCAGGCAGACCCCGTCGCGGCCAAGCACCGACTCCACCGGTAGTTTAAGGGTCGAATAGAGCACATCGTCGTGACGGCTCCAGGGCGAGAAGTCCTTGCCTCCGTTCATCAGGCTGGGCAGGCAGCTCGTGACGGAAAACTCCGGCAGCTTTATCTCCTTTTTTCTGAGCAGCTTGAAAGCTGCGGAGAACGCATCCTGCAGGCCCTCCACGTTCCGCTGCGGAAGCGCGATATCCAGCCAGGCCAACCTGCTCCGGGCCTCCCTCGCCGCGGTATCGTTTCTTCTCCTCGAAGTTGCGAAATCGTTCAACGCTTTGTACCAGCGCTCAGAGCCCTCGTAGTCCATGCTGATGGCGCAGAGCATACTCATCGCCTGGATTAGCGTGGGGGACGACAGTATCTCCTTCTCCGGCAGGGCCCGATAATACGGCTCCATTTCGTCGTAATGACCTGTACCCGGGTGAGTCTCCGCGTTTCTCGTGAGCAGTTCCGTCACCTTGGCCGTGTCCCCGCTCTTGCTGTAATACTCCAGGGCCCGCTTGTAATCCTCCTTCAGCTCGAAGTAGAGCGCACCCCTGTGATAGAGCGCCGCCAGCCGCTCCGGCTCGCAGCTCTGCTCCAGCTTCCAATTGAGGTAGCGCCTGAATATAGGCCAGAATCTGTAAGAATCCAGCCGCTCCTGAAGCATACAGTAGGTCTCGCCCTGGAGCTGTTCCAGCAGCTCTCCGGCCTGGTTGCTGCCGCTGACTATCCTCGCAAGCTCCGTATTGAACGGTTCGAACGGCGCGAGCTCCCTGAGCAGCAGCTGGAGCTGCGTGTCCAGCCGGTTGAAAACCGCCTCGTCGTAGTACCTGAACAGGTCGTGCCTGACCGCGTCCGTCGTGTCCGGCCCGTACTTCTCACCGCTTGACAGCCTGTTTATAAGCAGGCTCAGCGGCAGGGCGCAGCCGCGTGACTCGATGTGCATGGCGGATATCTCGGTGTCCGTTGCCTCGATCTCGTTCTGCGCCAGCAGCTTGCAGAGGCTGTCCCTGTCGAGCGCGAGCTCCCAGGGGCCTATGACGGTGAGCACCCCGGCGATCTGGAACGGCACGAGCCAGGAGGGGATGCAGCCCCTCGTGATAAGCACGAAGCTCTTGTCCGGATTATCCCTTATCGCGGCGCAGACCGCCTCCTGTTCTTCGGTGTCTCTGAGCCACTGCAGGTCGTCTATCATCAGGACATCCCAGCGTCCGCCCAGGCTCGGAAGGCTGAAGCCCGGCTCGTCCACCGAAAGCTCCAGCACCCGCTTGCCCGAGAGCAGAGCCCTCGCCGCCGTGCTCTTTCCGAAACCGCATGGGGCGCTGAACAGCACTACCCTGCCTTTTCGCATGGCAGTTTCAAATTTTCGCGCCAACGTTGTAGTGATGGCCACATATTTTTCCATGCCAACTCGCTCCTTCCGTTGACAAACTTACTTTGAATTTTATCACATCTTCTTGAACTTGTGAATACTCTACTTTGCTTTGCCGTGTAATACTCATAATTATGCTTGTTATTTACTCAGTATTATGCTAAACTTCAACGGAGGTGAGGCATATGCCCAGCATTCGTCCGATATCGGATCTGAGAAACAGCGCCAGCGAGATCTCCGACTACTGCCGCAGGACGCGGGAACCGGTCTTCATAACGAGGAACGGGGCCGGGGACATGGTGGTTTTGAACATCGGGGAATACGAGCGCCGGATGGCGCTGATAGAGCTTTACTCCAAGCTGGCGGAGGCGGAGGAAGAGCTGGCCTCCGGCGCAGAGGGAGAGGACTTCGCAGCGGCGGCGAAAAAGCTGAGGGAGAAAGTGCATGGAGAGGTATAGGATACGCATATATCCTGCTGCCGTCAGAGACCTGGAGGAGATCGTCGGGGAGCTGAACTCGCGCAGCCCGTCTTCGGCCCTGCGCTGTTACGACCTGCTCACGGAACAGGTCAAGAGCCTTGCTCTGCTTCCGGAGCTCTGTCCCAGGCCGAAGGATCTCGCGCTCAGAGCCAGGGGATACAGGTATCTCTCGGTTGACGACTATCTGCTGCTCTACTGCGTCTGCGGGGACGAGGTACAGCTGCGCAGGCTGATGCACATGAGGTCGGAGTATTCCGGCCTGCTTTGAATTTGGGAACATTTTATCGGCAGATGGTGTCAAATCCCGTGAAAGCCGTGGTATAATAGCCGCGACAAGGATATAGGAGGTGCGTTTTTGTGAAACGCAGGATTTTTTCCGGTATTATCGCGCTGCTGCTCTGCCTTTCCCTCTCCGCCTGCTCGGGAGAGCCTGCCGTGACCGGGACTCCCGCGGCTGTCACCGAGCGGCCGGATGAGACGGGTGAACCGGTGCAGACCCCAGCTCCCACCGAGGCGCCCGAGGAGACCCGGGCTCCGGCCGAGAGTCCCGATATCAGCCTGCTGATGACGCCGCTCGCCGAGATAAGGGACGACGAGGGAGTCATGGTATTCAGCGGCTACTACTCCGAGCCCGTCCTGAGCATATCGGGACGCGACGAGGCTGCGGACTTGATATCGAAGGAGCTGGCAAAGAGGCTGGCATCCGGCGGCGACGAGGCCGACGAGCTCTACGATGCCGCCTGTGAACACTATGAGAGCCTCGACGAAGCCTCCAGGCCGACCTGGCTGTCCTATTCTCTGAGCCGCTCCGGCGAGGTGAAGCGCGGCGACGGGGCGATCATAAGCGTCCTGGGCTCCGGCTACCGCTACGGCGGGGGCGCCCACGGCTCGAGCAGCTATTTCGGCATGGTGTTCAGCGCCGAGAGCGGTGAAAAACTCAGCTTGGGCGACATCTTCTCGGACACCGACGCCCTGAAGCTGAAAGTCACGGATTCAGCTCTGGCCCAGGTGGAGCAGATGGACAACCCCGGCGAGTTCTTCATGGTCAGGGAGTTCGTTGAGGACGCGCTGGAAGGCGAGGCCTGGTATCTGTCCAACAGCGGTCTCGAGCTCATCGCCTCCGAGGGCGAGGTGGCGTCTTCAGCGAGGGGCAGCATAACCTTTGTCATCCCCTACTCCGAGCTCGAGGGGCTCATCCACGACAGGTACCTGCCGGCCGGAACCGGCGGCGGGGCGAAGGATGCCTCGGCCTTTTCGCTGAGCTTTGAGAAGCCTTCGGAGCCTCTTGTCTCCGTCAAGCTCGACCGCGACGCCGACACCTTTTACATCTCGGCGAACGAGGATACCGCGGCATTCTCCTTCTGCAACATCAACTACGGCGGCAAGCTCTACGTCGCCGTTGGAGAAGAACCGGCGGAAGACGGCTATGTGCCCGGCCGCGGCTATCTCTGGATGAGCGGGCTGAAAAAGGGAGAGTGCATAGAGGTGACGGGCTACTTCGCAGACGTTCCGAATCTGGGCCTCGAGTTTGAAGACGGCAGTATGCTCGTCCTGGCACAGAGCGGGAAGGACGGCTCGCTGCTCATCTACGAGGCAGAGTAAACCTGATAAAAACAAGAAAACCGCCCCGGTGCGACTTCCGGGGCGGTTCCTTTATGGAATGAGGACAAAATGAAAAAGATGAAACTGTCTCTTGCGAGTATTATGGTAACAAAGAGTTGTTACACAAAAAACCTGAAATTTGTTACAGAAATATTAAGCGGAAAGTTTTTTTCAGGCTTTTCTGCACATCTCGACGATGCTCTCCTTTACCAGACGCTTGAACAGGGGCGCGGCGGCGTCGGCGGCGGCCTGGACTTCCTCGTGCGTCAGAGGAGTGGGCGACAGGCCGGCTCCCTTGTTGCACACGCAGCTTATGCCGCAGACCCTCATCCCGCAGTGCCTTGCGGCCGTGGCCTCCACCGCCGTGGACATACCTACGGCGTCCGCGCCCAGGAACCCAAGCATCCGCACCTCGGCGGGCGTCTCAAAGCAGGGGCCGGTGAGCTGGCAGTACACGCCTTCCTTTATCGCGATGCCCGCTCTTTGGGCCACGCCGCGGATAACATCGCAGAGCTCAGGGTCATATACGTGCGACATATCCGGGAACCTGGTGCCGAGCTCCTCGATGTTGGCGCCTATGAGCGGATTCGGGAAGAAACTCATGATGTGGTCGGTGATGAGCATGAAGTCGCCCGCATCGAATGTCTTGTTCACGCCTCCCGAGGCGTTCGTCAGGAACAGTATCTCGGCTCCCAGCATACGCATTAGCCTTGCGGGCAGCACAACGTCGGAGAGTTCATAGCCCTCGTAGTAGTGAACGCGGCCCTGCATACAGACTACCGGGACTCCGTCGAGGTATCCGAATATGAACTTGCCGGCGTGCCCCGGCACGGTGGAGACGGGAAAACCCGGGATATCCGAGTACGGCACCTCGCAGGCCACGTCCAGAGCCTCGGCAAAGCCGCCCAGGCCGCTGCCCAGCACCAGCGCCGCCTTCGGCACAAAATCGGTCACGCTCCTGACATAGTCGCGGCATTTGAGCAGTTTTTCGTAGCGTTTGTCCATTTTTAACCCTCCATGACGTGCAGGCCCCGTATTTCGGGCTCTGCTATTTTTGACATTATCGAATATGCGTGAGGCTCCAGGTAGTCTCCCCCTGAGTCTGACAGGCCCTGGAGCTTCAGCTCCCTTATCGCCGCTCCAGCGACATTCTCTATGTGCGAGGCAATGTCGGCCCCGTCCCGCCGTGTGGACAGGCAGGCTATCTCGCGCAGGTACGGCAGCGCGTCACCCATCGCCACAAGCTCCCTCGCGCCCGCGAACTGCCACTTGTAGAAGGGCTCGTAACGGAAATTCAGCAGATAGGCCATAGAAAGCGCCGCGTTCAGGAACTCCGCCAGCGCCAGCCTTGCGCCGGACGGGTCTCCCCTTTTCATCAGGCGCGGGTAGTTGTACTGCCCCGACTGCGCCATTGTAGCGGCACGTGCGGCGAGCTTTTTGAGCCGCACGTCCTCGGGATAGCAGGGCAGCAGCCCGTCCCTTATCCCGGTAAACTCGCCCAGCCCGTCTTCAAACACCTCTCCGGAAGTGCAGGTGGCCAAAAAGTGCTCCTGGATGCGCAGCCAGCGCATGGGCGTGTCCGGCACGCCGGCGCAGCCTATGTAGTACCTGTAAAAGTCTGAAGTGCGCATGACGCCCACCCGCTGTGCGCCGGTGTGCGTGTCCCGCCGCGTGAAACCCATATATTCCTTGGGCAGCTCTTCGTAGGCCGCCTGCATGGCCGCGCCGTATTCGTCATAGTCCGCGTCCGACAGCCAGAGGCAGAAGCCCGGGCCGAAGTCATGGTCTCGGGAATACTCATCGTCGAGCCCGAGGCAGTCCGAGCCCTGCCCGGAGAGCCCCGCCGCGGCGCGGCCCATGGCCTCCGGGAACCGGCGCTCCAGCTCCGGCTTGCCCACATCGTAATAATAGCTCCTGCAGAGCTCAAGTCCTTTCATCTGCATCACCCGACTATATTTTTACCCATCTGAGCAAAAATTGCAAGCCCCATCGCAAAATGTTGTGTTATAATAGTCGCAGCGGGTCACGGGTTGACAAGTGCGCCGGATGGCTCGCCTCCATTTTTTAAACAGCGACCCCTCAGCCGGCTCCGCCGACAGCTCCCCTTGCGCAGGGGAGCCTTTTCGCGTCCCGCAGGCGAGCGCAAACCGTCGCGCCGGGCGGGGATGGAACCCCTAAAACTTTAGACATAGAGGTGCTCTCATGAACCCACTTGCCATAGACACCGTCAAACTCTCCGACGCTGGCGACGCCCTTGTCATCATCGACCAGACGCTGCTGCCGAACGAGGTCAAATACCTCAGCCTAACCGAGACGCCGGAGATCTGCGAGGCCATCCGCCTCCTGCGCGTGCGCGGTGCGCCCGCTATCGGCGTCGCCGCCGCCTTCGGCGCTTACCTGGCGGCGTACTACGCCCCGGACGCGGAACTGGAAAACACCTTCCTCTCCGCCTGCGATATGCTCGCCGCCTCCAGGCCCACCGCCGTCAACCTCTTTTGGGCCCTCGACCGTATGCGCAGGGCATATGCCGGGGTCAGCGACAAAACGCCGGACGAGATACGCGGCGCTCTGCGCCGCGAGGCACAGGCCGTCATGGACGAGGATATCGAGATAAGCCGGAATATCGGCAAATTCGGCCTCGAACTGCTCCGGCCCGGCATGGGCATACTCACCCACTGCAACGCCGGCACCCTCGCCACCGCCAAGTACGGCACCGCCCTCGCGCCCGTCTACGCCGCCCTCGACGCCGGGCTCGACGGCCTGCGCGTCTACTGCGACGAGACCCGGCCGCTCCTCCAGGGCGCCCGGCTCTCCGCCTTCGAGATGGTCTCCGCAGGCGTCGACACCACCCTCCTGTGCGACAACATGGCCTCCTCGCTCATGAAGTCCGGGCAGGTTGACATAATATTCGTAGGCTGCGACCGCGTCGCCCGCAACGGCGATGCAGCGAACAAGATCGGCACTTCGGGCGTCGCCATCCTCGCCGCGCACTACGGCATACCCTTCTACGTCTGCGCGCCCAGCTCCACCATCGACCCCGCCATCGCGACCGGCGCGGACATCCCCATCGAGTTCCGCGACCCGTCCGAAGTCACAGAGCTCTGGTACAAAAAGCGCATGGCCCCCGAGGGCGTCAGGGTCTACAACCCGGCCTTCGATGTGACCGACGCCGGGCTAATAACCGGCATCATCACCGAGCGCGGCCTCGTCCGAGCCCCCTTCGAGGAGGGCTTCAAGGCATTGGGGCTGTTCGGATGAGCCGGTGACGAAACGGTAATTTTTTTGTAGAAGCGTATCGAAAAAATGTAGTCTCCGTTACAAAGAAGTTACGGCTGGAAACAATACGGTTTTTTTCGGCCAAAGGCCTTGACAAGAGGGCTGCAACACTATATATTGTGATACGGACGCTCCCGGTACCGCAATATGTGCGAATCCGGTGGGCGCCCGTTTATCGCTTGAAACGGGGATGTATTGAAAAAATGGACGTTTCCGGGCTGCAGAAGCTGACATTGCTGGATTATCCGGGCCGTGTGGCCTGCACTATTTTTACAGGCGGCTGCGACCTGCGCTGTCCTTTCTGCCACAACGCGTCCCTTGCCCTGCCGGAGCGCGAGCGGGACGTCATAGGGCATGACGAGCTGGCGGCCTTTCTGAAAAAGCGCGTGGGAATTTTGGACGGTGTGGCCGTCACGGGCGGAGAGCCGCTGCTGCACGCGGGGCTTGAGGGGCTGCTCGGTGAGATAAAGGCGCTGGGCTATTCGGTGAAGCTGGACACGAACGGCACCTTTCCGGAGCGGCTGCGGCGAATAGTCGAGCAGGGTCTGGCAGATCGGGTGGCGATGGACGTGAAGGCGGCGCCGGAGAATTACGCACGGGTCACTGGCGTACCTGGTCTGGACTTGGGGCCTGTACGCGAGTCGGCGGCCTATCTCATGGGCTGCGGCGTGGATTACGAGTTCCGCACGACGGCGGTGAAGGGTCTGCACACGGCGGCGGACTTTGAGGGCATAGCCGAGTGGATAGCCGGTGCGAGGGAGTATTACATTCAGGGCTTCAAGGACTCGGGCGACCTCATCGCGGCTCAGGGCCTCGAGGCGTTCACGGAGCAGGAGATGCGCCGGCTCGCGGACATCGTGAGACCGAAGGTGCCCAACGTCCAGCTCCGCGGGATATAATTAAAGTTTTCGCCCGCCTTTTTCAAAAGGCGGCAGGGGTCCAGGGGGCAGCGCCCCATGGCCGCGCTTCGCAGAGCGCGGAAAACTTGATGCTGAAAAAGCGCAGGAGGGGGTTCAAGGGGGAACCCTCGCCGGGGGTTCCCCCTGTTCGGCGCAGCCGAAGCAATCCCTCAGCGCCGGGCGGGGATGGAACCCCGCCCCTACAAGGGCGTGTGCGGAGCCGCGGGGCCGTCCGAGACCGGAACGGCGG
>CABVBV010000001.1 GCA_902496595.1 uncultured Eubacteriales bacterium | reverse complement strand
AACAAGAAGGGCTGCCTCGTCGTGAACGAGGAGACGCTCGAGACCTCGAGGAAAGCTGTGTACGCGGGCGGCGACGCCGTCACCGGCGCGGCAACGGTCATCCTGGCCATGGGCGCCGGAAAGCAGGGCGCAAAGTCCATAGACGAGTACCTCTCCGGGAAATAAACCACACCGAAAATGATAAAAGGCAGACGCTTTCGCGGCGTCTGCCTTTTTGCGTTGCCTGGGGACATCTATCGCAGCTTATCCGTGAAGCAGAGCCGGGGCAGGCCCATGAGCGCTGCGGCTCCGGCCAGGGTCGTGCCGTAGTAGAGCACGTTCCCATAGTCCAGGAAGTTCACGATACTGCCGTTGCAGACCACGCTGCCCGTGCAGAGGATGAGCTCCGCCCAGGAACAGACCTCCTTCCGCAGCTGCGCATCTCCGCCGTCGCCGACCGTCACACCGGAGCTGAGCAGGCCTATGTTCTTCGGATCCAGATCCAAGACCCGGAGCGGAAACTCCTTCGCCAGCTCCGCAAGCAGCGAGGGCTGGTAGCCTATGAGCGCGATGCGCGGCCTCCCATACTCCCGCCTTATCCGCTCCGCCGCCAGCTCCGCACAGCGCTCAGGCCCGTCGTTCCGGCAGTGGACTGTGCGGCAGGCAAGGCCGAGACGGCACATGACCGCGTTCAGAGAGGCGATGAATATGCCCCTGGCATGGGCGTCCCCCTCTATGTCCATTCCGCAGACTTCCGCCAGCGTCCCCTCGAAAGACGAGGGCGCCTCGGTAAAGGCCTGGCCCGGACAGCCGCCGCACTCGGCCTGCACCATCACGTCCCTGCCCGTCAGAATGGGGTAGTCCCTCCTCTTCGTGACGCCTATGGCCTCCTCCGGCGTCAGCGACTTCGCCGTCAGCTTCACCTGCTCCGTGAGCAGCCCGCGCTCGGCCAGCAGCGTGCTGAACCTCCGCTTCAGCTCGGCGTAAAACCAGGCTCCTTCCATAACTCCGCCTCCATTCGATTTTTTGCCCTTTACTCAAATATAAGGCCGCGCCCCTCCGCCTGTCAACGCAGAAACTGCCGAAAACTGTTTGCGTATTTAACTGCGCGATCGATTGACAACGCGACGCAAAAGTGCTAAGTTTAAAGCAAATGTTTTCGTGATTTGTGAAAGATGGCTGCCAAACCAAAACCAGACCATATTTTACAAAGGAGAATGAAAATGTCACAGGAATACAGCCACAAGAACCTGCTTCTCACTTCACCTTCCAGAGCCTTCGGCTGCGTCCAGAGATATATCCAGGGCCCGGGCGAGATAGGCCACGTGTTTGAATACGGCCGGAAGTACGGGGACAAGTTCCTCTTCATCATCGACTCGGGCGTATTCGATATGATAAAGGATAAGATCGAGGCCATCGAGGATAAGCAGGGCTGCTCCTGGATGTACGAGTCCTACTTCGGGGAGTGCTGCCGGGAGAACGTGGAGGCGCTTACCGCGATCGTGAGACAGAGCGGCTGCAACGTTGTCTGCGGCGTCGGAGGCGGCAAGGTGCTCGACACCGTGAAGCTCGTGGCAGACGAGGCGGACGTGGCCCGGATAATCCTGCCGACCTCGGCCTCCAGCGACGCGCCCGCGGCGGACTGGGCGGCGGTCTACGACATAAACGGCGTCCACCTCGGCGGAGTGCCCACGAGGCGCAGCACGGAGCTGGTGCTCGTGGACTCGGCCATAATAGCCTCCGCCCCGGCGAGGCTCTTCGCCGCAGGCATTGCCGACGCTCTGGTCACTTGGTTCGAGGCCGTGGCGAACGAGAAGGCGGGCACCCCGAACTGGATAGGCAGGGGCTACGTCATCAGCCGCGCAGGCATGGCCATCGCGAGAGAGTGCTTCGAGGTGCTGGTCAAAGAGGGCAAGAGGGCCTACGAGGCGGTAAAGGTCAAGGCCCTGACGCCCGCGGTCGAGGACGTCATCGAGGCGAACGTGCTGCTGAGCGGGCTGGGCTTCATGAACGCGGGCTGCGCCGGAGCCCACGGAGTCCACAACGGCATATCCGAGATAGAGGCGGGCAACGCCTACCTGCACGGTGAGAAGGTCGCCTTCGGCCTCGTCTGCGAGCTCGTGCTCGAAAACGCGGACGACGAGCTCATAAACCGGATGCTCGAGCTCATGGACAGCATCGGCCTGCCCATAACCATGGAGCAGTTCGGCATCGCCTGCACCGACGAGAACCTGGATATCATCGTGGAACACACCGTGTTCAAGAACGCGCTCATCCACAGGGAACCCGTCGTGATCACCCCGGAGGTCGTGAAGAACGCCATCATAGCAGCCAACAATATCGGCCGGAACTACCTCAAGAACAAGAAATAAACCGGAGCCCGGAAATAACAATCCACAAGGCCCGGCGTCCCTCTGCTTCGGGACGCCGGGCCTTGCTTCATTTTTGGTGCAAATATGAGCAAATCATGCAGCTCCGGCCTGCGCGGGCCTCCGTCGGTATGCACGGCGGCGGCTTGCGATATTTGAACATATGCTCAAAAGATATGTTTAAACTGCGCCAATTCATGACTATTTTTTCACAAAATACACAAAGAAGGGTTGAGGCTGGTTAAAGTGCTGTAAAAGAACACTCGAGAATTAGCGTTTTGCCGAAATAAATAAAAAACCGGAAAAATTCAGTAAAATTCAAGACGGCAACTTGCGCAAATAGTTGAATAATTTGAAGTTATACGCGGAATATGGGCGAAAATGCGCCGCTGATGTTAGAACACAAACGTTTGACCAAAAAACTGTTGCAATGCGCGGAACGTATAGAGTAAAATGAGTGTGGTTTGGTAGTCATAATTTGCAAAGAAGACAGCGCGAAAAATGCGCCTCTAGTTCAATGTACACAAGTTGGCCGGGGCAGCGCAAATGTTTGCGCAAATTTAAGCAAATCACGAAAATCGGGCGCCCTCGGCCGCGCAACAGCCTCTGACAGAGCTGCAAAACACCGCCGGGCCTGCCAAAAATGCGAAAGCGGAGGATAGTATGAAAGAGATCTATGTTAATCTGAAGCGTTTTGAGGTTCCCAGGAGCATGGGCGGCATTTGCCCGTGCGAAGACCCGGTCGAGTGGGTGCGGCAGATCATCCATGAGACGGCGCAGTTCGGGCTGGGGAACATCGAGGGCGTGGATCTGACATATTTTGTACCCGAGTCTATGGTGCTCCCGGCGCTGAACGCCATGGCGGAAGAGGGCCCGGAGCGGATGGGCTGCCTCAAGATCGGCTGCGCGGGCGTGTTCCGCGAGGACGTGGAGCCCGGCGGGAATTTCGGCGCCTTCACCACCAACAGGCCCGCGGCCTCGCTCAAGGCCATCGGCTGCGACTGGGTCGTGGTGGGCCACAGCGAGGAGCGCAAGGACAAGCTCTCTTTCCTCCGTATGTACGACGAAGCGTCCGGCTCAGAGGGAAATGGGCAGGCCGCTCTCAGCACCGTTGAGAAGGCGATAAACTCCGAGATGCTCTGTGCGCTCAGAAGGGACATGAGCGTTCTCTACTGCATCGGCGAGACTGAGGAGCAGAAGGGCTCCGACGACCCGGCGGTGTACGAGCCCAGGGTGAGGGAGGTGCTCCGCAGGCAGATAACGGAGGGCCTCGCGGGCATGGAGGCGGCCATGGAGGGCCGCAAGGTGGCCATAGCATACGAGCCGATCTGGGCCATCGGCCCGGGCAAGACCCCGGCCTCGGGGGACTATGTCGCCTTCGTGAGTTCCTGCATCAAAGAGCTCTGCCGCGAGGTCTACGGCAAAGAGCTGCCAGTGGTGTACGGAGGAGGGCTCAAGGAGGAGAACGCCGAAGAGCTGGCCGCGGTGAAGACGGTGGACGGCGGCTTCGTCGCCCTCACCAAGTTCGTCGCGCCCATAGCGTTCGACGTGGCAAGCCTGAAGAACATCATCCAGGCTTACGTTAAGTGAAGGAAGGCAAGCGTGAAATGAAAAAGCTCGAATTTGAATACGGCCAGGGACTCATGTCCGCAGAGCTGCCGGACGGTACGGATGTCTTCATACCCGGAGAGACGGTGCCCGACCCTCCCTGTCTGCCCCAGGACTGGGACAGCCTTTACGCAGCGACGCTCAAGAGCATACGCGAACCCATAGGAATGAAGCCCCTGCGCGAGCTCGCGGGCCCGGGAAAGAGCGTTGTCTTCGTCATACCGGACATAGTAAAGGGCGGCACTCAGCCGACGGCGCACAGGAGGGTGGCCATACGCGCCTGCCTCGACGAGCTCTACGCCGCGGGCGTTGACAAGCGCGACATACTTCTTCTATTCTCGAACGGCCTGCATCCGAGGGCCACGGTCTCGGAGATGCAGAGGATACTCGGCGACGAGCTCTTTGGAGAGTTCTACTGGAGCGGGCAGATAACGAGCCACGACAGTGAAGACCCCGAGCACATGGTCGACCTCGGCCGCACCGGCAGGGGAGACCCGGTGCTCATGAACAAATATGTCTACGACTGCGACATCCCCATCCTCATAGGGCACACCCAGGGCAACCCCTACGGAGGCTACTCGGGCGGCTACAAGCACTGCGCGACCGGCATCACCCACTGGCGCAGCATAGCAAGCCACCACGTCCCCAGCGTCATGCACAGGGCGGATTTCACTCCGGTGAGCAGCCACAGCCTCATGCGCACGAAGTTCGACGAGATCGGTATGCTCATGGAGGAGAAGATGGGTCACCCCTTCTTCTGCTGCGACGCGGTGCTGGACACCTATTCGCGCCAGATCGCGGTATTCAGCGGCCGGGCAAAGGAGATGCAGCCCGCCTCCTGGGAGATCGCAAACAAGCGCACCTACGTCCCCTATGCGAAGGAGAAGTACGACGTGATGGTGTTCGGTATGCCCCAGGACTTCCACTACGGCAACGGCATGGGAACAAACCCCATTCAGATGATGCAGGCACTTTCCGCGCAGGTCATTCGTCACAAGCGGGTCATGAAGGACAACTGTGTAATAATATGTTCGTCCATTTGCAACGGCTATTTCCACGACGAGCGCTGGCCCTATCTGCGCGAGCTGTACGAGATGTTCCAGCACGACTACATGAACACTCTTGCGGACATGAACCGCTACGGAGAGTATTTTGCGACGAACGAGGAGTACATCCGCAAATACCGCTTCTGCAACGCCTTCCACCCCTTCCACGGCTTTTCGATGATGAGCTGCGGCCACATTGCCGAGATGAACACCTCTGCGATATATATCGTCGGTGCGCAGGAGCCGGGCATCGCCAGGGGCATGGGGCTCAAGACCAGGGCCACCTTTGAGGAGGCCCTTGAGGACGCGATGAAGAAATATGTCGGCCCGGAGCCGAAGATCCTCGCTCTGCCGAAGGCCTTCAAGGTCGGCGCAGTCCACCTCTGCATGGCGGACGACGATTTGAGCGGCGTGTGAGCGGAAAGGAGAACTGAGATGATTTCCAGTGAGAAAGTCAGGGAGCTCAAGCTCTTTGCGGCGGACATCCGCATAGCGGCCCTTGAGGAGTTCGAGTCCATCGGAGTAGGGCACGTCGGAGGGACGATGTCCATCTGCGACCTCATGGCCTGCCTCTACGGAGGCGTGATGAACATAGACCCGAAGAGGCCCAAGTGGGAGGAACGCGACCGCTTTGTCATGTCCAAGGGCCACGCGGGCCCGGCCATGTATGCCGCCCTCGCCCTGCGCGGTTTCTTCGACAGGGAGGAGCTCAAGACACTGAACAAGCCCGGAACGCGGCTGCCCAGCCACACCGACGGCAACAAGACCCCGGGCGTCGACATGACAACGGGTTCGCTCGGCCAGGGCTTTTCTTCCGGCCTGGGCATCGCCATGGGCTGCAAGAAGAAGGGCCTGGACAACTACGTGTACATCCTCCTCGGCGACGGAGAATGCGAGGAGGGCCAGGTCTGGGAGTGCGCGATATTCGCCCCCGCAAAGGGCCTGACGAACGTCATCGGATTTGTGGATGAGAACGACCTCCAGCTCTGCGGTACGATCGGCGAGGTCGCGGGCTTCGGCGAGATCGGCAGGAAGTTCGAGGCCTTCGGCTGGCACGTCGTGGACGTGGCCGACGGAAACGACGTGGAGCAGATCATGGAGGCCATAGACCTTGCCAAGAACGTGAAGGACAAGCCCTCTATGCTGATCCTGCATACGGTGAAGGGCAAGGGCTGCAATTTCGCCGAGGGAGTGTTCAACCACAACATACCGGTATCCCCCGAGCAGGCGAAGGCCGCCGTTGCCGAGCTTGAGGCCTGCAAGGCCGCGTTCTGAGTCCGGAGAAAGGTGAGGGTACAGGATATGAACATCAAACTGGCAAAGGAAAACCGCCAAGGCGAGCTGGAAATGCGCCAGGTCTACGCCCAGGCGCTCGTCAAAATGATAGAGGCGGGCGAGCCCGTCATCGCCACTGACGCCGACCTCATGAGGGCGATCGGAGTGCTCCCCTACAAAGAGAAGTATCCCGACAACATCTTCGACTGCGGCATCGCCGAGGCGAACATGATAGGCGTGGCCTGCGGCCTCTCCGCCGAGGGTTTCATCCCCTTCACGCACACCTTCGGCACCTTCGCGAGCCGGAGGGTCATGGATCAGGTGTTCATGAGCGGCGCCTATGCGAAGAAGAACGTCAAGATGCTCGGCAGCGACCCAGGCGTCTGCGCCGCGCTCAACGGCGGCACGCACATGGCTCTCGAGGACGTGGCGATGATGCGCTGCGTGCCCGAAGTCACCATCGTCGAGCCGACGGACTGCGCCATGGTGAAGGATCTCATCCCGAAGATCGCCCACACATACGGGATGTTCTACATCCGTATGTGCCGGACGAAGGTGGAGGACATCTACGAGGACGGTTCAGAGTTCGACATCGGCAAGGCGGTCGTCCTGCGCGAAGGCGGAGACGTGACCATCATTGCCGCGGGCCGCGAGGTCATCGAGGCGCTCAGGGCTGCGGACAAGCTCAGGGCCGAGGGCATAGACGCCAAGGTGCTGGATATGTTCACGATAAAGCCTCTGGACGACGCGGCGGTGCTGGCCGCCGCAGCTCAGACCGGCGCGGTTGTGACGGCTGAGAACCACAACATAATAGGCGGGCTGGGCAGCGCCGTTTCCGAGCTGCTCTCCGAGAAGCTGCCCACGCCGCTGGAGCGCGTGGGGGCGCGGGACGTGTTCGGAGAAGTCGGCCCCGTCGACTACCTGAAGAGCCGCTTCGGCATAACTGCGGAAGACATAGCGGCCGCGGCCAGGAGGGCCGTGGCGAGGAAGAAATAAGGATATTGGCCCGAGGGCACAATATAAATGAATTTGGAGGTATCAAAATGAAAAGATTTCTGTCAATCCTGCTCGTAGCCGTCATGCTGGTCGGCATACTCGCCGGTTGCGGCAACGAGGCTACGGACGAAACGACCGATCCCCCCACCAGCGGCGAACCCGTCGAGGGCGGCGATACCGCCGAGACCACCTGGGGCATAGAGCCCATGTCCGAGGACATCACCATAAACCTCGGCTACTTCTCCGGCGCAATGCACGCCCTGCCCTGGTACGTCATGGACGAGAAGGGCTGGGCCGAGGAACTCGGCATCTCCTTTGAGTACCTGTCCTTCATCTCCGGCCCGGTCATGATGGAGGCCAGCAGCGAGTGGGACGTCTGCTCCACCGGCGCCCCCGGCACCATCCCCGGGATGCTCGGCTATGACGTGAAGGTCATCGGCTACTGCGACGAGGAGGCTTCCATCAATATGTACGTCCGCGAGGACTCCCCCATCGCTCAGGCCGGCCAGGGCAACATCGAGGGCTACCCGAATATGTACGGCACCGTGGACGATTGGAAGGGCATCACCGTCCTGCTGCCCATCGGCACCACCGCTCACCAGAGCCTCGCGACCGTCCTTGAGCAGATCGGCCTCACCGCCGACGACGTGACCATGCAGAACATGGACGTCACCACCGCCATGACCGCCTTCAAGGCCGGCGAGGGCGACATGATGTGCGTCTGGACGAGCACCTCCATCGAGGCCGAGCAGCTCGGCTATGTCCGCGCCGCGAGCTCGCTCGAGAACGGCGTCGTCATCCCCACCGCCATCTGCGCCACCGAGACGGCCATGAACGACACCCTCAAGCACGAGGCCATCGTGAAGCTCTGGGAGCTCTACTACCGCACCCTCCAGTGGATAAAGGAGAATCTTGACGAGGCCGCCCAGCTCTACACCGACACCTGCACCATCGAGGGCGTCAGCGGATCCGACAACTACGAACTGTGCTACACCTCCCTGAGCGACTGGTTCTTCCCGATGTACATCGACGAGATGATCGAGATGATGACCACCACCGCCCCCGACGCCGCAGGACTGTACGAGGGCGAGATAGGAAACGGCTACAACGAGCTGTTCAACACCTTCGACTTCTTCATGTCCCAGGGCAGCTACACCATTGACGACAGGAACTATATCATCGAGAACAACATGGTCGACAGCTCCATAGCTGAGGAGGTCGCCGAGATAATCGCGGCCCGCTGAGCTCCGTTTCGGCCTTGGGCATAGTCCTCCGGGACTATGCCCGGGCTGTTCATCTTATTAAGGTTGGTACAAAAAATGAGAAAAACAGACAAAAAGGCTGAAAAGCCCGGACGCGGCAAGACAGGGAACTCCTATGTCTACGCCATGTTGTCCGTAGCCGGAATCCTGAGTTTTTTGATAATCTGGCAGCTGCTGCTGGAGTTCGGTATCGTGTCTGACCGCTACCTGGCCAAGCCTACCGAGCTCGTTCTGCTGTTCATCTACAAGCTGACAAACGCCAACCCCGACGGAGCGACGCTTCCCGTCTCCATCTGGGCCAGTCTTCAGGTCGCGATGACCGGCCTGTGCCTCGGCGTGGTCACCGGGGTGCCTCTGGGCCTGCTCATGGGCTGGTTCAAGGGCATCGACAGGTTTGTAAACCCCATCTTCGAGATCATCCGGCCCATCCCTCCCATCTCCTGGATACCTCTGACCGTCCTGTGGCTGGGCATAGGGCTCCAGGCCAAGGCGTTCATCATCTATTTCTCCGCCTTTATCCCCTGCGTAATAAACTCGTATACTGGGATAAAGCTGACGAACAAGACCCTCATAAATGTGGCAAAAACCAGTGGCGCAGGCACTGTTGAGACTTTCTTCAAGGTCGGCGTTCCCTCCGCGATGCCCCTCGCGTTTTCCGGCATCCGCGTCGCGGTCGGCAATGCTTGGTCTACGCTGGTGGCGGCTGAGATGCTCGCGGCCAGCGCAGGACTGGGATATATGATTTCTATGGGCAGGCTCTATGCCCGGCCGGACATCATCCTCCTCGGCATGATCGTCATCGGTATAATAGGCGCGATCTTCAACGGTCTTCTCACCCTCATCGAGAACCGGGTCATAAAGTGGAGGTGAAGAAATGGTAAAACTGGATAAGAACGGCCGCAAGGGCGAGTTCAAGGAGATAAAGCCGAAGGACGTGGTCTATGCCGTGCTCCCCATCATATCTCTGGGCCTGCTGGTTTTCCTGTGGTACTATGTCTCCTCCTCGACTCCGGATATGTTCCCGACGATGCAGGCGACGTGGGCGAGGCTCATCAAGCTGTTCGAGCAGCCCATCATGCGCGTGTCCTACTTCGGGCACATCTGGGCGAGCCTCAAGAGGGTGCTGATAGCCCTCTGCGCCGCCATCGTCATCGGCATACCCTTCGGCACCATGTTGGGCTGGAACAGGAAGCTCGACGCCTTTTTCGGCTCGATATTCAATATCATCCGGCCCATCCCGCCGCTGGCCTGGATACCGCTCATCATCATCGCCTTCGGCATCGGCGAGTTCCCGAAGGTGCTCATAGTCTTCATCGGCGCCGTAATGCCCATCGTCATCAATACCAGAGCCGGGCTCAAGAACGTAGAGCCGCTTTACCTTGACGTCGGCAGGCTCTTCGACGCCAACCGCAGGCAGATGCTCATCGAGGTGGCCATACCCAGCGCCATCCCCGCCATAATTGCCGGCATCAAGACCGCCACGAGCACGGGCTGGATGGTCGTCCTCGCGGCCGAGATGCTCAGCGCGAAGAGCGGCGTCGGCTTCCTCGTGACCAGAGGCATGGACGGCAACGATATGCCGCTCGTCCTCGTCGCTATGATCACCATCGGCATCGTCGGCGCTCTGCTCGGTGTCATCACGTCGATTATTGAAAGGTTGTTGTGCCCATGGCTGCAAATAAAGTAAAGTTACAGATAAAGAACCTGAGGAAGGTCTTTGAGGGCAAGAACGGCGACACGGTCGCCGTCGACGGCGTGAGCTTCGACGTCTATGACAACGAGTTCCTGGTGCTGCTCGGGCCCGGACAGTGCGGCAAGACAGTGCTGCTCAACATGATAGCCGGTCTGGAAACGCCCACGGAGGGCGAGATAATCCTGGACGGGACAGAGGTCAAGGGCCACGACCGCAAGATAGGCATGGTGCTCCAGAAGACCGCGCTCATGCCCTGGAAGACGGTGATGCATAACGTGGAGATAGGCCCCAAGTGGAGGGGCGTGCCCAAGTCCGAACGCACCGCAACGGCGCAGAAGTTCATAGACCTTGTCGGCCTCCACGGCTTTGAGAAGTCCTATCCCGCCCAGCTCTCCGGCGGCATGAAGCAGCGCGTCGGCATCGCCAGGGCCTACGCCAACGACCCCGAGATCCTCATCATGGACGAGCCCTTCGGCGCGCTGGACGCCCAGACCCGCTACGCCATGGAGGAGGAGATCGCCAAGATATGGCAGCTCCAGAAGCGCACGGTCATCTTCGTCACCAACAACATCGAGGAGGCCTGCTTCCTGGGCGACCGCATCATACTGTTCAGCAACCGTCCCGCGAAGATAAAGGAGATATACCCCAACGAGCTGCCGAGGCCGAGGGACATGATCTCGGACGAGTTCCTGAAGCTCCGCACCGCCATATCTGACAACACGGATCTTGCCATCGACATGAAGTAAAGGAGAACAACGGATATGAGCGAAGCAACAATCGAAAAGGCAGTGCAGGACGATCGCCCCGTAAAGGTCGAGGTCAGCCATCTCACCAAATACTTCGGTACCCTCCATGTCCTGGACGATGTCTCCTTCAACATCAAGAAGGGCGAGTTCGTGTGCGTCGTCGGCCCCACGGGCTGCGGCAAGACCACGTTCCTCAACCTGCTCACCAAGATCTACGAGCCCTCGGAGGGCACGCTGAAGATAGACGGGGAGCTGGCCGACCCCAAAAAGCACAACCTGGCCTTCGTCTTCCAGGAGCCCTCCTCCTTCCCGTGGCTGACGGTCGAGGAGAACCTGAAGTTCGGGCTGAAGGTAAAAAAGCTGCCCAAGGACGTCATAGAAGCCAGGGTGGAGCGGATAATAAAGCTGCTGGGCCTCGAGGAGTTCAGGCACGCCTACCCCTCTTCGCTCTCCACGAGCACGGAGCAGCGCGTAATAATCGGCCGGGCCTTCGCAATGGAGCCGGATCTGCTGCTCATGGACGAGCCCTACGGCCAGATGGACATCAAGCTCCGCTTCTACCTCGAGGACGAGGTGCTCAGGCTCTGGCGCGAGATCGGCACCACCGTCGTGTTCATCACGCACAACATCGAGGAGGCGGTATACCTCTCGGAAAAGGTGCTCATCCTCAGCAACAAGCCCGCAAAGATCAAGGAGGAGCTCGTGAACGACCTGCCGTATCCGCGTGATATCACCTGCAAGGAGTTCATCGACATGAGAAAGCATATCACGGATATGATAAAGTGGTGGTAACGGAGGAAGGAAGTCGAAATGGAAGGAATACGCTATAAGCTCTCCTCCGCCTTCGGAGGGGACGGGAAGCTGCCCGTGGTTCCCGGTGACGAGGACTACGTCGGGCGCATAATCGGACACGAGATAAGCCGCGAACTCTACGACGAGTTCAGGCTCCGCGGCGCCGCGCTGGGCGTGACGCAGAACTTCAGGGAGGTCATAGACTACTTCAAGGTCGCTCCCGGCGAGACTCCGGCGGGTTTCCGCGTCGAGTACGGGTTCGACGGGGACGGCTCTGTCAGGGCAGACCTGGTCAGGGACATCTCCTACGACAGGAACGGGAAGAAGCGGCCGCAGAAAATACTCTTCAGCGCGGACTCGGCCAACCCCTATGAGGTCGAGCCGATGAAGAAGCTCATCTCGAATCTGACCTGCAACCCCGCGATAATCTACAACCTGTTCATAAACAATCCCAAGGCGAACGTGGGAGGCAAGTACAAGACCCGGGACGAGGTGCTCAAGGACATCGGGGATATGCTGGGCCCGGGCTGCGACATAAGCGTCGAGCTCAACGACCCCTTCGGCTCCTCCGAGAGCGAGATACTTGAGGAGGCGGCGCGATTCAGGGAGCTGCTGTCCAAGTACCGGGTGGTCATAAAGGTGCCGCACACCGGCCCCGTCAATGCGTCGAACGTCTCGGAGCTGATGACGGGGGACAAGAAGTTTTCCAAGCGCTACAACGAGGGCGCGACGGCGGACTTCTTCCGCGGCCACAATCTGGCGCTGATGCTCCACGAGCACGGCTACCGCGTGAACTTCACGCTCATGTTCGAGCCCTACCAGACCGCGCTGGCGCTGCAGGCGAGGCCGTATTTCATTAACAGCTTCGTGATGTTCCGGCATTCGCAGAGTATGCAGATGGCGGGCCTCATCCGGGCCTACGAGGAGACGGGCGACCCGCTCTTCGTCGAGCAGCTGCAGAAGTATATGGTTGAGAACGACTATCTCTCCGCCTCGGAGCTGAATGCGGACAGGTTCGCGGCCTATACCCGGGCGAGGGACATACTGAGGTACAGGGGCTTCCTGGACGACCCGGCATCGGACGGCCTGGACGGGATAAGGCACAACCTGAACTGTCTGAGGCAGGCCAATCTGCCCGACACGAGGCTCATCATCTGCAATATGCAGGGAGAGAACTATTACCCCTATATAGACCGCCTGCTCATGGAGCCGGAGTATCTGGACATGGCGGACAGGGTGGTCGTCACCGCGGGGCCGGAGCTGCTGGCCCAGTATACGTCGAACGCCGTAGTCATGCAGTTCCACCGGAGGTTCATGAACGCGGCGAACGGAGCAAAATAACTGCAAGGCCCGAAGCCCCGCAGCCACAAGAAGGGTCAGGATATGAACGTAGAACAACTGGCGGTGTACTTCGGCGCCGCAGTCCTCGCCGGATTCATACACAGCAGTCTGGGTATGGGTTTCGGCATGATAGCAATGGCGACGACAACGCTGTTCGTTCCGTACAACAATGCTGCCGCCGTAGTATCGGTGGCGCTGCTGGTGCTGGTGTTCCAGATCAGCATCTCGCTTCGGAAATATATAGACTGGAAAGAGGTCGTCATGCCCAGCATCATGCTGACCATCGGGAAGGTGATAGGCATAGTGCTGATGATGCACCTTCAGTCGAAGCTGCTGCGCATATCTCTGGGCGTGTTTCTCATAGCCTACTCTGTCACACAGCTGCTGGACATAAAGGCCATGCGCATAAAGGGCACTCCGCTGCAGGCGGCCGTGTTTTGCGGGCTCGGAGGCTTTTTTGGAGGGGTATTCAACGTATCTGGCCCCGCTGCGGCCATCTATTGCCAGGCCAGATACGGCTATGACCCGAAGCGCTACGCCGCGAACATGAACTGTATCTTCGCCCCGTCGGCGGTGGTCGCCGTATGTATGCACATCTGGTACGGCAACTTCAACGCCGACGCGGTGGTGGGCAGCGCCTCGATGGTGCTGGCCGTGCTCATCTCCGCAGCGGTCGGAGTTTCGGTGCTCAAGAGGATAAACGCGAAGAATATGCGCAAACTGAGCTACCTGTACATAATCATCATGGGCGCTGTGATCTGCATCAGCGGCTGAAGAAAGGATCATGACATGAACATAGTTGTCGGCTCGGACAAGAACGGCTTCCCTCTCAAGGAGGAGATAGCGGCGATGCTCAGGGAGCAGGGCCACACGGTCTTCGACGTGGGCACGACGGACGTGGAACATCCCAAACCGCACACCGTCACGGCGCCCGCCGCGGCGAAAATGATACAGGAGGGCAAGGCCGAGCGCGGCTTCCTCTTCTGCGGCACGGGCATGGGTATGTCCATCATGGCCAACAAGCACAAGGGCATCTACGCCGCGGTGGTGGAGAGCTGCTACGCGGCCGAGTACTGCCGCAAGATAAACGACGCGAACATCCTGTGCATGGGCGCCTTCATAGTCGGCGCAGGCATGGCGAAGGAGATGGCGAACATCTTCATCTCCTCGGAGTTCATGCAGGACTTCCCGCAGTGGCGGCGCGAGTTCTGCGGCGGACAGCAGGAGATAGTCAAACAGCTCGAGGAGGAGCTGTTCAGATGACAAAAAAAGAGTGAATTTTCTCTGAAAATTCACTCTTAGCTTATTTATCCGGTTTTGCCTATTTTGCGCTTCCGGGCTCGGCCTGCGGTATGCAGGTCTCCCTCTCGACTATGCTGAAGGGGAGGAGCACCTTGACCGGGAGGCTGTGCTTGCCCTCTATCCTGTCGATGAGGAGCTTCACGGTCATGTTCCCCAGTTCTTCGATGGGAATGTGTACGGTGGTCAGCGCGGGCGACATATACTGCGAGGTCGGTATGTCGTCGATGCCGATGATGGAGATGTCGTCCGGGATCCTGTAACCGTCTTCCTTCAGGGCCCTCATGGCTCCGATGGCGGTCATGTCGTTCGCGCAGAAGAGGGCGGTGATGCCCTTCGACTGGGACATTATCTTCCTGGCGCCTGCATAGCCCCCCTCGGAGGAGAGCACGACCTCGACCTTGTAGTCGGGATTGAGTTCTATGCCGTTGGCGGCCAGGGCGGCGCAGTAGCCCTTGTACCGGACTTCGTTTTCGGACTCTCCGACATAGCCTATGTTCCTGTGGCCCTGGCGGACGAGGTAGCCGACGGCCTCGAAGGCCACGTCGTAACCGTTGCAGAGCACCTGGTCGTAGTTCGGGTTAAATTCGTTCAGGCCGACGTAGACGAGGTTCACTTGAGTCCTCGTGAGGTAGTCCACGATGCGCTTCTCGCAGCGGCCGAGGATGATGATGCCCTTCATCTTGTCCTCGGTGAAGGCCTGGAGGATGGAGGGATTGTCGAAGTCCGCGGACGAGTACATATACTTTATGTAGTAGCCCGTGTCGGAGACCGCGGCCTCTATGCTCTGCATCAGCTGGGAGAAGTAAGGATCCATGAGCGCGAAGGGCATACGGGCGAAGAGGACTGCGATGGACTGGTCAGCCCTCTGGGCGCTCTGGAGCCTGCCCTTGTTTTTGAGATCCTGAGCCGCAGCGTTCGGAGTGTAGCCCGAGCTCTGGGCGATGCTCAGTATCCTCTGCTGAACCTCGGGGCTGGCCGCCGAAGGGCTCTTCCCGTTGATGACCCTGGATACGGTGGAGATGGAAACATTGGCTTGCCTGGCAATCTCTTTAAGTGTCATTGCAATACCCCGCCTGAGTGAAGATTATACTACAATTATAACATTAATTCGCGAATAGGCAACACAAAAACTTTTGGATACAGGAGAAAGAAAAGTGCGAATGCAAAGAGAAATCGGCCTGTGCGCAAGTATGCTCTGCGCGGATCCCGGAGACCTCGAAGGAGAAATACGGCAGATAAACGAGGCGGGGGTCAGCTATATGCACACGGACATCATGGACGGGCACTTTGTGCCGAACATGACGGGGGGCCTGGACGTGGCCGAGTGCATACGCGGCCTCTCGGACGCGCCCTGTGATTTCCATCTGATGACGGAAGACCCGGGGCCGCTCATAGAAGACCTGGCTCCCGGGCCCGGGGAGCGCCTGGCCTTCCACGTGGAGAACGAGGTGGACACGGCCGGGTATATAAAGAGGATAAAAGGGACTGGGGGCCTTGCGGGCCTGGCGGTGAATCCCGGCACCCCGATATCGAGGGTGGAGCCCTTCCTCGGCAGCCTGGACTTCCTGCTGGTGCTCATAGTGAACCCCGGTTTCAAGGGCCAGCCTGTGATACCCAGGACGCTGGACAAGCTGCGCAGGCTGCGCGACATGAGGGACGCCCGGGGGCTTCCGCTGCGCTTTCTGGTGGACGGGGCCGTCACACCCGAGAACCTGATGGAGATAGTCGGGGCCGGGGCGGACGACATAGTCTGCGGGCCCTATACCTGCTTCAACAAGGCCCTGGGCGGCATAGGCCCGACCCTGGCTCTGGTGAAATCCATGCTCCGCGAGGGCGGTTTCGCCGTCGTCGAGAGAGGAGGAGGAAAGCCGTGATTCTCTCGCCGTCCATCTGCACCGGGGGCTATGCCCGGGTAGCGGAGACCATCGCCTGGCTCGAGAGCCGGGGCTGCGACAGGATACACATAGACGTCATGGACGGCCGCTTCGTCCGGCCGATCATGGGCGGGACGGACTATGTGGACATGATAAGGAAGACCACGAAGCTGCCCATCGAGCTGCACTTCATGACGTATGAGCCGGAGAAGATGCTGGATATGTATGAGGTGCGCCCCGGGGAGGTGGCATATATGCACGCGGACACGACGAAGCACCCGCACCGGCTGCTCCAGTCGCTGAGGGGCCGGGGCGCCGTGCCGGGGCTCGCGCTCAACAGCTATGAGGAGCCGGAGGACGCGGCGGAGCTGCTGGACGAGGTAGAGGCCGTGCTGCTCATGGGCGTCAGGGCCGGGCAGCCCGCTTCCAAATTCTACTGGTCGGTGCTGGACAAGTGCCGGAAGCTGCGCGAGATGGCGGCCGGGCGCGGCCGGAGCCTGTTCATAGAGGTGGACGGCAGCGTGGGCCCGGACAACATCCGTCAGCTGGTCGAAGGAGGGCTGGACGGGGTAGTCCTCGGCTATCCGGGCTGCTTCGACCCCGAAACCGGCCGGGAGAAGAGGCTGACACTTATGCAGAAGCTCATATCCGAGAGCGAGAATAACGGTTTGGAGGTACATGAATGAAAGCGCTTTATATGGAAAAGAGAGGCAGTATGGAGCTCTGCGAGAGGCCCATACCCGAGGTGGAAGAGGGCTGGGCGCTCATCAAGATGCACAAGTGCGGCTTCTGCGGCACGGACGTACACGGCTTCATGGGTCTTGCAGACAACTACCGCTACCCCGTCATAATAGGGCACGAGGCCGTGGGCACGATAGTGGAGATAGACGAGAACAACGACAGGGGCCTGAAGCGCGGGGACAGGGTGACTTGCGAGCCCTATACCTCCTGCGGCGTCTGCTACTCCTGCAGGCGGGGCCGCTATAACAACTGCGAGCACCTGCGCTGCACCGGAGTACACCGGGACGGAATGCTTGCGGAGTACCACAGCCACCCCATCCACCTCATACACAAGCTGCCCGAGAACATGAGCGACAACGCCGCCTGCATAGTGGAGCCGCTGGCCATCGGCCTGAACGGCACCAAGCGCCTGGACGTGCAGCCCGGGGAGGTCTGCGCCGTGGCGGGCAGCGGGGCGATCGGCATCCTGAGCGCCCTCGCCTGCAAGGCCAGGGGCGGCATACCCATCATCTGCGACATCCACGACGAGAGGCTCGAGTACGCGAAGGCCATGGGCATAGAGTACGCCTGCAATAACGCAAAGCAGGACTTCGCCGAGTACATCAGGAGCGTGAACGGCGGCCAGCTCGCCGACTGCTTCTACGAGGCCTGCGGTGACATAGAGGTCTGCCGGCATATGTGCGACTTCGTCGAGAACACGGGCCGCATCGTGCTCCTGGGCTGGACGCACAAGGAGTTCGTCTTCGACAAGGACGCCATCATCCGCAAAGAGGTGGACGTCTTCGGCTCCCGGAATGCCAGCCACTGCTTCCCCGGAGCCATAAACCTCATCTCCGGCGGCTTTGTCGATGCGGAGAAGCTCATCTCGCACGAGATAAGCATAGAGGAGGCCATCCCCACCCTGAGACAGATGGAAGAACACCCCGAGCGTTTCCAGAAAGTCATCGTGAACCTGGAGGCGTGAGACCGGGATATGCCGATAGTTGCTGCCAAAGAGCTCTACGCCCACGCCGTGAAGCGCGATTACGCCCTTGCCGCTTTCAACATAAGCAGCCTGGACTCGCTCCAGGCCGTGCTCTGGGCGGCCGAGGCCGAGGACTCTCCGGTTATTGTCCAGATCCTGGGCCTGACTGAGAGATATGCCAGGGACTTCGACACCTATTTCGAGGCGGTGAAGCTGTACGCCGGGCGCTGCAAGACGCCTGTGCTCCTCCAGCACGACCACTGCTCAGACGTTCGGGAGGCGAAGTCGGCGATAGACCGCGGCTTCGGAGCCGTGATGTACGACGGCTCGGCCCTGAGCTTCGGGGAGAACGCCGGAAACAGCGCGTATCTGGCCGGGTACGCGCACGAGCGCGGGGCCTGGCTCGAGGCCGAGCTGGGCTCCATTCCGGGGATGGAGGACAGCTGCTTCACCGATAGGGTGGAGTACACCTCCCCGGAGCTGGCGGAACGCTTCATAGCCGAGACGGGCTGCGACAGCCTGGCCGTGTCGGTCGGCACGGCGCACGGCGGCGTCGCCGGGAGCGGGCACCTGCCTCTTGATTTTGAGCGGCTCGAGGCGCTGGTACGTGCCTGCCCGGGCTACCCCTTCGTCCTGCACGGCGCGGCTTCGATGCCCGACGCCCTGCGCGAGTACGTAAACCTCTACGGCGGAGCGATAGAGCCCACGCACATATGCAGCGAGGCGGACATCGCCAAGGCCTGCAGGAGCGGCGTGCGCAAGGCCAACATGGACGTGGACAACTGGCTGGCCTATACAGGGGCGCTCAGGCAGTTCTTCGCCGAGCGGCCCGAGACCTACTTTCCTACGGCCTATCTGGAGTTCGCCAGGAACGCATGGGAAAACGAGGTCAGGCACAAGCTCAGGAACGTCGTGCGCAGTTCGGGCATGGCCGCGGACTTTTCGGGGGGAGCGTGGAGATGAGCGCTTACCGCTTTTTCGTAGACCTCAAGCGCTTCGAGGTGGCCGGGGAGTACGGGGGCATCTGCCGAGACCCGGATCCCGTCTCGTGGGCGAAGCGGCTTGTAAAAAGGAGCGTCGAGCTGGGCCTGGACAGGCGCGGCGACATAGACCTGACCTATTATTTCCCGGAGTCCTGCATAGTGCCTGCGCTGGAGGCCGTGCGTGAGAGCGGCTGCGGCCCGGGCCTGAAGGTCGGGAGCCAGGGCCTGTACCGGAGGGACACGGCGCCTGGAGGGGACTATGGCGCGATGACCGGAGCGAGGCCCGCGTCCGCCATGCTGTCCCTGGGCTGCCGGCACTCCCTGGTCGCGCACAGCGACGAGAGGAGGGACAAGTTCCGGCTGATGTCGGACTACGACCCGGAGATAGCGTCAGACCCCGGGAGGCTGCACAGGGCCTGGCTGGCTGTGGACAGGGCCTGCGCCGAAGAGGCGGCCTGCGCCCTCGGCCGGGGCATGAGCATCCTCTACTGCGTGGGCGAGACCGGGGAGCAGAAGGGCTCGGATGCGTTCGCGGAATACGCGCCCAGAGTCCGGGCCGTCCTGAGGCAGCAGCTGGAGGTCGGCCTGGGCGGGCTGCGCGGTTCGCGGCTCCTGGACAATGTCTGCCTCACCTACGAGCCCGTATGGGCCATAGGCCCCGGAAAGAGGACTCCCGACGCGGACTACGTCGCCTTCGCCTCGGGCTATGTGAAGGAGCAGTGCCGCGAGCTGCTGGGCCGCGAGCTGCCCGTGGTCTACGGCGGAGGGCTCAAGACGGAGAACGCCGCGGAGATCGCCTCCGTGCCCACGATCGACGGGGGCTTCAACGGCCTGAGCCGGTTCACAGACCCCATCGCTTTCGAGCCGGACGAGTATCTGGAGATAATAGAGGCCTTCCTGAAGGGCAAAAGGAGCCCGGGCATGGCCTGAAAAGACGCCCCGGGAACCGGAAAGGTTCCCGGGGCGGTTGTAATCTCCGGCGTGACAGGTATATAATGTCTGTGCATATCGTGATGGAGGTGAGGGAGATGCCCTTTGCAATGGTGAGAGACAGGCTCACAGAGCTGGCGGTGGACGCGGTGGTGAATCCCGCCACGCCCTCGCTGCGGCGCGGCGGAGGGGTCTGCGCGGAGCTCTTCGAGGCGGCTGGCAGCGCGAAGCTCGCCGCGGCCTGCGCCGCCATCGGCTGCTGTGAGACGGGCGGGGCGGTAGTTACAAAGGGCTACGGCCTGCCCGCAAAATATATCATACATACCGTCGGGCCGGTCTGGCGCGGGGGTTCGGAGGGTGAGAAAGAGCTCCTGGCCTCCTGCTACCGCTCCTGCCTCGAGCTCGCATTCAGGCGCGGCTTCTCGGACGTGGCCCTCCCGCTCGTCTCCGTCGGGGGCTACGGTTTCCCGGAGGAGCTGGCCCTGGAAGTCGCCGTCGGCGTTATCCGGGATTTCCTCAACGGGCACGAGCTCAGAGTCCTGCTCTCGCTTCCGGACGGGGCGCCGGGCCCGGCCCGGCCGGGAGACCGGTTCCGGGAGCTGGACGGCTACCTGGAGCTGAACATGGGCAGGGAGCCCGACCCGTCCGGCATCGGCTTTGCCGCCGGAGCTCCCGAGCCCTCGGCCGCGCCTCGGCAGTATGGCAGCAGTGCGCCCCTCGGGGCCTTCGCCGTGGCCGGCAAGGGAAGGCGGAGCCTCGCGGACTTGCTCATGAACATGGACGAGTCCTTCAGCCGTATGCTGCTCAGGCTCATTGACGAAAAGGGCTTCACAGACACCGAGGTGTACAAGAGGGCCAATATGGACAGGAAGCACTTTTCAAAGCTCAGGAAGGACGGCTACGTCCCGGGCAAGCCCACCGTCCTTGCCCTGGCCGTGGCGCTGAGGCTCAACCTCGACGAGACAAGGGACTTCCTCGGCAGGGCGGGCTACGCCCTCTCGCACGGCAGCCGCAGCGACCTGATAATAGAATATTACATCTCAGAGGGCGTTTTCGACATCTTTGAAATAAACGAGGCGCTCTTCCACTTCGGTGAGAAGCCGCTGGGCTTCTAAATGTCGCCCTAGAAGCGACATTTTTATAGACGAGATGTGTTATCCTCCGGTCAGTATAACTGATTGGAGGTTTTTTATTGTGAAAACGGAACTGGTATTCATCCTTGACCGCAGCGGCTCCATGACGGGGCTGGAGAGCGACACCATCGGGGGCTACAACGCCATGATCGAGAGGCAGAAGAAGGAGCCGGGCGAGGCCCTCGTGACCACGGTGCTCTTCGACGACGAGTACGAGCTCCTGCACGAGCGCAGGGATATCCGGGAGATCCGGCCCATCACGGCGGCCGACTACTACGTCAGGGGCTGCACGGCGCTGCTGGACGCCATAGGCAGGACGGTCAGCCGGGTCATCGCGGCGCAGGAGGGGGACGCGGACGAGTCCAGGCCCGGGAAGGTGCTCTTCGTCATCACGACCGACGGGCTGGAGAACGCGAGCCGCGAGTACGACAGCGCCCGGGTGAAGCGGCTGGTCGAGCGGGTGCAGAGTGAGCGCGGCTGGGAGTTCATCTTCCTCGGCGCGAATATGGACGCCATAAAGGTGGCCGGGAGCATGGGCATCCCCGCCGACAGGGCCGCGACTTACAGCGCCGACCCTGAGGGCACGAGGAGAAACTACGCCGCGGTGTGCGCCGAGGCCAGCCGCATCCGCGCCAACGCGGCCCCGAGAGCCTCCTGGAAGGCCGATATCGAGGGCTACGCCAAAAGCCGCAGGGGCAGGGAAAAGTGAGCGGAAACGAACCGGACGTTCAGAGAAAAAGACGTGTTATCATCTGCACATATGAAGGGCTGAGGAAGGCCGAGAGGCTGTATCCGGAGGACGCGGACGTGCTGTTCGCGCTCAAGCACCACATCGCCTCCGTCCAGCCTTTCGAGAGCTCCGGGATGCAGGAGCGGAAGACGGACTGAGGGGGAGAGCGTATGAAGACCGGGGCTGCGGAGCGGAACACGACGAGGTTCGAGTATTACGGAACGAACTGGCTGAAGGAGGGCTTTGTCTTTCCCGGCCTGTACGACTACATAGAGGAGACGAAGGAGCGGCTGCGTCAGCCGCTCTCCGTCCCGGAATACGCCACGGCCGGAGAGGCGGAGCGCATCAGGCGCTTCTCAGAAAAGGCGAAGGAGAACCCCTATCTCCAGCGGGCCGGCTTCGCCGAGGCGGCGAGGCAGCTCAAGACAGGCATGGGCGACGTCCGCTCCATACCCTTTGGGGAGTACCCGCTGCTCTACAACGTCTGCGTCTTCGCCTCGAAAACGCTCACAGGCGTCCCTCCCATCACGAACCTCTACACCTCGGGAGGAGACGAGCTGCGCTATAACGCCTTTGCGCTGGACTATCAGGACAAGGTCTGGATATACATATCCGACCAGTTTTTCAAGGAGCACGGTATGCTCAAGGTCGAGGAGCTGTGCTTCATCGTGGGCCATGAGCTGGGGCACACCCAGTGCCACCACTCCACGCTGGGCTCCGACTCGAGCTACGGCAGCGACAAGGAGTACAGCGCGGACAGGGCGGGGATGATCGTCTGCGCGAGGTGGATGCTGGAGCATCTTCCGGGCTGTGCGCCCGAGTACGCCGCGTCAAGGGCGGCCCTGTACGGAGTCTCGTCCCTGCTGAAGCTGGAGCTCGCGGGCAAGAACTGGCCCGACCGCACCGACTGGAGCCGGGCCGTGGACTATGAGGAGCTCCAGAGCGCCATGGACAGGCTGTTCGACAATGCTTCGAAGCTGACCGTGAGCTCCGGGAGCCACCCGCACGACAGGCACAGGGCCATGGCGATGATAAACTTCAGCCAGTCCCAGCTCTTCTACCGCTGCCTGGGCTTCGACCCCGGGGAGTATCCGGGGCTGCTGAGCGACGCGGTGCTGGGCAGGTTCATGTCCTTCCAGCTGACGAACGAATGAAGGGGGCGGCGGACATGGAGGAGACGACGGCGAGGCTGGAGGAGCTGCTGAGCTCCCTGCCTGTGGATACGGAATACGAGCGCGGCCTGCTCCGGGCCTCCGGAGCAGGAGCCGAGAAGCTGCTGGTCGCGGGCGCGCAGGAGGCCCTGCCCTTCTCGCTGCTGTGCCTGGAAAGCCCGCTCTTCGGGCCGGAGGCGGCCCCGGACTTCCCGGTGAACGCGGAATACGGGGAGAGCTTCTCGATAAGGGCGGTGAACGCCTCCGGAGCGACGGAGCACTATCTGAGCGCAGAGGACTTCAGGAGCGTCTGCGGGGCCAGGCTCTCCGAGCTGCGCGAATGCACGGTGAAGGCCCCGAACCCCGCGCTCAAGCGCTGCGGGCTGAGGTTCCTGATGCTCCGGGACATGAGCCTCGAGCGGCTGAACAGTCTCGGTTCGGGCTGCACGGGCTGCATCCTCGTCGCGGCGGCGGATGCGGGAGGGTTTTCTGAGGACTACGACGTCCTTTGCCGCTGGCTCTCCGGCGAGCGCTGCATAGCGGAGCGGGCCTGCGTAGTGCTGATGTACAGAACGCCCAGGGGCAACGCGGCCCTGGGCAAGATGGCGGAGGCGATGCTGGGCAGGCAGAAGGTGACGGTGGTCGAGTGCCGGCCGAAGCGCGAGTCCGGCCTCGCCCTTGCTCTGGACGCGGCGGTGCGCGACATACTTGACCGGAAGGACACGGGCTCCGGCCGGGCGGCGGCGCTCAAGTGCTGCGAGAGGACTGAGGAGAAGCTGGAGCTCGCGCTGGAGCGCGAGAGGGCGGCGGCAGCCGCCGCCTCCGAAGCCGCGGAGCGCTGCAGGAGCGCGGAGAAGAGCTTCGTCGCCATGGCCGAGACCGACCGCTACGGCCTCAGCCGGCTCCTGAGCGAAGAGGAGAACGAGAAGCTCAGAGCCGAGACGAAGGCCATGTTCTCCGCCCTGAGATCCGCCCTGCCGGGGCTCATAGACGAGGCCGCCGCGAAGTCCGACAACCCCAAGGAGGATCTCCGGCAGCTCACGGGCGACTATCTGGGAGAGGTGGTCAACAGCTTCCTCGGCAGGATGACCTCGGAGGTCGCGGCGACCCTGCTCATACCCAGGACGGAGGAGCGCTTCTCCAAACTCATAGGCCGGTTCAAAAGGGCCGTGAGCGAGGTGGACGCCGGGGCCGGCGAGCAGGATCAGGATATGGAGCTGGACTTCCTCAAGACCGAGGGAGTGAATATGGGCGACTACCACACCGCCCTGGCCGACGTGCTCACCAAGGGCCTGACGATGGGCGTCAAGCTGCTCATAACGAATATGCTCGGCGGATACCTGGACGCCCTGGGCCTGCTGGGCCTCAAATCGCTCCTGGACGATCTGAGCGACGCGGCTCAGAAGCGGCTCGTGGTCGTTGTGGATTCGGCCATGCCGCTGAGCCTCTACGTATCAAATCTCCGCAAGGAGGTCTTGAAGCAGATGGACGAGGCTGAGGACAAACTCTGCTGCCAGCTGGCCGACAGCGTGTTCCCGAGGCTCTGCAGCCTCCTGGACGAGCAGTACAGGAAGATGACCGCGGACTACGGCGGACGCATCAGGGCCAGGAGAGAGGAATTTGAAGAGAGCGGGCGCAGGGCCGAGGAGGCGGCCGCGAACCTCAGCAGGGGCCTCCACGACCTGGTGGCATTGAAGGCGGAGCTCTGAGAATGCAGGGAGGATGCGTGAAATGACAAGCTGTGAAGACAAAGTCACCGCAGGCAAGGCGGTGGAGCGGCTCTCCGGCCATGTGCGTGCGCTGGCAGAGATGACGGAGCTCATGGGTGACGATAACAGCACCAGGACGCTGAGGCACCTGGAGCCGAGGCTGGGCCAGGGGCTCGTGCGCACGGCCTTCGTCGGGGTGACGAGCACGGGCAAGAGCACGGCCATAAACGCCCTCATAGGCGAACTCGCGCTGCCCGAGAACCCCAGCGTGTCCTCTCCGATACCGGTCTGGATAGGCTACCGGGACGAGAAGGCCTCGCAGGCCGAGATCTATCTCACCGAGGACGGGAAATTCAAACGCAAGACCTGCGACCTGAACACGTTCAAGCGGGAGTATTGCTATAATATCGAGGACATCGCCAACCGGGACAGGAGCCGCTACAACTCGGTGGAGTTCGGGGCGGTGAAGACCTGCAGCCGTCTGCTCGAGGGCGGGCTGACCCTGATAGACACCCTGGGCATCGCGGCGACCACCGTCGACAGCCGCAAGACGATAAGGGTGCTGCGCGAGGGAGTGGACGCCGTGGTCTTCGTGACGAAGAGCGCCAACCTGAACCTCGACGAGAAGCGCTTTCTCTACCAATATGTGCTGGGCTGCCGGAACGCTCAGACCCGGAGCTCCGACTCCGGGGACATAGAGCCTTTCAGGGCGGTATCCCCCGAGAACCTGTTTTTCGTCTACAATGACTGGTACGGCGTCCCGGCGAAGGCGCCGTTCATTGAGAGCGTCTGCGCCCTCTACCGCAACAGCGACCTCGGCATGGACGAGGCCGAGATCCGGAGGCTGGCGGAGGAGAACGTGTTCTTTATAAACGCCTACCGGGGCCGCCTGGGCCTTCTGGGAGAGTATCCATATGTGGACTGCGCCCCGGCCGGGAGCGGCGAGGAGGCGGTGAGCAGCCTGCGCGAGCTGGAGGAATTTGAGCGCGAGGAGCTCGAGGGCTTCGACAGGGCGGAGCTTGTGGAGACCTCGGGCATACCTGAGCTCGCGGAGGCGATAAAGCGCAAGGCGTACAAGCTCTGCTTCGGCCGGAACTCCGTTGCTGTGCGCAGGATACGTGAGCTCGTGCCCGTCATAGACGGGGTGATGAACGCGGCTGACAAGCGCGTCGGGGACATAAACCTCAGCATGGCGGAGCTGGAGCGGCGCAGGGAGAACTTCGCCGCGCTCAGGGAGGACGACGCCGAGGAGCAGGCCGGGATCACCACGGCGCTCATGGCGCTCAACCAGAAGTACAGGCAGAGCTTCACCAGGCTGCTCGAGGACATCACTCCCGACCTGATCACCGACTGCGCGGGCAACGCCCTGCGCACGGCCATGCCCCTGGACTTCCGCAGCCGGTTCAGGGACTACCTGAGCATGGACGTGGAGGGCAGGGAGCAGTTCCTGCGCTCCATGCTGCCGGAGCAGATAAAGAGCACCTACGAATACTGCACCGGCCAGCTGCTCAAGGCCCTGGACGAGCGGCGCACGGACGATTACCAGACCCCGTTCGCGGTCATGGAGGAGGTCAGGCTGTTCATAGCGAACCAGGCGAACCTGCTCAACACCAGGGTCGAGTCGCTCCGGAACATGGGCGCGGCGAACCTCGGCGCCAGCCTCCCGGAGTCCGTCATCGTGGACGAGATCTTCAGGCAGCTGGAGCTGGATCTGGAGGAGAAGGTGAAGGAGATCATCGCGGACTCCTGCATGATGAGCGGCCGGCGCTTTGAGGAATCCATCAGGAGATACGTCTCGAAGTGCAAGCTGGGCATCATCACGAAGTTCTTCCCCCAGGCGGCGGACTGGCTGTGGAACAAGATAACGAAGAACCTCTTCGCACCCATGGCCGAGGCCGTGGTGAACGGTATGTCCGACTACACGAGCAGCAACATCTTCCTCGAGACCACCGCAGCCTTCGACATGACGAAGACCAAGATATGTATGAGCCACATAAAGCTCTTTGTCTCGCTGGAGGTCACGCTGTCCGAGCTGGAGGAGCGGCTGAGGGCCAAGAGCGGGGAGCGGACGCAGGAGAGCGAGAAGGCCGCCGAGCTCAAGAGGAAGTGCGAAGAGATAAAATCCGACATTCTGTATATGCAGAGCAGCCTTCAGAACGGCTGAGGCCGGGCCTGCGCGGCAGACTAATCTGAGCGGGGTGGATGAGATGAAGTGGGGAAATGAAAAGAGCATAGAGGAGCTCGACAAGCTGTTTTATGACCTCAGGAAGCTGGTGGAGGAGAAACTCTTCCCCATGGCGAAGAAGCATGAGAACGCTGAGGCGGCGGAGCTGCTCCGCGAGGCGTGGCTGAGGCTCAGGCAGGGGCCGGTGAGGGTGCTGTTCCTGGGCGCGTCCAGCGCGGGCAAGAGCACCTTCGTGAACGCGGCCTCGGGTTGGATAATAGTCCCGGAGGGCCTGCACACGACCTCGCCCATCCCGGTCTGGGTAAAGGCGGGAAGGAGCGCAAAAAACGCCCCGACCGTCGACGTAATCAAGACCGGCAGCCCCGGGGGCCTGCCCGTGGTGGAGCACGTGAGCAGCGGCGGCTTCATCATGAACTACTGCTACACTCCGGAGCAGGCCGCCTCGGGCGAAGGCCAGGAACTCTACAAAGACGTGGTCAGCGCGATCATCGACCTGCCCGGCAGCTCGAAACTGCCCAAGGGCGTCACGCTCATAGACGCGCCCGGCAGAAACAGCTCCGCCGGAGATAACGACCGCTTCGACGAGGTGCTTGGCCAGGGCTGCGAGATGATAGTTGTCGTCTTCCAGAAGATAATCCAGAGCGACACCGAGTTCCTGAGGGAGAAGATCTCGGACTGCGAAGCCCCGTTCAGGCGGCTGCTCGAAGACGGCCGGGTCTTCGTAGTGCAGAACAGGATAAGCCACAGCACGATAGCGGACGCAAAGGCCAATATGAAGAACATCTTCGGGCTCGATATGCCGAAGAAGATGTTCTATTCCCTGAACGCGCTCGAAGAGCGGATAAAATCCGCCGATACCTACAACTATACGAATCTCCTCCGGGGCGTCCTCACGAGGCAGGAGCAGGAGGATGCGGACGCGCTCTTCGGCCTGGAGCTGCAAATGCAGAGAAAGATGAAGAGCAGAGAGCCGTGCGCAGACTTCAAAAGGCTCTGCGAAGACCTCGGCGCAGAGTGCCGGCGCATCGTCGAAGACCCGGAAAAGCTCCGGCAGCTCATGGAGCCCATACAGAAGAATATTAATAAAGCCGTCGAGCTGCTCAGTGAGGACTTTACAAAGGGCATAGCTGCCGTGAAGGCGGGCGGCGCCGGGGCGGACGAGAGCAAAACGGCCAGGCTCCGGTCGCTGAGGGAGGAGCTGGAAAAGCTGGAGAAGGCCCGGGCCTGCGTCGCCGAGGCCATGAGCACGGAGAGCGGCTCCGAACTCTCGGAACTGCTCAAGTCCCTGCGCTCGAGCATGGAGGCGGACAAGGCCTACGCCGTGAAAAGGGCCGAACTCCGGGGCTACAAGCTCATCAGCGACGAGCTCTTCAACGAGAATGCCGAGCTCCACAAGGGCATGGAGCTGGCAGGCTGGCCTCTGCACATACTGAACGAATACGTCCTGCCCAGGTCGCAGAAGATGTCCGCCGCCTTCGTCTCGGTGTTCACCGGGGAGGACTACATGAAGAAGCGGGCCGCCGGGCTCGCGGGTTCCTGCCGGAAACTGCTGGACGAGCTGGACAAGAAGATGGATATCAATGAGAAGAGGGCAGACGGAAAGCGGATGGGGCTCGGAAGCGGAGAACTCGAGGATATCCAGGGCCTCATACGCGGTCTCTGCAAAGAGTCGGCGGCAGCGGCGGTCGACGCAGATTTCTGCAGACCGGACGAGGGCTTCAGAAACAGGCTGACCGCTTGGCTGAAGGTGAAGCGGGACAAAATAAACAAAGGCCGCTTCGGCGGGAAATATACGAAATTCATGCTGGACGTTTCCCTCAACAGCGACGTCCTCGACCCGTTCATGAAAAAGGAGATAGAGCTTGCGGCGGACAGATACGCAAACGAGTTCATCCAGCGGCTGGGCCTGGCCCTGTATGCCGAAGCCGGGAACTTCGAGGCCGAGCTGGGCAGGCGGATATCGGCCTGCCGGCTCAGGGCCGACGAGCTTGAAAAGAAGATAGCGGCTGAGGTGGAGGCGGCGCAGCGGCTCATGATCGACGAGCTGGAAAGAAGGCAGAAGGCCCTGACGGAGCTCAGGCTCGAACCCGGGTTTGAAGCGGCCGGGGCATTATAATGAAAGGACTGCAACCAGATGAACGACTTTGAAAGATTCTCACAGTATTGGAACGAGGCCGTGAACGGGCTCGTCTACGGCATCAGGAGCGCGCCGGCGGCGCTGCTGACGAAGGAGAAGGTGCAGGAGCTCTGGCGTACCGAGCTGCTGGAGAAGCGCTTCATGTCCACGGGCGTGCTGCACGGGGCGCGGCTGTTCCTGGACGAGCTGGCCGTGAACGAGCCTGAGAAGGCCGCAAAGCTCAGCCGGATGCTGGCGGACAGCGCGATGCCCTGCGGTCTGGACAAGGGCGGCCTTGTGCTCTCGGCCACGGGCGCCGGAGCCACAGCCCTGGCCTCTGCGGCCGTCCGGAACAAGGCGGTCAAGACCTCGCTGATGGTGCTGAGCGCAATGCTGGCGGCGGGCGCGGCCGCAAAGGGCGTCAACGACGGAGGCAAGGCCTCGCTCACGGAGGCGGTGGAGGCCGAGGCCGCGAAGCAGCTGCTGGAGTACCGGTCGCTGCTCTGCTCCTGAGCGGGCGGAGCTGCCCGGAGAAAGGACAGGACATGGAATACGCCGGAGAGGCCTACGCAGAGGCGATAAAAACGATGCAGTTGAGCGAGGACATGGGCCTGGACGGGCTCCATAACGCGCTCGACAGGTTCTGGGACTGCCTGATGCTGAATATTGCGCCCCGGACGGAGGACAGCCGGACGAGGAACGCCTACCATATCCTGGTTCGCCAGGCCAAAGCCCAGAGCCGGGCCCTGGACTGGGTGGACGAGCCGGAGGTGTTCCAGAGCTATACTCCGGGCGGAGCGGAAAAGCCCGTCCATCCCTGGTTCGGATACGCGGCCTTTGCCGTTCTGGCGGCGCTGGCGGTCTGGTTTTTCCTGCCGTATCCCATGAAGAACACGGCGGTCGCGGCGGCCTGCGCAGCCGGTGCGCTGCTGCTGGCGGTGCAGTATGTCGTAACGCTGCGAGCTGCGGCGGCGGCTCGGGCCAAGGGGCCGAGGCTGGTCACGAGGGCGGAGCAGCGGATAAGCCCGAAGCGTGTGCGCAGCGGGCTGCACCAGGCGGTGCGGGAGCTGGACGCGAACGCGGAGACGCTCTGCGAGCTGCTGCGCGAGAGCGGCGCCGGAGCGGGGGACGTGGATATCTCGCTGCCGAAGGAGCTGCTGCGCCTGCCGGAGTCCATGCGCGGCGAGGCGGTGACGGAGGCGGTGAAGCTGCATCTGGCCTCGAAGGGCGTCGAGATGGTCGAGTACAGCGAGGAGAACGCCGGGCTCTTCATGCTCCTGCCGTCGAACAGGAGCGCCACGGTGGAGCCCGCGCTCGTGAAGGACGGGCGCGTGCTGAGCGAGGGCGTCGCCTGCGTCAAGGCGGAGGTGTGAGATGAGATACGTCGGCATAGATATAGGCGACGGAGAGAGCGCGGTGTCCGTCGTCTCGAGGCATGGGGCCATGCTGCCCACGGTGGTGCCCTTGGGCAACGTGAACAGCATCCGCTCCATCGTCGGGAGGTTGAACGGGGAGCCGGTCATAGGCGACGCCGTGGTGCTGAACCACGCGGTGCAAGACCGCAGCGCACGGTTCAAGAGCCGGTTTTTGTACGACGAGAAGGCCAGGAAGGAGCTCGGCCTGTTTGCGGAGGGCCTCTATGCCCTGCTGGCCAAGACTTTGCATGACGACGAGCTGAAGATAGCCCTGGGCTGTCCTGCCGCGTGGAAGCCGGAGGCCCGCGGCCGCTACGCCGCCATCGTCGCCGGGGCGGGCTTCGTGAACCTCTATACCGTCTCCGAGTCCCGAGCCGCGTTCCTGTACGCGCACTATTGCAACGAGCTGGGGCTCTCGCCGGAGCTGCTCAAGCGTCCGACGCTGGTCATAGATATAGGCTCGTCCACCATCGACTACGCCTATATAGTGGACGGACACGAGAGGGACGTGGGCGTGTTCGGCGAGGTGCTGCTCGGCGGCGGGCTCCTGGACGAGCTGATACTGGAGAAGGCCGTGGAGGAGGCGCCGAACGGAGGCGAGATAAGCGAGGTGTTCAAGCGGTACCCGTCGTGGAGGAGCTATTGCGAGCTCATCGGTCGGCGGCTGAAGGAGGAGTACTTCACAAACGAGGAGAAGTGGGCCGCGACGCCGTGCAGCTCCGTGGCGCCTATCTATGCGGACGCGGAGAACGCCCTTACGCTGAGTATAAAGCTGAACGGGCCGCGGATGGAGGAGCTGCTGAACAGGGGCATAGGCGCGCTCAACGGCCGCACATTCCGGGAGGCGCTGAAGGAGACGCTGGAGCGTGCGAAGGAGATGACGAGCGAGCATCCTCCCGAGCTGCTGCTGGTGACGGGCGGCGCGTCGAGGATGAAGTTTTTCCAGGAGGCCTGCCGTGAGGCCTTTCCGGAGGCCACGTTGGCGCTGTGCTCCGAGCCCGAGCTGTCGATAGCACGCGGATTGGGGATAGCGGCGAGGACGGACGACGTGCTGAGCCGATTCAGGGCGGAGATGTCGGCATATTTCAGGAGCGGGTCGATAAAGCGGGAGATAGAGCTGCAAATGCCGCACCTGCTGCCGAATTACGTTCCGATAGCGGCGGAGCTGCTGGAGAAGGAGGGCGTGTTCCGAGCTGTGCTGGACTACCGGGGCAGGACGAGGAATAAGGAGCAGTTCAAGCGCTACATACTGGACAGGGTCGAGGAAGTGTGCGGTGATCCCGAGCGGATGCGCGAGGCCGATAAGGCGGTGAGCGACTGGATGGAGAAGCGGCTGGGCACGATCCAGGAGGACATAAACGACATATGCGACAGATATGACATAGACAGGGCGGATATGTCGCTGGTGAAGATCCGGGCGGACGTAAGGATACGGAAGCTGCAGCTGCCGTTCAGCCTGCGGCTGCTGGCGACGCTGAATCAGTCGGAGGTGTTGAACGCGCTGACGAGCCGGTTCCGCAATCTTTCGATGCTGCTGCACCGCCGGAACAGGGCGGTAGAGAACTCGCTGCGCCGTCAGCTGACGCTGGAACTGTCGAATCCGAACGGAGAATTTGCCAAAGCCATGAGCGAGCAGCTGATCCGAGACCTTCAGCAGCAAATAGACGAGCAGACGAAGAAAGTAGAGATCCAAATCCAATAATTCCCTCACACCCAAATAAACACAAAGACAAAGGCCCGCGCCTCCCGGCGCGGGCCTTTGTCCGTTTTAAAGCCGAGCCGGCGTTTTTGCATCGGCAGGGCGCGAAAATCTTCTGTGTACTTTGCCGATTTAAATAAAAGCGAAATATGCGGATATATATGAATATTTTATGGCGTTTGATGGGCACATAAAATATATTATGCACTTGATCAAGAACCAGGCGCCGACGCGAAGTCATTTGGCCCTGTGCAATATATACAAAATTCGGAGCTGCATAACGCCAAACAGTCAACTTTTTGTCAACTCATCCTGATTGACAATTGGCCTTGTCTTATTGAAAAAAGGATAGGATGTGTTAGCATCTAATTACGCATACTGCGTACGGCACATCCATATTTGCGACATAGACATAAATTTTGAAGGAGGAGGACGAAATGCAATACCCTAAGTGGCTCAATAAGATGAACCATTGTTTGGGAGTGATATCCGGTGCGCTGATTTTTGCGATCGCCATCTTATCTGCGATCGAGGTAGTTGCCAGAAATGTGTTTGAGAGTCCGACCGTGTTTACGAGCGATGTCAGCTATTATCTGCTTATCTGGGCGATATTCCTCACGGGCGGCTATGCTTTTCAGGAGAACGCCCATGTCCGGGTCGACCTGATACTGAATATGCTCCCGGATAAGGTGCGGAAGTATGTCTCAGCGTTCTCGTATGCAATTTCCATTTTCTTTTGCTCCATACTTTTGATCTACGGATGGAAATATATGATGCAGTGCTACGAGATGAACAGGCTTACGTATGCGATGCTGCCCATCCTTCAGTGGAAGCTGGTGCTGTCAATTGTAATTGGCTGTGCGCTGATGATATTGACGCTGCTGTTCATAATTCTGGATGTGCTGGCCGGCGGCAAAAAGTACCGTTGACGCGGACAAGAGACGCTTAGGGAGGTAACATATGGCGCTGATATCAATAGTGATTGCGGGCGTGCTTGTCGTCTGCATCGTGATAGGAACTCCAATATGTATGGCTCTGGGGACTACGGCGGCAGTCGGCATATTGGCATTTATGAAA
This sequence comes from uncultured Eubacteriales bacterium, assembly GCA_902496595.1. Classification (GTDB taxonomy): domain Bacteria; phylum Bacillota; class Clostridia; order Oscillospirales; family Oscillospiraceae; genus Scatomorpha. Next base: position 39,151 of record CABVBV010000001.1, on the reverse strand, counting down.
GACAGCAACCTGTCTCAGTTGGTAAGCACGGCGTATGTACAGGGCACCAGTATAAATCAGGTCGTTGCGCCCCTGTTCGTGCTCATGGCCGAGTTTTTGGCCGAAGGAGGTATAGCGTCCGACATTTTCAATGTCCTGAGCAGGCGCATGAAGAAGTTCAAGGCAGGACTGGCCATCGCGGCGACGCTTACTTCGACCGTGTTTGCAGCTCTCTGCGGCTCAAGTTCGGCCACTACGGCGGCGATAGGCCGCATCTCAATAAGAGAGATGATCAAAAGAGGCTATGATCCCGCTTTTACCTGCGGAGTAGTCATGGCCGGAGGCACGTTGGGGATAATGATTCCTCCGAGTATGCCCTTCGTGCTCTACGCGATCATAACTGAGGCGTCCATTGCGAAACTGTTCATGGCAGGAGTCATTCCCGGGCTCATGATGAGCTTGATGCTCTGCGCATTCGCGATGATAAGGATCAAGCTGAACCCCGAACTTGTCAAGGAGATTAAGGAGAAAAGGATTATACGCCTACGGACGAGGACGCTCAGGCGGTCATCGACCAGATAAACGCGATGAAAAACGGCGGAAAGAGCGGCGAGGCTTCCGGAGAGCAGCTCAAAGCCCATGAGGAGCGCGTCGGCTTGCGCATAATCTGGCCTTTCCTGCTGATAGTTTTCGTTCTGGGTTCTATCTACACCGGTATTTGCACTCCGACTGAAGCGGCGGGCGTGGGAGTCATCGGTTCGTTCATAATCGTGCTGGGAACGAGGCGGATGAACAAGATGATGATAGTGAACATATTCTCCCAGGGAGCAAGGACAAGCGCCATGATCCTCATGCTGTCGATCTGCGGCCTGGGCCTCACCTATGTCGTCAGCTACCTCGGGATAGCCTCCGCGATCTCTACTGCCATAGCCAATTCCGGCATGGGGAAATGGACTGTAATGTGTCTCGTGTACCTCATGTGGCTCATTCTGGGCTGCCTGATGGATCCGGGAAGCATGGTCGTCCTTACGATTCCTTTCCTGCTTCCGACTTTGAACGAATTGGGATTCGACACGATCTGGCTGGGCGTCGTATCCACGCTGATGGTGGAAGTGGGCATGATAACTCCCCCGGTTGGACTGAACCTGTTTGTCACGAAGTCGATCACAGACACGCCGATGAAGGATATCATCCGCGGCGCGATGCCGTATCTGATAGTGTTCGGTATAGCTCTGGTGCTGCTGAGCGTGTTCCCGGATATAGCTCTGTGGCTTCCGAGCAAGATGTGATACGGCCGGTATGAGAGCGTTTGCGGCCTGTGCCGTCAATAAAAATATGGGATTTATGATCAAAAAGGAGGAAAGAAATGAAAATCAAAAAGACTGTCAGCATTCTCCTGTGCGTAGTTTTCTGCTTTGCCCTGCTTGCCGGATGCGGTGAGGTCGAGCCCGAGGACACGGAACCCGCAGGAGACCAGGATCAGGTTGAGAACACTCCGGGTGAAGCCTCCAAGTTTGCAGATGCGGAGAGCTTCTCGCTCAGGCTCAGCCACTCTATGTCCAGCACGAGTTTCAGTCAGGAGATCTACACTCTGTTTGCCGACACCGTGAGAGAAGCGTCGGAGGGCACCGTTGACATCACGGTGTATCCCGGCAGCACCCTGGTTTCCGACGCTGAGGCCTACGACGCCGTGCTGTCCGGGAACGTGGAGTTCGCCCAGTTTCAGGCTTCGTACCTGAGCGGCATCATGCCCGAGCTGGCCGCTCTCGAGATCCCGGGCCTTTACAGCGGCGCCAAATTCAGCGAAGTGGTCGAAGTGACCAACGAGGCGCTTGACGCAATATTTGCGAAGTACGGCGTCAAGTATATCTGCCCGTTCCCGTTCAGCATAATGGTGTTTGTCGGAGAGAGCTGCGTGACAGATCCGGGCACGCAACTCAACGGGAGCCTTGTCAGGACTTCCGGCGCCTGGTCGGGCAGAGCTGTCACCGCCTGGGGAGCGGCGCCGATGTCTATCAATATCGGAGACGTCCCGAACGCTCTTGAGCGTAAGACTATCGACCAGGTTCTGACCAGCTGGATCGCCACCGACGGCTTCAAGCTCTACGAGACCGGCCCGCACATCACCGTCACGAATATGCAGGAGATCCTGCCTGGCATCATGATGAACATGGATACCTGGAACGCTATGACGGAGGCCCAGCAGGAGGCCGTCATGGTCGGAGCCGAGGCATTTATGACAGACGGCTATGATCTTATGATCAGCGAGAAAGACGCCTTTTTCGACAAGATGGATGAACTCGGAGTAGAAGTCATATACACAGATGCGGATACGGACAAGTTCTTCTACGACATAGCCTGGGATATATGCGACCAGCTTGTCGAAGAGGTCGACGTGGGAGAACTCGGTATGGATCTGATAGAGGCCCTGAGGGATCCCAGCGTAGCGCCCTGATTTTATCCCGGAATGAAACGAAACAGCAGCCAGGCGACAGGCCGCCTGGCTGCTGCCACAGAGGAGCGGTATTTTCGAGTTTTAGGTGATGGGAGGCAAGATTCATGCTCAGTTTCAACTTTTACTGCCCGACCAGGTACATATTCGGCAAGGATGCCATGGACTTTTTCCCCGATGCTCTCAGAGAGCAGAATGCCAAAAAGATAATGGTGGTGCACTATGGCGAGAGCCGGACGATGAGTACGCCGGAGAGGGCTGTAAACGAGGTCAGGAAAGCGCTGATATCCAATGGATTTGATTATTTGGAGTTTACAGGCGTGGTTCCCAATCCGGTGCTGTCCAAGGTCATGGAGGGCATTGAGGTATGCAGGGAATATGAACCCGACCTGATCCTGGCCATAGGCGGAGGCAGCGCCATAGATACGGCCAAGGCTATCGCGGCAGGGGTAAAGCTGGGAAAGGACGAAGACCTGTGGAACGACTACATTTTCCCCAAGAACCGCTTCAAAAAAGCCGTGCCGGTCGCCGTTGTGCTGACGATTCCTGCAGCGGGCAGCGAGATGTCGTTCGGCATTTGCATAACCGACGAGAAGACAAGGACTAAGAGATATACGGGCGGAGAGTGCCTGATACCCAAGTTCTGCATCTCAAATCCGGAGTTTTGTTACAGCCTGCCGCCGTATCAGACGGCCTGCGGAGTATATGACATAGTGTCGCATCTGACAGAGAGATACTTTGTCCCGTATCCGGACGAGGATCTCTCCGACCACATGATAGAGGCCATTATCAGGACGCTCCTGATACACGGCCCGAAGGTCATTGCCGAGCCTGAGAACTATGGCTCCAGGAGCCAGATAATGTGGGCCGGGACGATTGCCCATAATAAAATACTTGAGATGGGCAGGACTCACGGAGACTGGGCGAGCCATGACATGGGCCATGAGCTGAGCAGCTTTTATAACATGACTCACGGCGCGTCGCTGGCAATAATAACTCCTGCATGGATGAAATATGTGTGGAAAAGGGTCTCTCCGGAGAACAGGGGAAAGTTCCTGCAATACGCGAGAAATGTCTTCAACGTGACAGACATTGGGCACGACAGGGAGGACGATGTCGTCGAGGAGATGATACGTCGCCTGGAGCAGTGGACGGTTTCGCTCGGTCTGCCGACGAGGCTGTCTGAAGCCGGCATAGGGGACGAGTGCTTTGAAGAAATGGCTGAGAACGCGATGCGCGGCCGGAAGAACGTAGGCACCGGCTGGGGCATATTTCTTCTCCATAAGGAAGATGTAGTCGAAGTGTACAAGCTCGCAAAATGAAGCTCCGGCAAGGGAAGGGAATGGGCGGAGAGCTGCGGAAACTGCTTTTGATGCTGCTCGGAGCCGGGGCCGCAGCCGCCGTCTGCGCTCTGGCCGGAGATGGACTGACTGGAGACGGGAGGCTGTGCCTGGGCTTCACCGTGGCTGCGGTGGCCTTCTGGATCTTCGGGGTGGCAGAGCCCAGCTTCGTGGCGGGGCTGTACCTGATCATGCTTGTGGTCTTCCGCGTCGGGAGCCCCGCCGAGGTGTTCGGGGCATGGACGGACGGAGTGGTATGGCTGGTTATCGGCTCGTTCATCATAGCGGAAGCTGTGGTGCGATCGGGCATATGTGAGCGCCTGTCCTATGTTTTCATACTGAAATTTGTCGATTCATTCCGGAGCCTTATCATCTCGGTGTTCGTCCTGTCCACATTTTTGACCCTGCTTATCCCCAACCCGTGGCCGAGAGCGTTTATCCTTGTGGAAGTAGTAAAAGAGGCGGCTGAGGCCGCGAGGCTGAGCCGCAGGGATGCCGTGGCGGCAGGCTACTCCGTTTTCGCGGCTTCGATACCAACGTGCTTTATCTTTCAGACGGGAGCTGCCAGCATGAACAGCCTCGTGCTCGGATTTTCCGGCATATCGCTGTCCTGGCTGGAATGGCTCAAAGTGATGGGGCTGCCCGGCATAGTCCTCACAGCCGTGTATTGCCTGGTCATCCTGCTAGTGTTCAGGTCGAAAGAGCCCTTTGAGCTGGACAGGGAAGCGATAGCGGAACGGCTTCGGGCAATGGGGCCGTTAAGCCTGAGAGAGAAGAAGACTGCGATATGGCTGTCTGCTGCGATACTCATCTGGCTGACAGACGGGATACACGGCATAAACGTTGCGTGGACGACCATGGGTATCGCAATGCTGATGTCTGTCCCGGTCGTCGGCGGCTTGACGGACAAGGACAGCTGGAAGGCGGTTCCCGTAGATACGGTCGTCTACCTGACAGCGGCGGTGGCGATAGGAAAAGTCGGTTCAGCGTCGGGAATGACGGGGTGGATAACGTCAAACATTCTACCTCCGTCTTCTTCCCTTCCGGGGAACATCTGGCTGCTGGCGGCAGAGGTCGCTTTGTTCAGTATGCTCCTTCATGTGTGCCTGGGAAGCACTATCGCCGCAAACTCGGTGATAATCCCCGCAATGCTGCTGTGTACGGCCGGCACAGGACTCACGGCTTTGAGCTGCACCATGATATGCTACACGGCGATCTTTGGACAGTACGTCTTCTCATATCAGCACATCAATATCCTGATGGGCATTGGCTGCGGTATGTACGACGAGCGCGACAGCCTGAAAATGGCGCTTCCGCTTACGGCGGCGGTGCTGCTGGTGCTGCTGCTGGTCGATTTGCCGTGGTGGAGCGCACTGGGCATACTCGGAGGTTGAGCGCTCAAAACAGCTTTTGCAGGATCTGAATAACGCTTTCCTTCTCCTTGTGTATTTTGGGCGTGGCTCTCCAGACCTTGTCGATGTAGTGATAGAGCGACATGACGATGGTAGGTTCTTTTATTATCAGCGGCCCGGGAACGTCGTCGGAAGCCATGTTGACAAGAAAAGCGAAGTTTTCTTTTGTCAGCAGGGTCAGATTCCTTGCGTTTTCCAGAGGGAAATCCCGGACGAGCGCGACGGACAGGTTTGGAGTGGAGTCGAGAGCCCGGCATAGTCTCCTGCAAATAAGTCGCACCATGTCGGGCGAGACATAGAGGCTCTTGCCCGTGAGCCAGTTGCAGTAACTGACACGGGCCCCTTCGTCAAGCGCTTTTTCAAGCTGAGTATAGGGTATCAGCAGACGTGTGCTCCGGCTGTCAAGAGATGACAGCAGCCGCTTCTGATCCAGTTCGCAGAAGGTCATGGCGTTTGAGAATACGTCGCTCTCGATCTTGTTTTCCATAAAAAGTCGGCGAAAATCACAGCTCCCAAAGCAGAACTGGAAGGGCAGCGTGCAGTACTGAAAGGAATTGCCGCTTCTGGCGGAGAGCTGCAGAGACAGGTTCGTGGTGTCTTCGCTGCTCCCGTTCTCAAAGAGCGGGATGCTCCCGGCCCTTAGCGAGTCGAAATATTCCTCCGCTTTGTTCACTACGGGCATATCGGTCGAATAGTAGGTCGTCAGCATCGAACTCTGGCTGTCTGAGGAAATGCCGAACATGACGGACTTCCCTTTGAGGATGGTCACGGAGGTTTTTATGGGCGAATCTGTGTATTCCGGAATATACAGAGCCCTGGTTTTCCCGGTCAGGTGTATCGGCACCCAATGCAGGATGTTCTGTACCAGCTCATCGTCGCCTCTGTCCATGGTGTGGAGAACGGTAAAATGGTTGCCCTTCTTTAGCGTCTCCAGCTGCTTTGCCTGAAGTATGGAGAGATAGTCGAAGGAGTTCTTGGAAGTCCTCCACTTTACCGATTCTCTTCCGTATACCAGTATCTCCTGACCCCCCGGCAGGGCCAGAGCAGAGTCCAGCAGACGAAAGAGGGCGCTCTGCCGCCCCGATGCATTCATATAGACATCCAGCTTGCACCGATGGCTTATCTTGCTGCGGTCGACAGCGTCCCACGAGGCCGTGTTCGCGGCTGCCGGGTTGTCGGTCGCAAGATAATGGCTCAGATATACGGCCATGTTGTCCCTGAAGTTGATGTCTTCCGCAGGATAGCATTCTGACAGGATCAGCTTGATCGTGGAAAAATAATTCGGCTTGTCGAGGTTCAGCATGATTTCCACGATCTGCTTCAAATACGCCGAATTTTGCTTGAGAGGCCGTTTCCCGTTGAGCCACTTGCTGACCAGAGAGTAGTGTACGTTCAACATCTCGGACAGACTGCGGCTGTTGATGCGCATGGCTCTCATAAGTGTTTCGAGGTTGGTGTTGTATGTTCCGCTCATCGTCTTTTCTCCCATACACATTTTTATCTTGAACACATGATAACACGTCCGCGGAACGCCTGTCAACTTTTCGTCAATACTTTGGAATTGACAATGAATCACGCGGTGTTGAAAGTCAATATTCAGAAAATTATAATATAAATAGGAGGAAAACCGCAGGATAATCCGGCAATATAACGTAAAGGCCAGCCGCCTGAAAGGAGCAGAACGAATGAGCAATGTTGAGCAGATCCTGGATCCGAGAGGGATACAGAAACGAGAGAAGATCAGTCTGGCCGAACGGCCGACGTTGGAGGAGCTGAAACGCGGCAAGATCCTTTTTTACAATAACACGAAGCTGGGGTTTTGCAACTATTATACGGTGTTCGACCGGATCAAGGAACGACTTGTTGAAATTGGATGCGACCCGTCGCTGTGGGTGGAGTATACCGAGACAGTGAGGGGCAAGAATGCGGAGAAGCTGGGCGAGTACGCGAAGATGCTCGCGGAGGAGAAGCCGGTAGCGGCCATAGTTGCTTTCGGAGACATGGGCACCTCGTCGTCGACCACGGTTCTTTCCATTGCCCTTGAGAAGCTGGGCATTCCGACGGTCTACATGACCGCGCCACCGGGAAGCAGCATAACGGAGGGAGTCGGGGTGTACAGGGCCGGAAACCTCTGCCTCTGCTCTGTCGACATCTATCAGGGTAGCACGGTCGAAGAGGTCGCGGCGCAGGTGGATTTGAAGTGGGATTACATACTCGGCGGGCTCACTTCAAACGGCGAAGAACTGGAGCGCCTGGCGCATATCGATTTCAAGATCGACAAGGTGCCGCCCAGAGCCGACGGCCTGCTGCCTCTGAAGATCGACTATGACGCGCAGAAGTCGTCGGAGCCCGGGGCATATATGGAGGAAGTGATGGAATATCTGAATGCCGAGCACTTGTGCGACGGGCTGCCTGTCATACCTCCCACGAAACGGCGTTACGAAGCCATGCTGGAATATTGTCCTTGGGACGAGAACACGAAACTTGTGGATGCGTCGGGCCCGTCCGGCAAGGAGATAACAGTGAAGGATGTTGCCGTTGCGGCGGTCATGGCCGGGTGCAAGCCCCACGCCATGCCGGTGTTGGTCGCAGCCTTTAAGGCTCTGAACAGCCCGTTGTACAATTTCAACCAGTCCGTCACTACGTCGCATCCGGGAGGCAATCTCTGCATTGTTTCAGGCCCGATCGCACAGCAGATCGGCATTTCAGGAAAACAGGGCTGCCAGGGCCCCGGCTGGCCGGAGAACGCAACTATCGGCAGAGCGATAAATCTGGTCATCATGAATGTGCTCAGGAGCGTCCCCGGGGTCTGCGACCTGGACTGCATCGCCTCTCAGGCGGAGTTCACGTTCTGCTTTGCCGAAGAGCCCGAGCTGGCGCAGTGGAGCATGATAAATGAAGAGCATTACGATTCGGACACGACCACAGTGTATATGTTGAAGGCCGAACCCATACACGATGTAATCGACTTCCTCAGCTTGAACGGCCACGATCTGCTCGATACACTGACTGCCTGCTGCACAACTCTGGGCTCCAACAACGCCTATATGCCCGGGCCGCTTGTCATGTGCCTCACCCCGGATCACGCCATGCTCCTCAAGCGCGACGGATACACCAAGCATATGATACGGGAACATATCCACCAGTATGTTTACCACGATAACGCCATGGTAAACGGCCGGGGACTCGTACCTGTCAGGCCCAAGGAGTGGGCGAACCGCCATCCGCTGCCCGTCACCCGCACGCCTGACGATGTGGAGATAGTGACAATTGGCGGAAGGGGAGGCCATGACGGCATCATCCTGCCGTGGGCTCTGCACAGCGAGGGAATAGTGGAGCCGCTTAGGCTTCCCGACGGAACGATCGCCCGCAGCATAGATGATTATAAAAAATAAATAGTACAGCTATATATAAAGGAGTAATATTATGGGCTACTGTGAATGCATGAATAATGTAGGCAGTTATGAGGACAAGTTTGACGTGATAGTGTGCGGAGGTGGCACATCGGGAGTGGCGGCGGCTATATCCTGCGCCAGAACCGGAGCGAAGACCCTGCTGATTGAGAGAACGGGCTCTTTGGGCGGGCAGATGAGCGTTTCCGGCCCTCCGGGCTTTGCCTATGCGCGCCTGTTCAACCCCAGAGGGGAGAGGGATGTCGGCGGTATCGTGGAAGAGACGCATCAGAGGCTTTACAAGAGCGGCCACGCCCTGCCGCATCTCAACTATCCCGTGCGCCTGAAGGCCGGGTACAGTTTCTCGTATGTCGACCCGGAGTGGTGGACATACCTGATGTTCGAGATGATGGAGGAAGAGAACGTGACCCTGCTCCTGGATACTCTTGTGGTCGGAGTGACGAAAGAGGGCAACAAGGTAACGGGTGTAGTGGTGGAGAATGCGGACGGAAGGAACGAGTTGCCCGCCAAAGTGGTCATCGATTGCACCGGCGAAGGATATGTATCGCTTCAGGCCGGGGTAAAGTGCGATATGGTGCCGAGAGATCAGGTTCAGCCGCATTCGCTGGCATTCACAGTCGACGGCGTAGACTGGGACAAACTTCTCGAATATGTGCGTTCGCATCCGGATCAACTGTCTTTCAGGCAGCTGATACTTCCGTTTGACGGCGCAAATACGGAAGAAGACGTTAAAAATATGTACCGCACTGCTCACGACCCGACAGAACTGGGAGAGATGATGGGCTTTTATGAACTGCGGGATATGGCCTTGAACAATGGGGACTGGCATCCGTACTCGGGCGTCGGCTTCTTCATCCTCCCAAGGGAAGGGGGGCATATCCAGGCGCATTTCCAACACTCGTCCCAGGTGGACAACGCCCTGCCCACAAGCGCCTGGGATCTCAGCCGCTGCAACATCGAGTGCAGAAAGCAGGATATGATCGCCTGGCGTTTCTTCAAGAACTATGTGCCCGGCTTCAAAAACGCATATATCACGAAAGTGTGCACCGAAGTGAGGCTCCGCGAAGGGCCGCGCATAGTGGGCGACTATATCCTGACCAGAGATGATGTTGAAGACGCGAGGAAGTTCCCGGACTCGATAGGGCGCAGCAGTTTCAAGGCCGGCGGCTACCATGTGGCGTCGGGGGATACGCTCAACCATGTGGCGGCGACGGGCACTTCAATACACGATGGAGACAAGGTAGTCGTGACAAAGAGCGACCTTGCCTATCCGAAGGACGGCGGTTCCTATGACATACCTTACCGCTGCCTGGTTCCGAAGGACGTCGACGGCCTGCTCGCCGCGGGCAAGTGCGTTTCCACCGACAGGCCGTCGTATCTCCGTTACCTGCATCAGACGATGGTGACCGGCCAGGCGGCCGGCGTCGCTGCCGGACTCTGCGCAAGGGACGGCAAGGTTCCGAGAGACCTTGAGAGCGATTATGAGGAACTCCAAAGCGTTCTCAGAGCTCAGGGCGCCATCCTTTAACGTGACACTCGTGCAGCACACTGCCGAAAGCCGTCGGGCGGTGTGCTGCACCGGACTTATGGTTATGTATGGAGGAAAGGAGGAGCACCCATATGAAGTTGACCCTGCCGGATGCAGATTCGCTGCCTCCGTTTGAGATGGGGCTCGGAGTGTATGCCCTGACGACCGGCGGCAGCATTTCATATCTTGTGACGGGAGCGGAGAAGGCGCTTGTCATCGACACCGGTTTCGGGACGGTTAACGTCTTGGAAAAGGCGAGGGCAGTGACCGAAAAACCGCTTGTGCTCGTAAACACGCACGGGCATATGGATCATATTGGCTGCGACGGCCTGTTCGGGCAGGTGTATGCACACCCGCTTGAGCACGACAGGATACACCGAAAAAACAAGAACACGGCTGCCGTTAGAGAGGGTTTCGTCTTTGAACTGGGAGGCAGGAATATCGAAGTGCTCGAGCTGCCTGGACACACTCCCGGGGGAATAGGCCTGCTGGACGCCGACAACAAATTGCTGTTTGGCGGAGACATGATATCGGTCAGGCCGGTTTTTCTCCAATTCGCATATTCCGATCTCGGAGCATATATGGGCAGCATGGAAAAGCTGCTGGCCATGGGTGAGAAGATATCCGCAGTCATGTGCTGCCACGGCACAATGGTCTTGGGCATTGAGCAGGCGAAAAAGATGCTGGCACTGGCGGAAGCGATCCAAAGCGGAGGGAGCGTGGAAATGGAAGCGGTGCATCTCGACACCGAGGACGGAGGATTTGACGCAAAGCTGTATTCGATGGATGGAGCGAAGATATACCACTGATCGCCCGCAAAAAACACGGAATCAAACAGGAGGATGAGGAGATGGCGGACAGATATCTTGGAGAATCGAATCCAAAACTTGGTTTTGGGTATATGCGCGTACCGATATTGCCCAAAAAAGGCTCAAACTGGACTCAGGGCAACCTGGAATACGATTACGACACCGTCTGCAAGATGGTAGATCACTTTATGGCAAACGGATTCAATACATTCCATACTGCCTGGGCATATGAAAAGAACGAAGAGTTTTTGAAAAAGACGCTTATCGACAGATATCCACGGGATTCGTATATCATCGTTGACAATCTGCCGGTACACATCATCGACGACCCGAAAATGGTGGAGCCGCTGTTTTACGAGATGTTGGAGCACCTCGGAGTGGACTGCATAGACTACCTCCTGTTCCATATGCTGAGGCTCAATACCTCGGAGAGATGCGAGAGGACGGGGGCTTGGGACTTTGTTCAGAAGATGAAAGCCGAAGGCAAGATAAAGCATATCGGCTTTTCGTTCCACGACTCTCCGGAAAACCTGGATAAAATCCTCACCGCCCACCCGGAGGTGGACGTTGTACAGCTCCAGATCAACTACGCAGACTGGGAGACGATCAGTCCAAATTCAAAGGGCTGTTATGAGGTGGCCTGGCTCAAACACAGAAAGCCGTTTTTCGTGATGGAGCCGGTGAAAGGCGGTATCCTCAGCGCGGATGTGCCCGCAATCACCGACGTATTCAAAAAGCTGAACGACGACTCGAACGCCGCCTGGGCGCTGAGGTGGGTTCTCCAACTGGACGGCCTTATCAGTATGTTCAGCGGGATGACTACTCTGGAGCAGATGCAGGACAATGTAAGGACGGTAAAGGAAAACGCTCCGCTCACAGACGAGGAGAAAGCGGCGTATGCCCAGGTCGTGGAGAACCTGAAGAACAACAAGGCCTATCAATGCACCCATTGCAGGTATTGCGTACCCCTGTGCCCTATGCACATATCTTGCTGCGACATGATAGACTGCGTGAATGACGTCGACGTTTACGGCCTCGTTGGAAAGGGCAAGCATCACTACGATTTCATGACAGGCCCGGAAAAGAACTTCGGCAAGCCCGCTACCTGCATCCAGTGCGGGGCCTGCGAGGGGCACTGCCCGCAGCATCTGCCGATAATCAAGATCATGGCAAGATGCGCGGAAATATTCGATGACCCGGATCTCGTGGTCGACCAGGCCTGAGTTCCGAGACATACAGACGGCTTCGGCTCAAAGCGGCATCGATATAGCCGTCGGAAAGGGGCAGATATGATCGGGATCGCCGCTGACGTTGCAGCTGTGGTGATCGGAGGGCTGCTCGGCGTACTTGTCGGGCGCCGGCTTTCGGCACAGTTTGTTTCAAATATGAATCTGGTCTTCGGAGTCTGCGCCGCCGGCATGGGCATATATTCGATCTGCCTTATGGAGAATATGCCCGCAGTGATACTGGCTCTGACGCTGGGCTCGGCGCTGGGCCTTGCCTGCAAGCTGGGAAAAGGCATAGAGAAAGCGGCAGGGCGGCTCCAAAACTCCTTGCTCAGCCTGCGGGTGTTCGAGCAGAGGGCGGGGCCGGATGAAAGCGAGGCGAACTCGCTGACCGTGACGATAATAATCCTGCTTTGTGCAAGCGGTACTGGGATTTACGGCTGCCTGGACGCCGGCATGACGGGCAACAGTACGATACTTCTGTCAAAAGCTGTGCTGGATCTGTTCACAGCGCTGATCTTTGCCTGCAATATCGGAGCGGTGGTATCGGTCATAGCCGTTCCCCAGCTTGTCGTGTTTTTGTTTCTGTTTGCGCTGGCGCGGCTCGTCATGCCGCTCACGACCCCGTCAATGATCTCTGATTTCAAAGCCTGCGGAGGCTTCCTTCTCGTTGCGACCGGACTGCGGATGGCGAGGATAAAAGACTTCCCTCTGGCGGATATGCTGCCTGCCATGCTCCTGGTCATGCCTCTGAGCCGGCTTTGGAGCTTGGTCTTCACATCGCTGCTTGCGCTCGCATAAGCTGCGCCGAATCGGAGGAGTGTGTGTTGGATAAGCGAGAACTGACAGAATTGTTGAACAATGTGGTGTCCGGAGCCACCTCGGTGAATGAGGCGGTGGAAAAAATGAAACTCCGCCCGTTTACCGAGGTCGGAAACTATGCAAAGGTGGACGATCATCGCGGCATACGTCAGGGAATACCCGAGGTCATATACGGTGCGGGAAAGACCTGCGAACAGATCGCAGGCATCGCCTCGGCGATGAAGCAGAACGGGCAGAGCAATGTGATAATAACTAGACTGAGCCGCGAAGCTGCGGAGCGCGTCGGTAAAGAACTGCCGCTCAGATATTTTGAAGCTGCCAGGCTGGGCGTGGTTGGAGACAACATCGCGCCGTACGGCATAGGCAGCGTGGTGGTGGCTGCCGGAGGAACGAGCGACCTGCCCGTCGCGGAAGAAGCTGCCGTCACTGCAGAAGTGCTCGGGAATAAAGTGCGGCGCCTGTACGACGTAGGGGTGTCGGGCATCCACCGGCTCCTGTCATATGTGGATGTCATCATGGAGGCGAGCTGCATAATTGCCGTAGCGGGAATGGAGGGAGCGCTGCCGTCCGTAATCGGCGGACTTGCCGACGCTCCGGTGATAGCCGTGCCGACCAGCGTTGGATACGGGGCCTCGCTCAACGGGATCGCAGCTCTCCTGAGTATGCTCAATACCTGCGCGAGCGGGGTGTCGGTAGTCAATATCGACAACGGATTCGGAGCCGGATACCTGGCAAGCGTTATCAACCATATGGCTCCCGGCTGCCGGTAAACGCAGCCATCTGACAATGCGCAACGCTTTACAGGGAACCCGCGCTGAGATATAATATCCCCGTCATAAGAAAAAAGGGGGCGGCGCGGTGAAGAGGATCGTTATACTTATCGGCAACTACTGTTCGGGCAAGACTGAGATCGCCATGAATATGGCGGTGATGGGGGTGGGAAGGGGCTTGAAGACCCTGGTCATCGACCTCGACAGGATAAACGACTACTTCAGAATGTCAGACCACATCCAGCTGCTGGAGGACAGGCGCGTCAACGTCGTATCCCCGACTTTCGCGGGAAAGGGCCTCACGCAGACCGTCATGCCGGCCCAGGTCGCCTCGGCTTTCGACGGAGCCTGGGATCTCGTCATCTTCGACGTGGGCGGCGACCAGGCCGGGGCGCTCTCCCTGGCCAGGTATCACCAGGACTTCGCCGCCCTTGAGCCGGGCCAGCTCGAGGTGTTCGACATCGTCAACGTCTTCAGACCCATGTCCGAGAGCCCGGAAAAAATACTCAGGCTCAAATCCGAACTTGAGGGTTTCGCAAGGCAGAGCGTCACCGGGTTCGTGAACAACTCAAACCTGCTGAACTTTGCCGGGGCCGACGACCTGCGCCGCGGCTACGACATACTGAGAGAGACTTCCGACCTCTGCGGCATACCCGTCGTCCACACCACCGGCAGGAAAAAGTTCCTGGACGAGTTCCTGAACGACGGCCGCGACCCCAAGTACATCGGCGAACCCATCGCACTGGAGACCTATATGCACCGAAGCTGGGACGCCTTCTCGCACGGCAAAATCTGACCGCAAACTACCCGAGCCACTTTCAGAAGACTATATCCATATCCCCGCGCCTGAACACTGGGCGCGGGGATATTTCTATCCACCCGGCTCCGCAAAAAACTTTCACATTTCTTTGAAAACGCCGCCCAAACAACAAAACAGCGGCCCTGCAATGCTACATTCTACTTGCATTCAGCAAGACGTCGGATACGCCCGCGTTCATAAAGCAATAATTTACAATAACGTATACGGCGGCGCGGGGGCTTGTTCCTGCGCGGGGGAGCCGGAGGCAAAAATGCAAAAAGAGGGGTGCGGAGATGACAAATATGAGGTGCAATGGGAAGTCGGGAAGGACGGCGGCGGCTTGGGCCCTGGCCGTTATCCTGCTGTGCGGGCTCTTTTCGTTCGGCTCCAGGGCCGAGGGCGGCTCAAACCGGGACAACCGCTTCAACGTAGCGATCGTCCTGGATGCCAGCGGCTCAATGCAGAACACAGACCCGCAGGGGTACAGGTACAAGGCCGTTTCCCAGTTCGTCTGGCTCCTGGCCGAAGAGGGGGACGTGCTCGGAGGAGTGGTGTTCCACAACGACGTGGTCAAGGAGCAGACGCCCGCCCTGGTCTCCGGGCAGGAGGACAAGGACGCCGTGACCGGAGCTTTCAAATCCGTCCCGGCCAACGGAGGCTGGACGAATACGGGCGCGGGCCTGCAGCGGGCTGTCGAGCTGCTGGCGGTATACGGCGAGCCCGAGCTGCCGTCGGTGATCCTCTTCCTGAGCGACGGCAACACGGACATGGCCTCCGATGAGCTGCTTCAGGCCTCGCTCGACCGGAAGGCCGAGGCCATACAGCAGGCGCGGGAACGGGATATCTCCATATACAGCGTGTGCCTCAACGCCAACGGCAAGGCCGACGTCTCGGAAATGCAGCAGATATCCTCCGCCACCGGAGGAGAATTTATTGAGGTCTCCAGGGCGGAAGACCTGCAGGATGTGTTCAACACCTTTTACAACCTCATCTACGGCACCTCAACGATCCCGCTCATCGACGAGCTGTTTCCGGAGTCGGGACGGCTGGAGGCGGATTTCGACGTGCCGGGCCTGGGAGTCGAAGAGGTGAACATCATCATCTACGGCAACACCTCCATGAGCACGCTCATTAACCCGGACGGAGCTGAATACAATCCCTCGCGTGTGGAGGACGACACCTTCACCATGCTCAAACTGACCGACGTGCAGCCGGGAACCTGGACGCTCGTGACCGAGGGCGTCCCCGGAGACAGCATAAAGGTCAACATGATCTACAACCCCAACCTGAGCGTCGAGCTCTCGCTCTCAGTCACGGGCGCCGCGCTCGACCCGCAGGAGCCGGTCGGGATTTACGCGCAGCTCAAGGGCGGGGACACCGCGGCCTCTTCAAACGAGCAGTATTTCGGCTATTCCGCCGTGCTCGAGGTCAGGGACGCCTACGGAGAGCTCGTCGAGACGCTCCCCATGCAGCTCGACGACGGGCGCTTCGAGCTCTCCCACACCTTTGCCGAGGGCGTGTATTACATCGACGCGGTCGTCAGCGGCAACCACATAGAGAAGCAGTCGGAGAGCCTGGGGCCCCTGACCTCTGCCGAGGGTTCGGCCCTGGAAGCGGCGGAGGCCAACACCCCTCCCGTGCCGGTGAACGAAGTGGTGGAGGAGAGCGTCTACATCTGGCCGTTCAAGGGCGGGAGCTACACCCTCGACATGAGCACCCTGGCGACCGACGCCGAGGACGACGTCCTCGATTACAGGATAGTCTCGAGCTCGTTCATCGAAAACACTGACTACACGACGGACGGCTCCACCCTGAAGCTCGAGCACTTCAGCCTTTCAAAAGGCGCCTTCACCATTCGCGCCACGGATTCCGGCGGCCTCTCCTGCGACATCGAGGTCATCGTGAAGTCCTATAACGTCGGGATAATAACCCTCGTCATCATAGGCGCCGCCGCGCTCGTGGCCGCCGCGATCTTTGCCGCGCTGCTCTACATAGCCTGCACGAAACCCTTCAGGGGCACCATATCCGCGCAGTCCTACTGCAACGGCTCGTACAAGGGCACGCCCAGGAATCCGAGGCGCGGCCGCGAGAAGCTCAGCAGGTTCGGCATGGACAACGTGGGGCTGGATTACCAGAAATGCTACTTCCAGGCGACGGGGCAGAACTACATCTTCCTCGTGACGAACAAGCCGGTGCTCTGGAACGGGCAGCGCACGAACAAAGTCCGCATACAGAGCGGGGCCGAGGTCACGATAACGGCCAAGGAGGGGGATCCGAGGCTGCTCTACGTCCGCTTCGACAGCCGCATGAGCGCGAGGCCCCCAAGGACTGCGGCCCCCAGGAGAGGGCGAAAGCCGCCCCGGCCGGCAGGACGCAGATGAGCCCGCAGATAGAGGGCTCCATATACCAGTGATCAACAGCCGACAGGCGAAAGAGAGAGGAGAAGAACAGAAATGGCAGTATATCCCAAATTACTTCTGAGCGCGGGCGGGGGCATCGTCTCCACGATGCAGCAGGCGGAGCAGGCGAGGAACACCGCGACCGTACTCATCGGGCTCGGCGGAACCGGCATAGACGCCATCCGGACAATCAAGACCCAGGTCTACTCCAGGCTCAGGCCGGACGATCCGGAGGCGGTGGTGCCCAGGTATGAGCACATAAGGTTCCTCGGCGTGGATACGGCGGAGAAGAGCCGCGGAAGCGACGATGAAGACCAGAACAACGTGAAGGCGGGCTCCATCATGGCGCTGGACGACACGGAGAGCTTCTCCATCGCGAACGCCAACGTCAAAAAGGCCTTTTCCAACATCCAGGGCATGGAGATGCGCGAGGAGCTGTCATGGCTCAGGTGGGAAGACATCGACGTGCCCGACCTCGGCAAAGCCGGAGCGGGCGGGATCAGGCAGATCGGGCGCTACATGATGATGGACAAGTCCAAGGCCTTCATGAACCGGCTGGAGCAGGAGATCAACGCGGCCAAGAAGGGGCTCTCCGAGCCGCAGGTGAACGTACATATCTTCGCCGGGCTGAGCGGAGGCACGGGCTCCGGCTGCTTCCTGGACGTCTGCTATATGGTGCGCAGCCTCGCGAACAGGATAGGCACGACCACGATCTGCGGCTACTTCTTCCTGCCGGACGTGAACCTCTCGGCCGTCCCCTTCTCGGACAACAAGACCCGAGCCTTCATACCGAAGAACGGCTATGCCGCGATGCAGGAGCTCGACTACTGTATGCAGCTGCCGGGCAACGGCGGTTCCTTCGTGCAGCGGTATCAGGATCACATAGACATCGAGTGGAAAGAGCCGCCCGTGGATATGTGCCACCTCATATGCGCAACGGACGCCTCCAACAACGTCATCGAGAACGCATACGACTACGCGATGAACGTGACGGCGGAGTATCTCATGGACTTCCTGACCCATTCCACGGCGAAGTTCGGCATAGAGGAGCAGCTGTCGAACTTCAGGGCCAAGGTGCGCACCGCGGACGGAGAGAAGGTCATAGGCTCCAACCTGGCTTACTGCGTGATAGGCGCGTCCTGCGCGAACATCCCGCTCAGGGAGATCAACACCTATCTGGCGTCGGAGCTCTTCGAGAAGTTCTCGTCCATCGGGGGAAATGTGCCCGGGAAGTCCGACGTCGAGGCCCTGGCCATATCCTCCCTGGCCCGCGACGCGCAGAGCATTTCGGAGGTGTACAATTCCCTGTTCAGGGAGCTGTACGAGGGCTTTGACGAGAGCTACCTGCCCTACCAGGACGACTGGAAGTTCGTCAGGGACTACGGCAACAGCCAGATGGTGTCGAGCTACACGAACCAGACCGCCTCCAAGCTGAACATAGCCGAGAAGAACGCCAAGAGCATGGCTTCCGCAAACAACAAGAAGTCGCTCATAAGCCGGGTGAACGCGCAGCTGGCGAACCTCATCCGCAGCGTCAAATACGGGCCCATGTTCGCCTACGGCCTGGTCTCCGCGGCGCAGAGCCACAACCTGCTCAACGTTGTCGACGGGCTCATAGAGGAGAACAACGCGAGGTGGGATCAGGAGCTGGCCCAGAAGTCCCTGCGCTTCGGGGACTATGAGAACGCGAAGAGCGACTTCGAGAACCGGCGCAAGCGCAGCCTGCTGGACAACGACGCGAAGAGGTTCAACGACTACGAATACTACCTCATGCTCTGCGAGCAGCACAAGCTGTCCATGAGCTGCTATCAGAAGATGGACGAGGTGCTGACGGCGTTCCGCAAGCAGCTGGAGGAGGCCGCGTCTTCCTACTACATCAGGCTCAGCCGCGTGATGGACACGCTCATAAACACCTTCAGGGAGAACCGAGACGCCCTGGCCAGCGAGAAGGTCATGCAGGCCAAAGGCTCCTTCGTCATGCCGATGATGACCATCGCCGAGCTGAAGAAAACTCTGGACGAGGAGATTGAGCGGATCAACGTTCCCGGAATGCTGGACAGCTTCATGCGCCTGATGCTCGACAACTCCGAGATCTGGCTGAGCGAGGACGAGAACAAGATAGCCAAGCTCGTGAACGAGTTCTTCGTCAAGACCGCCTTCGGAGGCTTCGCAAACCGGACGATAACCTCGTTCCTGAAGGACAAGTACGGCACGACGAGCGACGCCCAGCTCGCGAACATCATATATAACGAGTGGCTCAAGAAGCTGACGCAGAAGGCGAGCCCGCTGTTCTACTTCAACAGCGCCGTGTGGAGGGAGAGCCAGACCTCCAAGCTGGCGCACCTGTCCTTCCCCGAGTCCTCCGCCCCGATAAGCGCGGCTGCGAAGCAGATGTACGATACGGACAATATGTGGGTCACCAAGGGCAGCGCGCTCACCGACCGTATCTTCGTGATGTGCAGCGCCTGCGCCCTGCCCCTTAGCGCATACAACAACTGCGAGGAGTACGAGCGTATGTGCTTCAGCACCTCCGACCCCGGCAGGTACTATTACGAGGGCAAGCCCGTCCGCGGCATGGACTTCAACGACTGGCGCCGCCTGCCCTCGCTCACGCCCCAGAGCCTCCTGCGCCTCGAGAGCGCACCGTATAAGATGGTGGAGCAGGTGACGGCCGCCCAGAAGCTCTACGACGAGGCCGCGGCCTACGGCGTCTTCGACGACGACAGCCGCATCTGCGCCCCGGATGAGAGCAAAGTCCGCAGCCTGAACGAGCTGATAGCCGAGGCGAAGGACGTGTGCGCGAAGCTCGCGAAGCCCGCGCAGGCAGCGGAAGCCCGGGCCCTGCTGGAAAAGCTCAAGGAGGCCAGGAAGCTCACGCTGCTGCCCACGAAGTACTCCGTGAAAAACGACGGTTACGCCGCCACGAGGGAGACAAAGCTCAGCGTCCAGAAAGACCACTTCGTCTCCGCCCCGGCCTGCCAAGCCGTGGTGAGGGATATCCTGGACGTCCTCAACAAAGCCGACGGCGAGGCGGTGGACATGATCCGGGCCCTGGAAGAGAAGATAAGCAACGTCGAAAAGGGCAGCCGGGCCCTCGCGGACTTCTGCGACGGCCTGTTCACCGGAGTCATCGGCATAGAGGGCAAGATCGTGATGTACAGGAGGAGCGACTACGGGATCGTGACCGAGACCGTGCTCTCCAAGCGCAGCGAGGAGTTCAAATTCAGCGCGATCCCCATCTACCAGGCGTATCTGAGCTACAACTCGCTGCTGGACGACAAGGCGAGGGCCGACATAAAGAAGCGCTCCGACGACATCTTCAACGCGGACTCGCCCGAGCTCAAGGCTCAGGGCATGGCGCTCAAGGAGGAGCTGTCGGACAGCAAGGTTCAGGCCTGGGTCATGAGTGCGGACGGCTTCGCCGAGAGGTCTGAGATAATCGAGTTCATCGCGAGCGTGAAACAGAGGTTCAGCGTGTTCTGCATGGAAAACGGAATCTGAGCGGCCGCGGCCCACGGCCGCGCCGCCCCCTGAAAACAATGTCGAGAGGTAGTCCCATGGATACAACATTTTCAATACAAGACCTCGTCCTGCACTTTGAAGAGGGGATGCGCCGGAAAGACAGGCAGAACGTCACCGGAGGCAAGGGCAAGGAGCCCCAGTATCCGCAGCTCATAGTGTATCTGGGCGGCGGCGCCTGCGAGGCGCACCGCTCGATATCGTCGAACCTGCTCCGGCTCTGGCCGCAGTACAGGAACGAGCTGAAGTTCATAGGCGTCGAGGCAGCCGGGGAGGAGCCGGACTATTTCGAGCTCCTGCCTGAAAGCCGGGAGAGGAGGCCGCTTTCGGCCGAGGGGATGCAGGACGCCGCCACCGCGCTGTTCGGAACCAAGACCCACTTTTCCGACCGGAGCGAGCTGCTGGTCTACTTTGTCCTGAACACCAGCGGCTTCACAAAGGCGGAGGAGCTGGGCGCCTGGCTGGAGACCGCCGGGCGGATAAAGGAGCTTTTGTGCGTGCCCTCATCGGACGTGCTGGATATGCTGATCCTCCTGCTGAACGAGAACCACTCCAGGCAGAGGATCGCCTCAGGCATCAAGCGCTCCCTGAGCGGGCTCGACGGAGGCGCGGGCTGGAGAGGCTCCGTCGATACCGTGCTGCTGCTCAGCAACAGGCGCAGCGACAACGCGATACTGGAGGACTGGGAGCTCTGCCACAGGATAGCCGCGGCGGTCATCGCCCTGTCCAACAACTCCGACGCCCAGCTAGCGAGGGCGATCTTCAGCGGGGGCATCCTGACGGCCAGCTACGCCGCCGAGGAGAAGCCGACCAGGGAGATAGGCCAGGTGACTGTGACCTGCCTCCTGAACAAACTTTCAGAGTACGCCTCGAAAGCCGCCGCCAGGCCTCTCGACGAGGCCGGCCTGCCGGCCAGGCTGGGGCTGACGAAGAAGGGCACCTTCGAGCTGCTGGACAGCTACGCCGGTTCGGCGCTCGCTCCGCAGCTCCCGTCCGAGGAACAGCTGGAGCTCTTCCCGAGAGCGGACATGAACGCGGCGGCGAGGCTGTCCTCGATGTCGGACGGGGAGCTAGACGAGTTCACGATGGGCGCCTGGCACCAGTACCTGGAGTCGATAGTCCGGCGGGCTTCGGAGAGCATAAGGAGCAAATCCTCTCCGAGACAGGAGTGGACGGAGGAATACAGAAGGATGCTGGCGGAGAACTTCAGCAACGACGAGCTGATCTACCTTGCCGAGCACATTGAGGACGTGGTCGAGCTGATGTCGAAGACCCGCGCCCCGCGCTCCGACGCGAGGGCTCTGAGCGCCGCTCCGGAATGGCTGAGGTACTATCTCTCCTCCGACCCCGCCCTCACCGGCATTTTTGCGGGGGCGATAAAGAGGCAGGGCCGGGAAGCCGGGGAACTCGCGGATTTTTGGAACGGGCTGCTCATGTCGATGCGCCGGATGCACGACGTCCGCGACAGCAATATCACCGGATTCTATGAAAAGCTGGTGCAGAACTATGTGGACAGGCACGGCGACAAGCTCCGCTCCGGCTTTGCCGCCGTACACGGCGCGGGGGAGCTGGAGAAATTCCTGAAGAACTGCCTGGAACACGTCATTGACAGCGACGAGACCTTTTCCGCCCCGTTTGAAGACGAGCTGGAGCGCAGGCTCAACAAGCGGGCGCAGCCCGAGGGCGCGAACCAGTACATACGCAAGAAGCTGACCGGCAGCGGGGTGTATACATATCTGCAGACCGGGTTTTCCCTCGGCGAGCCGCTCGCGTCGGCCATCCTGCTCAAGACGGGCACGCCGCTGCATACGAACCTGAAAAACAACCTTCCGCCGCAGACCTATTACTACGACACGGGCAGCGGCGCGTCGGCCGAGGCGGTCAATATCTACGAAGTGACCGCAGAGAACCTGGCGGAAGGGAAGGAGTGAGCGTATGCGATACCACTATATGCCGAGCGACCCGGGCCACTTCGCAACGAACCTGCGCAGGGAGCAGGGCACGCGGAACCTCAAATGGGACAACGCCCGGGGCCAGGACGTGCTGATAGTCCAGACGCCCTTCGGGCGGCGGGCCGAGGGCCTGATGGAAGAGCTCTGCGAGGAGATGTCCGTGGCGGCCGTACAGCCCGATGGGTTCACCGAGCTGAGGCCCGGGGTCTGGTTCCGCTTCGTGGGCGCGGCCGACAAGGTGAGGCTGGGCGGCTGCCCCATAAATACCGAGGCCAGCACGTATACGGTCTTCGGCTGCACCGTGGACGGGAACGACTGCCGCATATACGCCCCGCAAGACCAGGCCATGATCTCCGCCTACTGCGACATACCGATGGAGATCCACGTGGAGGTGACGGAGCTGAAGCGCAGCGAGGGCCTGTTCAGGAAGCGCCTGGTTCCGACCGGCTATTTCGCAGTTTCGTTTCCCTCCGGCTCCTCCGCCGCGTACAGGGACGGAGACATGGCGTACAAGGCCGAGGGCCTGCTCATCCCGATAACCGGGCGGATGCTGGATGCGGAGACGGTGTTCGTGAAGTCGGGCCGCAAGCCTGAGATCGTCTCGCTGAGCAGCGGGCTCCAGATCGTCTGACAGACAGAGGAGGGGAAGAGGAAATGGGTATTGAGATAACCTGTCCGTATTGTTTCCGCAAGATGCAGGACACCGAAGTCCTGTTCCGCTCTGAGAAGGTGAACCAGGGCGAGAGCGACATCCTGCCGGACGAATACGACGACGTGGAAGATTTCATCGCGAGATACAGGGGCTCGGACAAGGAGGAGCTTCTGCAGAGATACAGGGACTGGGAGTTTTTCATGGAGTCTGACGACCCCGAGTACGAGGCGTTCTGGGCGAATTACGGCGGCACCACGGAGTACAATCCCGCGGACGACGTACTTCACGTCAAGGCGTACCGGAGGAGGGTCATCGACCCCGAGGATCCCCAGCACAGGAGGTATCTGAGGCAGCAGCGTTCCGGGAGCTGGTTCATCTTCGACGGCCAGGGCATGGCGTCCCAGATAGAGCTTGCGACCGGAGAGAAGTGCAACCGACGCGTGTGCAGGCACTGCCACAATCCGCTGCCGGACAACTACGGCAAGCATACGGTGAAGTTTGCGACGGTGATAGGCATCACCGGAGCGGGCAAGACGGTGTATCTCTCGCAGCTGCTGTGCAAGATGAAGACCTATGCCGTCAAGGCGGGGCTCTCGGCGATAGTCAACAACACCGGGGTTCTGGATTTCCTGGAGAAGAACTCCATAGCGGCGGGCCAGCCCCTGCCCGGCTCCACACCGGCGACGAGGTTCCAGCAGCCCCTGTTCTACGAGATGGTGCGGGACGCGAAGGAGCACGGCAAGGTGACGGAGACCTTCGTGCTCTACGACGTGGCGGGAGAGGTGTTCACGGCGAGCGCCCTGGTCAACAAGTTCGCGCCCTTCGTCGAGCACTCCGACGGGGTGATAGTGCTCATAGACCCGATGCAGTTTGAGGCGATAAGCGGGGCGGTGGAGCGCGGTGGGAAGCTGAACGAGCCTGCGACCGTGCTGGACACCATACACAGCATAATATGCGACGGTGGCAACGACAGGAAGTGCGACATACCCTTTGCCGTGTGCATATCCAAGGCCGACCTGCGTGCGGTGCAGGACGTGTTCAGCGACAGGCTTAAGCGTATGCTGCTGGACGATGTGCGCGGGGTGAAAGACCCCAGCGGTTTCAACAGGCCCCTGTTCAACGCCTCGGATTACAACCCCATACTCAACGAGCTGTACAGCTTCATCCAGAGCAACGAGCTGGTGCTGGCGCAGCAGATGCAGACGAACTACTCGAGCTACGCCTACTTTGCGTTCACCGCGCTGGGCTGCGACGTGGCCGAGGGAGAGGGGCCGAACGGGGACAAATACCAGTATCCCGTCGGGCCGGTGCTGCCGAAGCGGGTCGAGGAGCCTCTGCTCTGGCTGTTCCACAAGCTGGGATACATTGGTGTGAACGTCCCGATAGAAGACCCGACCAAGCCGAAGTACGCCTGCCCCGTGTGCGGGAGCATGGACACGGAAGAGCTTCCGGAGGATATGCGCTGCCTTGTGACCGGCTGGGGCCCTTTCAAGAAGAGAACGTACGTGAACCGGAGATGCTGCTCCTGCGGCCACTGTTGGGAGCAGCTGTGAAGCCGCAGACGGAGGTAGCCATGACTGAAAAGATAATGCAATGCTGCTATACCAACGCAGTGAGGGAGACCGGGGGCAAGATAAGCTCGGGCTGGCAGCCCGTGGCGGTGTCCGGCGACCTGCCGTCCGACGCCTACGCCTTCTGCGTGAAGATGCAAAACGCCAATTCCACCCTCCAGTCGCACATGGAGGACGAGAACGGGGATCTGCTGAACCTCTATGAAGTCGCGGGGGACGGGACGTACATATATGTCAGCCGCACCAGGTTCGGGCTCCTGGACAGGCTCAACAGGCCCAATATGTTCTCGCATACCTATGTGTTCCGAGCCGTGGAAGACGGGGCGGTGAGCGACCCGAACGTCTTCCTGAGCCTGGACAGGAGCAACTTTGCGGACAACGAGGAGGACGCGCTCAAGCCGAGGCCCGGGCTGCTCCGGCTCGAGGCGCTGACCATTTGGAAGGCGCTGGAGCTCGCGGGCATGAACCGGGAGACCTACCTGACCCTCATCCGGTGCGTGTACTCCCAGTATTCGGAGCGCAAAGCGGCGAAACCGCTGTTCGTGGGATACGACGGCTCCGACGAGCAGCTGCGTGCGATACTGTACTGCATATACTGGGGCGTCCCGTTCTGTATGCGGAAGACCCTCTCCGCGGCGTCCGCGGAGACCAACGCCTCCGACAGCAAGAATATAGTGTTCTCCAGGTTCGCCGACAGGCACGAGCTTTACGTCCTGCCGCAGACGGGTGAGAACAGCGCCCTGACGCCGAGGACGGAGCGGAAAATAGCGAGGTACGGCTTCGTGGATCACGCCGTGCGGAATCTGGGCGAAGCGGACGCCGGGGCCTACTTCGCGGAGCTGGAGAAGCTGGCGGTGGAGCTCGGGGACGCGACGGCCTCGAACGAGCTGACGCTGAAGATCGCCCACCAGCTGACGGAGGGGATGGAGCTTCGCCGCATGAGCGACGAGGAGCTGGACAGCCGACTCAGCGACGCGCTCAGGTCGAGATCCAGCGGCAGCGCGAGGATGGACGGGTACATCGGAGATATGCTGGACGAGGTGCGCTCCAGGGGTATGTATCTGACCGAGGAGAACGAGTCGAATCTGGAAGAGCGGCTCAGGTCGAACGTCACCCGGGGCCTGGCGGACGCCGGGGAGCGGTACGGCATATACAGGCTGCACTCCCTTCCGGCGGACGAGGCCGCGAAGCTGCTGGCCCGGAAGCGGGGCGGCTCGTTCGAGCGCTGCGAGAAGGAGCTTGCGCAGAGCCCGAAGGGCCTGGAGATCCTGGACACCTATTACGCGGACTATTACCTAGGCGCCGGGACGAAGTCCTGGGAGGCCCTGCACCGGCTGCTGGACGACTCGGAGTTCATACCCTCCAGGAAAAAGACCACCACCAAGGTCGTGGTCGAGGCCTGGAACCTGTATTGCAGGCAGCTGAGCGAGGGCGGCGGCGCCGTGGCCGCCATGGACTCCTTCCTGCGCGTCATGGGCAGGGTGCTGCCTGCGGAGAGCCTGGAGGCGAGCTCGCTCAAGGCCAGGGAGAAGTATTGGGAGCTGGTTCCGCTGGGCTCCGTCTCTCCGTCCGACCGGGCGGAGTACGAGGCGATGGCGGCAGATCTGGAAAAGAGCAGGTGCGTGCTGGACTTCTGCAGCGCCGTCGGCGGCCGCAGCGCCGCGACCCCGGCGGAGGCGCTCGAGGCGGTAAATTCCTTCTTTGTCGCACACAGGGCCTGCATAGAGAGCGAGGGCGCCGGCAAACTGCTCGCCGGAAAGGCGAAGGACGAGCTTGCCCGGGCCTTCGGCGGGAGCGAGGAGCTGTCCGCATGGGTGGACATAGCGGCGCTTGCGGGGAGCGGGGCGGAGTTCGCCTGCTCGGAAGAGGCCATGGCGGCGCTGATGTCGCGGGACTACGACGGCTTCATATCCGCCTGCGCGAAGCTCGCCCGGACGGTGCCCTGGCGGCCCGGGAGCGGAGCGGGTTTGGCGGAAGCCCTCGGCAGGCAGTGCCTGAAACAGCTGCGCCGCTCCGACTCCGCGGCGGCTCCGGCGCCCCTGGACGCCTGGCTGCTGCTCGGCGCCGCGCTGTATCCCAACTGCTTCGCCGTCGTCGGGGAATGCGAGCCGGAGGTACTGCGCCGGGAGGATATGTCCATGGCGCTCGCGAGCAGGCTCATGAGAGAGCCGCAGTATCTGGAGCAGGCCGAGGCCTATGCCTCCGGCAAGGGCGCGGACGCGAAGCTGGTTCGGAAGTTCGTGAATGAGTTCAGGATATCGGACAAGCGCAGGAGGGCCCAGGAGCAGCTGATGCAGATGAGGCGCGGCGAAGAGAAGGGCCCGGAGCGGGAGCGCCGGCCGAGGGAACCCGACGCGGGCCGCCAGGAAAAGAAGGGCCGCCTGAAGGATATATTCGGGCGCAGATGACGGCGTCGGGAGAGAGATGGGAGCGACAGTGCCATGAGCAAGAGGGGCTATTACAATCAGTACAGCCTGTATTTCAGCGAGGTGTTCGGCAGCGGCATATATGAATGGGACGGCAGCCGCGTCCCCGACCCTCTGGGCGGAGGGGAGAACGGGGCGCTCAGCCCGCTGCTGACCGGCATCGTCTCGGGAGAGCAGTTCTTCATGAAGCGCCTGGACTGCGGAGAGGATGCGCGTGGCCGGTACCGGAACCGGATACTCTATCCTCCGGAGTGCGGCGGAGTCCTGTGGCCGAGCGACATGATAGAGTACTCCGAGGGGCAGCTGGGCGTCGGGGGCCTGTTCGCCTCCAGGGAATATAAGCCTGATCCGACGCCGGCCGGGCAGAGGAAAGGCGAGCTGGCGCTGATGTTCCCGTACATAGGATACCCGGCCCTGAGCAGCGCAGCCGAAAAGCTGGCCGGGACGGAAGAGCAGGGCTGGAGATCCCCGCAGGTCAGGAAGATGGCGGTGGAGCTCGCGAGGACGCTCGAGGGCCTCAACGCCGAGGGCTGGTGCTACGCGGACTTCCACCTGTCCAGGATATACTTCGACAGGGAGCTGAACGCGCTGCTCGACTTTTCAAACCTGATATACACGATAGAAGAGCTGGAGCGCGGCGGCCCGGAAGAGCGCGGCGGCCCGGAGGAGGGGCGGTTCCCGGTGGAATTTGCCGACCCTGCGGTCGTGAGGGGCGTCATACCGCATTTGGACTACAACTCGCAGAATTACAGCCTGTGCGCCCTGTTTTTCTATATGTTCCTGGGCCGCTATCCCTATGACGGCAGGCTGCTGACCGGCTACGCGGACGACTCGCTCCAGGCGCACTACACGAAATTCCGTGACTACCACAAGATGCCGGTGTTCATTTTCGACCCTGTGGACAGGCAGAACGCCCTGGGCGCGTTTTATGAGGACAGAAGGGTCATCGAGCTCTGGGACGAGCTGCCCGGCGCGATTCGCGACATATTCACCCAGGTGCTGGGCAGTGGGAACGCGCTCAGGCAGCTTCCGGCGAACAATCCGACCCCGAGCCGGTGGCTGAAGCTCTTTGAGGAGACGGGTTGGACAGAGTATGGGAGAAGTGTGAAGAATGAACAGCCGCTCGAAGTTTGACAAGGTGAAATACGACGCCCGGGCCTATGCCGAGGCCTACGGCGGCGGGAGCGCTCCGCTCAGGACGGTGCTGAACGGGGCCGTGGAGATGTACGGCAGCGGGATCTTCCTGGAGCCCGCCTCCCTGAGCGCGGCGATGCACTCGCTCGGGGCGGATGAATCCGACATCCTGAAGGTCTGCCTGATGACCAGGGTGCCCGGTTTCCGTAGGCTGATAGAGGGCGGCTCCGGGACGGAGCAGATAGACCTGGACAGATATGTCATGAACGCTGAAGAGAAGACGGGCTTTACCCGTGACAACGTCCTGTGGCTCACGTTCTGCATCGTCGATGCCGCCGGCATATGGATGGACTATCTGCCCATGCCCGAGGACGACGCCGCCCGGGCCTCCGCCGAGGGCCTGCGCGAGCAGCTGTGCTCCGCCATGTTCAGCGCACGTCTCGGTGAGTTCGAGGAGAAGATGGACAAGCTGATCTTCGAGGACGACCCGGAGGTGAAGCTGGACTTCAAAAAGCTGGAGCCGCTGGTGAACATGGGCATACCGAGGGCGAAGTACCTTCTGGGCTATTGCCTGCTGCACGGCATACAGCTGCAGCGGAACGAGAAGCGCGGCGTGAGCCTGCTGCGCGAGGCCGCCGAGGCGGGTGAAGGCGACGCCTCCGCCGCCCTGGGCGACTACCACTACGACAGAAGGGGCGTGCGCGACTGGTCGATGGCGTACAGATACTACACGGGCTACGGGGCGGTCGCCCTGAACCCGTCGAGGAGGGTCGCGCTGGTGAACATCCTGAACCAGAGGCTGTATAACCGGAAGAACCTCATCCTCTGCTCCGTCCTGCTGGCGGCGACAGTCCTGTTCATGGCCCTGATCCCCGCTCCCGGCTCCTCCGGGGCGCATTCGGTCATGGGCGTTCTGGTGGTCGTGCTCCAGGCCGGGCTCCTGGCGTTCGGGGTCGTGCGCTTCAGGCTCAGGCCCTTCGACCGGCTCTATGTCCTGCCGATATCCATGGCGGCGCTGTGGTTCGCCTATGCCGCCGCAGGATTTTTCTTCTGATCCCGGGAGGCGTGAGCTGTGAGTGCTGAACAAAGAGAGACTTCCGCCGCGGCCGGGAGGACGGCCGACAAGAGCGGCAGATACATATTGTTTTTCCTGAACGCGGCTCTGATGCAGGGGGTGGTGACGGGAAGCTTCTCCGCCGTGGGCCTTGCGCTCTCCGCCGTTATAACGGCCGCCGCACTGTATTTCACGGTGCTCAGGGCGAAGGCCGAACTCCCCGCCGTGAGGGACTTGCCGCTCCTGCTGGTTCTCGACCTCATGATCCTCGCGTCGGTTTATTACAGGCAGCTGTTGGACGGAGCCGGGCTCCGGCTGTACGAAGACGCCGGCTACTTCGAGGTGGAGGGGAAGGCAGTCCTGCTCCTGGCCGTGGGCCTGACGATCATGCTGGTCGCGCCGAAGAAGCCCGCGTTCGTCCTGTTTAAGCTGGCGGGGTGGACGCTGTCGGGCGTGGCGATACTGTACCAGTTCTTCGGGAACGCCGCGCCTGCGGCGGCGGAGCTGTACGGCGGCGGCTTGTGGATAATGGCGCTGTTTCTGGCCTGCGAGGCCGTCTGGTTCCTGGCCTATTCCGTCTCCGTCTGCGCCGATACCACGGCCTTCAAGCGGAACGACAGGCTGAGTGTCGCGCTGCTTGCGGCGCTCTGCCTGCTCTGTGCGCTTGAGCGCCCGATGGTGGAGAGCCTGTCGGCCCGCTTCTGCGCGGCGCTGGATATGGTTGAGAGCGGGCTCGAGGCCCGGAACCTCGGCCTTGCCGCCGCGATACTGTACTTCTTCTCGGTGATGACTTACGACCACATAAACTGCCGGTCGGGCGCGGACTCCCTGGCTCTGGAGTTCCTGGCCGGGGCCGCCGTGCTCCTGGCCGTATTGCAGGGCGCGGGTTTCGGCTATACCTGGCTGGCCCTGCCGGTGTACGCCGCCGGGGGCCTGGTCTGCATACGGAGGGAGGCCTCCGGCGCGGCCGGCCTGCGCATGACGAACCAGGCCGTGCTGCTCATCCTGACGGCGGCTGCCGCGGCGACGGTCAGGCTGGCGGAGCTGGAGCTGTGGCTGAACATCGCGGTGATGTATGCCTGCGCCGCGATCCTGCTCCCGTCGGCCGGGAGGCGGAGGCAGCCCGCGGGGGATCTGCTGCTGTGGCTCGCCGTCCTGTGCTGCATGACCGTCTTCACGGCGGCGTATATCGTCCAGACCGGCCTGGGCCGGGGCGCCCTGGCGACGCTCCTGCCCTCCTTCGTGTTCTTTGCCCTGGCGTACACCGTCGCCTGCTGGCCGCACCCGAGCGGGGAGGCGGCGCCCGGGGCGGCGAAGTTCGCGGTGTGCGCCATGATGGCCGCGGTCTGCGTGATGTCGGCCGTATTTTGAGAAAAGGGGCCGGGGAAGACATTTTTGCAGACGGAGCTGATATCATTCGCTTGAGTACGGAAAGGAGATGACGTTGTGTCGATACGGATGGGAAGATTCAAATGCCCCTGCTGCGGATGCGGCTTCAGCGCCGCCGCCGCCACGGGCTTTTATTCCGGAGGCGGACGCGGCCTGGATATGAACCCGCGGGTACCTGAGCTGGAAGACATAGTCCTGATGTGCCCCGGCTGCGGATATGCGTCGGCGGACATGGACGAGGCCGTGACGGACGAAGTGCGGGCCTGCGTCGCCTCGGAGGGATACCGGAGCCTGCGCAGTGGGATATCGGAGAACGAGGCCGTGACCAGGGCGTACCTGGCGGCGCGGCTGCTCGTTCTGCGCTCCGAGCCGGAGCGGGCGGCGGAGACCTTCCTTTTGGGCCACTGGTGCGCCCAAAACTCCGGACTGGAGTCCGACCCCTGCCTGGCCGGGGCCATCGAGCAGTTTTCGCTCTGCCTGGAGGGGAAAGAGGACGCCGGCGCCGCTGCGGTGCTGATAGACTGCATGAGGCAGGCGGGGCGCTTCGCCGAGGCGGCGGAGAACGCAGAGAAGCTGCTGAGGACGGCCGAAGGCGAGAGGCTCGCCGGGCTGCTGGAGTTCGAGCTGTCGCTCATCGGGCGCCGCGACTCCGGGGCGCACGGGATGGACGAGGTGCCGCATGAGATTCTTTAACGACAACCACGTCCGGGACTTCTCCGGCTGCTCGAACGACGAGCTGTTGAACTGCTTCAAGACCCGGGAATGGGAGAAGCTCGGCCTGGACTCGAAGGTCGCCGTCGTCCAGGAGCTTGAAAACCGAAGCGCGGCGGCGCAGGGCCGCGAGGCGGCGAGCGTGTACCCGTTCAAGAGCGAAAGACTTTACGGGCAATACACCGATACCGGGAACATCATCCATTTGAATTTCTCAAACGTCTCCTCCTACAACGTGCTGTACAGCTATTTTCACGAGAGCGCACACGCCTATCAGACCTTCTGCGTGCAAACCGGCCTGGGTTACGACGAGCACACGCTCTCCATGTTCGCCGCGGAGTGCGCACGCGACCGGAGAGGGAACCTGTACAACTACGACGGCAAAACGGAAATGTACGGGCTCCAATGCGTCGAGCTGGACGGCAACAACAAGGCGCTCAGGGCCATCCTGAGCCAGAGCGCCCGCTACTCCGACGACCCTGAATTTACGAGCTGCATAGACGAGAAGCTGGAAGAATACCGCTGCAACTTCGAAGTCCTGGATTCCGGCAGGGACGCCCGCGTCCGGATGCAGAATAAGCAGGCGTGCAATTCTTTCCTGAGAGACGACATCACGAGCGAGCAGCTGGCCCTGCTGATACGGGACAACAACGAGCAGGGCTATGAGGACGCGACGATAGCGGAGGCGAGGCGGGTGTACGCCGCCGCGTGCGAGCAGAACCGGAGCCTTAAAAGCGAGCGGGAGGCCGGGGACGAATATCTGGGCAGGCTGGACGAGGCGGAGAACTTGTACGACGCGGGTGCCGAGTACCTGCCCGGGCCGGACGGCAGGCAGGAGCCCGACGGCGGAGCCCGGGAGTCCGGCATGGACGAGTCTGAGGGATACGAGGGGATATGAAGCATCAAATAGTATTCGGCACATCTGTGCTGCGCAACTCGCCTCCGCAGATAGCGGAGCCGCTGATAACCTATCCGGGCCGCGCAATGAGCGGAGAGAGGGGCTTCAGCATAGACGAGAGCCTCATGTCCAGGCACATACTCCTCCTGGGCGGCGCGGGCTGCGGCAAGACCAACGCCTTCTGCTATACGGTGGCCCAGCTGCGCCGGCGGATGGGGCCCGGGGACATCGCGATCATATTCGATACGAAAGGCGAGTTCTATGAGGAGTTTCACCGGGACGGGGACTACGTCATCGGCAACAGCGCGGGGTTCAGGGCCATAAGCCACAGCTGGAACCTGTTCGACGAGGTGCTGGCGGACGGCTGGGACGAGTCGAGCGTCTCCATGAATGCGAGGGAGCTCGCGGCGGCGCTTTTCCACGGCAGGGGCTCCGAGAGCCAGCCCTTCTTCTGCAACGCGGCCAGGGACATCTTCAGGGGCATCGTCCTGCACTTCATACGCCAGGCGAAGCTCGAGGGCTCGGGCTTTGCGGGAAAGCTGAACAACGCGGAGCTCGTCCGGGCCTTCCTGAGCTTCCGGCCGGAGCACTATCAAAAGATATTGGGCGGATACGAGGATCTCAGGAGCCTGCTCAGCTATATCGGGGACGGGAAGTCGAACCAGGCCCTGGGCGTGTTCGGGGAGCTGAACAGTATGCTGTCCGAATACTTTGTCGGCATCCTGGCCGAGCACAGGCCGGAGCGGTCGGTGTCCATGCGCCGGGCGGTGAGGGAGAGGGGCGGCAGGGCCGTCTTCGTGGAGTACGACCTCTCGGTGGGCGAGACCCTGACCCCGGTGTACAGGCTGCTGGTAGACCAGGCGCTCAAGGAGGCGCTGAGCAGGGCCTCCGGCTCGGGGAACGTCTTCCTAATCGCAGACGAGTTCAAGCTGCTGCCGAAGCTCCAGCACATAGACGACGCTCTCAACTTCGGCAGGGGCCTCGGCGTGAGGGTCATGGCCGGGCTCCAGAGCATAGACCAGCTGTACGATGTCTACGGCAGGGACAAGGGCGCGGTGATAGCCGGAGGCTTCGGGAGCATCTTCGCCTTCCACACGAACGACGCCTCCTCGAGAGAGTACATAAGCAAGAGGTTCGGGCCGAATATCATGGTCTATGAGTATAACGACCTGCAGAGGAACAGCATCGTGGCGAACGAGAGGAACGGCAGCACGGTCGAGGAGTGGGATCAGATGAATCTCGGCTTGGGCCAGGCGGTGGTCGGGCTGGGCTACGAGCCGCCGTTTCTGTTCAGCTTTGAAAAATACGGGAACTGAGGTGAGGTCATGGACTGGAGGGAGGGCGCCCGGCTGGACAGCTCCAACCGGCAGGCAGCGAATGTGTACGAGTGCAGGGGGAGCCTGGAGGGGCTCGCGGACTACCTGTGCCCCGGAGGCGAGCCTCAGAACTTCATCATAAGCGGTGGGGCCCAGTACGGGGATCAGCTCAGGCCGCTGGGCGCCTTCTTCGACTCGGTCGTGGGCAGGCTGCCGGTCATAGTGCTGCATAACAACGATTGGGACATGGTCTCCCTGGCCTGCGAGAGCTGGGAGAGCTCCGGCTGCACGGAGGACGAGGCCCCGCTCTGGGTCGTGGACTCCCGGAGCCCCGGCTTCGAACCCCTGTACGGCATGGATGAGATGCAGCTGTCCGCAGCGCTGAGGCAGCTGGCAAAGAAGCTGGGCTATACGGTAACGCCGAGGTTCGAGAAGGTCGTCAGGGCGCACACGGCGATACTGAGCCGGCTGGAGCTGCCCATCAGCCTGACCGGCCTGCGCTACCTCTGCGGCTTTGAGGACATGGGCGAGTTCCACGGCAACATAATGAGCCTGCCCGGGGACGAGGCGGCGAACCGGAGGATCTGGTCGGATCTCGGCACAGACCTGGATCCCGCGAACAACCAGTTCGACCTCTTCCGGGCCGTAATAGGGAATCTGGCGCAGGACGCGGCCGCGAGCGGCTGGAGCGCGGGCGGCGGCTTATCCGGGGCGAACTGCATACAGGCGGCCCTGAACGGGGCGACGCTGCTGCTCCCGGTGAGCGACACGAACTCGGAGCTGCTCCTGCCGTATCTGGCTGAGGAGCTCAGGGCGATACGGAGGCCCTTCATCCTGATAGTGGACAAGGTAAAGCTCTGTGACGAGCACTTTCTCAAATACCTGAGCGGCTCGAAGCCGGGCGGGGCCTTCGGCATAGTGGCGGACAGCGTGGTAGACCTGGTGGACGGGGACGAAGACGCCGTCGCGAGGCTGGCGGACAGGGTCAATACCCTGCTGATCCTCAAGCACGGCACGGGCAGAACCGCCGCTGTCCTGTCCGAGCTGCTGGGCCGCTTCGACTACACGAAGGCCGAGACGGGCACCGGCACGAGCAGGGGCTTTTTGAAGCTGCTGCCCAGGGACAGGCACATAGACGTCCGGTATTCGACGGAGAACAGATACAGGATCATGCCGGAGGAGATGACGTCTCTGGGGCCGGGCCAGGCGATAGTGTTCGATACCGGCTCGAACGAGATCATCAGATACAACTAGGAGGCGTGCAAATGGCTTTTGAATTTGACAAATACGGCGGAGGAGCCGGGGACGAATACGGCCGCGACCCATATAGGCCCCCTTCGCAGGGAGGGGGCTTCAGCGACCGGCCCGTGCCGGAGCCGTACCGGCCTTCCATACCGGAGCGCGGAAGCAGGGGCGCAGCCTCCGGGCGCGGCGCGAGGAAAAGGCCCCGGCGCAGCCGGGCCGGGGGCGGGGGGATAGATATACCGTGGAAGCTCATCATCTGCCTGGCCGCGCTTCTGGCCGTCATAGTCTGCTGCGTGCTGTTCAGGGCCCAGATAACCGGGTTCCTGACCGAGATCCTGACCTGGCTGATAATAGTGCTGGTCATAGTGTTCATAGTGAAAAAGATGATATTTCCGAATAAGAAGCGCTGAAGCCGCGAAGAAGGAGTGCTGCTGCGATGTCACCAACAGTTCCCAAGGCAAAAAGAAGGGCGCCGGCGAGACCGTCGCAGGCGCCGCGGAGTTCTTCCACATTTGATTTTCTGTTGCTTGCAGCAAGCGTGCTGGCCGGCGTCGGAGCCTGGTTCGCCTGCACGGCGCTGTATGAACGCTTCAGGGACGAGATGAGCGCCCCGGTGCTCATCGGTGGGATGTTCGGCGTCCTGCTCGTGATGGTCGCCGTCGCCGTGCTCATCTGCAGCCGGGTCTCGGGCGCGGGCGGCTCTCCGGCGGGGCTCGGCGGAGCCATGGGGCGCATCCCGGCCGGCTTTGTCCTCCTCGTCCTGGTGGCGCTCGGAGCGACGCTTTTCCAGTGGCTCTACGGCCTGAACCTCTCAAGCCCCACCGGCGCAGCCAGCTCGTACATATTCGTCATCGACGACTCCGGCTCCATGGCCGACAGCGACCCGGAGGGGAAGCGGTACTCCGCCATAGGCGAAGTGCTCGGCGGGGCGGAAAACGGCTTTCCGTATATGGTGTACGGCTTCTCGGACGACACCTCCGTGCTCCTTGATATGCGGCCCGCCTCGGAGGGGGTGCCGGAGCTCTCGGGTGAGGACTACGGCGGCACCTGCATCATGGACGCGCTGACACAGGTTCTGGACGACCGCAGGGCCGGGGCCTGGGCCGGTGGCGAATACCCCAAGGTCATCCTCCTGACGGACGGATACGCGACCGACGTGAAGGGCACGGCGGAGCTCGACCGGCTGCTGAGCGAGTACCGGTCGGAGAATATCAGCATAGGCGCCGTCGGCCTGGGCAGCGCGGACAGGTCGCTCATGACCCGCATCGCCGAGGCCACGGGCGGCACATACGTGGATGTCTCCGACGCCTCGCAGCTGGGCGAGGCCCTGACGGCCGCCGCCACGGAACAGGCGGACAGGGATCTCGTGTCCAGGAGGTTCGCAACCGGGAGCGACGCGCTCTACGGGCTCATGCGCGTGCTCTTCCTGACGCTGCTGGGAATCGGCATAGGCGCCGCCTCGGCGGAGCTCTACGGCTACCGGGAGGCCTACCTGCTCATCATCGTCTCCTCCGCCGTAAAATCCCTGCTCGGCGGCCTGATAATGGAGTTCGGCTCCCGGGCCTCCATACTGCCGGACGGAGCCTTGAGGGCCGTGCTCTGGCTCCTCATCGCCGCCGTGATAGCCGTTAAACCGACGGCATACAGGCAGGGCGGCAGAAAACCGCCGATAAGCAGCTCGTCGCGCAGCCTGCGTTATTGACAAACTCAAGCCGCGCCGGGTTTTCCCGGCGCGGCTGGTTTTTTCTTTAGTCGAAGGCGGATTCGGTCTTCAGGTTCAGGATCTCGCCGCTGACGGCGTCGACGGCGTATTCATACTCGGTCGTGTCGTAGATGAACTTGACCTCGTAGTAGCGGAAACCGTCGTCGTTTTCATAGTCGCAGTCCAGGGCTCTGACCTGCTGCTTTGTAAAGCCTGCGTCGGTCAGGGCGGCCTCCACGGCGGCGTCCCGGCCTATCCTGTCGCTGTTGTGGAAGACGAAATACCAGACCGCCGCTCCGGCGATCAGCAGCAGCACCAGAACCACCGCAAGGATTATGAGCAGTTTTTTCTTCATTTCAGACCTCCAATCAGTTCTCGGCCTTATGATAACCGGACAGCATTAGAGGCGCGTTAGAGCCGGATTAGAGGAGCATTAATCTGAGGATCTCCTTGTCAGTCCCGGCCATGCCCCTGGAGCCCAGGGAGCCTATCCTGCGGATCGTCTCCTCCGCGTCCCCGGCCACGATACCGTCGCCGCCGGAGAAGCGCTTGCCCTGCATGGCCAGCCTGTGGGCCAGGAAGGCCGAGTCCAGCGCCGCCGCGATCTTTGCGGCGCAGGAGGCCTTGGCCCCGTCGCAGACCATGCCCGAGACGACCGCCAGCGTGTTCACAACCGAGTTCTCGATCTCCTCGCGGCTTCCGCCTCTGAGCCAGGTGGCCGCGGCCGCCACGCCGCTGGAGGCGCTCGTCGCCCCGCAGTAGGCGGAGAGCCTGCCGATGTGCCGCTTCACGTGTACCGATACAAGATTGCTGATGAGCAGGGCCCGGAGCAGCTGTTCATGGCTGCTGTCCCAGGACTCCGAGAGCGAAATGACCGGAAGAGTCACCGTCAGGCCCTGGTTGCCGCTGCCCGAGTTTATGACGACCGGCATCTGGCAGCCGCTCATCCTCGCGTCGCTGCCCGAGGCCGCCATCGCCGCGGCGCGGACGTAGGGCCCGTAGTTCGCGTGCTCCAGCAGCGCCCGGCCCACGTTCAGCCCGTACTCACCCAGGAAGCCCTCGATGGCGATCGCCCGGTTGCACTCGATCTGGCTCTCCAGCAGCTCTCGTTCGGCCTCGAGATCGGTGCCCTCGGCATAGTCGATGATGCCCTTGAGGCTCAGCAGCCCATAGTCCGGCCCGGAGCCGGCCTCCTCTCCCACGGGGCCGCCCGAGGCCAGCTCCGCACCGTCGAGGCAGCGGCTCACGATGTTGGTGTGCGAGCCCTTTATCTCCACCTTCGCCGAGTGTCCGGCGGCCTCGGCTTCGAGCAGGATGTGGAGAGGCTCGTCCGAGTCCAGCAGTCCCACCTCGCAGACGCGCTGCTCCAGCAGCTCCGCCGCCTCGGCCCTGTCCTCCGCCGTCACCCGGTGCAGGACGTTCAGGCCGACACCCGGGTCGCCGCCGACGGCGCCTATCACCGCGGCGGCCTCTATGCCCCTGAGCCCGCCCGTGCCCGGGACGATGACGCTCTTGACGTTCTTTACGATGTTGCCGCTGCACAAGACCTTCAGCCGCTCCGGCCGCTCACCCAGCGTCTCCGCCGCGACCGCAGCGGCATAGGCGATGGCTATTGGCTCCGTGCAGCCCGTGGCATACACCAGCTCGCTCCTTAAAATCTCCCTGTATGTTTCAAAAAACTCCATAAGCACCTCCTGACGGAAAGTCCCGTATCTCCACAGACAATTATATAAGCTGCTTCCCTCCGCGTCAACGCAGTAATGTGAATTTTGACGGATTTTCACGATATAAGGGCGGGGACGACTGTGAAAATCGACGTCGGAAGAGGAGGGGAAGAACGCCTTGCCGAAGCCCCGACGTCCATGTTTTCGGACATAAAATGAAAAAATGAGCCGGAAACGGAGAAGCTAAGCCTTGCAATATGGAGGATACGGTGATAAAATCCGAGTTTGTGAATAAATAAGAGGTGGTATACTTGGATAAGCTGAGGAACGTCGCGATAATCGCCCACGTCGACCACGGCAAGACCACGCTGGTCGACGAGATGCTCAAGCAGTCGGGCGTGTTCCGCGAGAACCAGGAGGTCGAGACCCGGGTCATGGACTCCGGCGACCTCGAGCGCGAGCGCGGCATCACCATACTCGCGAAGAACACCGCCGTCCGCTACGGCGACACGAAGATAAACATCGTCGATACCCCGGGCCACGCCGACTTCGGCGGAGAGGTGGAGCGCATACTCAAGATGGTGAACGGCGTCATCCTGCTCGTTGACGCCGCCGAGGGGCCGATGCCGCAGACGAGGTTCGTGCTCTCCAAGGCGCTCGAGCTGGGCCACAGGGTCATCGTCGTGCTCAACAAGATAGACAGGCCCGACCAGCGCGTCCTCGAGGTCGTGGACGAGGTGCTGGAGCTGCTCATGGATCTCGGCTGCACGGACGAGCAGCTCGATTCGCCCATGCTCTTCTGCTCCGGCCGCAACGGCACGGCGTCCTACTCGCCCGAGGCGCCCGGCACGGATCTGAAGCCGCTCTTCGACACCATTATAAAATATATCCCCGAGCCCACCGGCGACGAGGCCGCGCCCTTCCAGATGCTCGTCTCCTCCATAGACTACAACGAGTTCGTGGGCCGCA